>DAITND010000066.1:0-12691 GCA_036834825.1 Dermatophilaceae bacterium
GCTAGCGGCCTTGGGCGCGGTGCACCCGCCCCCAACGTGCACTGAGCTCAACCCATCGCGAAGACCACTGTCACGCTCACGCTGACCACTTGACTGCCTGGCTGGATCGGAACGTCAGACGGCTTGGCCATGGAGCCAGAAGCCACGGAGATCGGCGACGGCGTGGCAACATTCTCAGCGATGCCCACGGCCTCACCCAACGAACGCCCTGCGGCCCTGGCGTATTGCTCGGCCTTGATCTTGGCGTCCGCAAACGCGCGGTCCCGAGCTTTGGACACCAGCGCCCCCGTGTCCTGCAGATCAAGACTGATCCCGTTGACCCGAACGACGTCGCCACCGGCACCGACGGCCTTGCCGATCGCATCTCCAGCGCGGCCGAGGTCACGCAGCTTGGCGCTGAGACCTTCCGTGACGTCGTAGCCCTTGAGCCGGGGCGCTGCGGTGTTCGCATAGTCGTAGCTGGGCGCGATGTTCAGTCCCGACGTCTGCAAGTCCTTCTTTGCGACGCCGTTGCCGAGCAGCGACTTCTGGACGGCGTCAGCAGAGCCATTGGCCTTCGCGAGCGCTTCGGACACCGAGGGGGCAGTCGCGACGACGGACAGATCGAGCCGCAACGTGTCCGGGATGCCTGCCACGTCCGCCGTGGCGCCCACAGTGATGCCCGCAGCCCCGACTCCCGCGATCGGCGGGGGCAGGGTCGGTGAGCTGTTGCTGGCCCCGGTGAAGGCCGCCGCCGGCGGCGGCGTGCCTGCCGAACGATTCGCACCGACGAGGTAGACGACCATGAGGCACATGAGGGCGAGAATGACCAGGGAAGCGCGACGAGCAGTGATGGTGAGCGTCATGTAGGTGTGACGCACCGCAGGTCATAACGGTTCCGTCCCCTGACACAGTGCTCGCACAGAACTCAGTGCCCGTGAAACAGTGATCGTGTGGAGTTCTCTGACGTCATTGCCAAGCGCCACATGGTTCGGCGCTACGACTCCGACCGCGGCGTGCCCGCCAAGGTCGTCGAAACGGCGCTGCGCAATGCGATCCGGGCACCGAGTGCAGGCTTCAGCCAGGGCTGGGATTTCGTCGTACTGACCAAACCTGGCGAACGAGAGGCCTACTGGTCGGCCACCACCGATCCCGACGACGAGCCGGACATGTGGCTGGCGGGCATCAAGAGCGCTCCCGTGCTCATCCTGTGTCTGTCCGATGAAGGCACCTACCTGCGGCGCTATGCCGAGTCGGACAAGGGCTGGGACGACATGGACGAGGCGCGATGGCCGGTCCCCTACTGGGACATTGACACGGGCATGGCGGCCCTGATGATCCTGTTGACCGCGGTCGACCAGGGTCTGGGCGCCTGCTTCTTCGGGACGCCTCCCGAGGCGCACGAGGACGTCTTCGAGGCGTTCGACATCCCTCATGACCGCCACCTGGTCGGGGTGGTGTCATTGGGCTATCCGAGGCCGCATCCCAAGAGTGGAAGCCTCAAGCGAGGCCTACGTGGACTGGACCAGGTGGCCCACTACGGACGCTTCGGACGCCACTCACCACCTTGATCGGACCGATTCAGTCATTTGTTCTGGCTGTTCTATCTCCGGATCTCTTCACATCGTCGCCCTGCAGGTCCACAGATGTCACCGCAATGGCCGCCGCTGCGCGCGGCGCACTCACCGCAGGACGCCAACGACGGGTTCTGACTGGCCGGCCAGCTCGCCGCCGACCTGCTCTGGTCCCGCCGCCGGCGAGTCGGGGGCAGAGCCTGTCCAGGCAAGGGCGAGAATAAGGTAATGGTCTGAGCCACAGTATTGAACAACCGCACTGAACAACCGCACTCACGCACCGCACCAACCAACCACAAGGAGAATCCCCGAGCATGGCCCGTCGCACGTCATCAACCCCGCCGCCGGAGGCAGACTTCACCGAGCGGATCGTTGACATCGACGTCGAGGAGGAGATGCAGGGGGCGTTCCTGGAGTACGCCTACTCGGTGATCTACTCCCGCGCCCTGCCTGATGCCCGAGATGGGCTCAAGCCCGTGCAGCGACGAATCCTGTTCGGTATGAATGAGCTCGGGCTCCGACCCGAGCGTGGACACGTCAAGAGCAGCCGGGTGGTCGGCGAGGTGATGGGCAAGTATCACCCTCACGGTGACGGCTCCATCTATGACGCGCTGGTACGCATGTCGCAGTCCTTCACGATGCGGATGCCGCTGGTCGACGGTCACGGAAACTTCGGTTCGCTGGACGACGGACCGGCGGCAGCCCGCTACACCGAGGCCCGGCTCGCCGCAGCCGCGATGCTGATGACCGACAGCCTCGATGAGGAGACCGTCGACTTCGTCCCCAACTATGACGATCAGCTGATGCAACCAGGGGTGATGCCCGCGGCGTTCCCCAGCCTGCTCGTGAACGGTGCCAGCGGCATCGCTGTCGGCATGGCCACGAACATGGCACCACACAACCTCGTGGAGGTCATCGGCGCGGCCCGCCATCTCATGGCCAACCCGCAGTGCTCGCTGGACGACCTGATGAAGTTCGTCCCCGGACCCGATCTTCCGTGCGGCGGCAAGATCGTCGGGCTGGAAGGGATCCGCGACGCGTACCTCACCGGGCGTGGTTCCTTTCGCACTCGTGCGACGACCCGGATCGAGCACGTCACCCCGCGAAAGCTAGGCATCGTCGTCACTGAGCTGCCCTACCTGGTCGGACCCGAGAAGGTCATCGAGAAGATCAAGGATCTGGTCCAGTCCAAGAAGCTTCAGGGCATCAGCGATGTCAAGGACCTGACAGACCGCAAGCACGGCCTTCAGCTGGTCATCGAGGTCAAGGGCGGCTTCCACCCCCAGGCGGTACTGGAACAGCTCTTCAAGATGACGCCGATGGAGGACAACTTCGGCATCAACAACGTCGCCTTGGTCGACGGCCAGCCACGCACCCTCGGCCTGAAGGACCTCCTGCGGGTGTACGTCGACTTCCGCCTCGACGTCGTACGCCGGCGCAGCGCCTACCGGCTGCGTAAGCGTGAGGAGCGGCTGCACCTCGTCGAGGGGCTGCTGATCGCCATCGTGGACATCGACGAGGTCATCCAGGTCATCCGGGCCTCCGACGACGCGGCGGTCGCCAAGGCCCGGCTGATGGACGTCTTCGATCTCTCCGACCCGCAGGCCACGTACATCCTGGACCTGCAGCTGCGCCGGCTGACGAAGTTCTCCAGGGTCGAGCTCGAAACCGAGAAGGCTGAGCTGGAACGACAGATCGAGGCATTGCGCGCGATCCTTGGTGACGAGAAGCTGCTGGCCAAGACGGTGTCCAATGAGCTCGCCGATGTCGCCAAGGCGCACGGGACGCCGCGGCGCACGGTGTTGCTGGAGTCCGCCGGCACTGCACCCACCACGGCCACACCGCTGGAGCTGACCGACGACCCCTGTTGGGTGCTGCTGTCCTCCACTGGTCTGATGGCGCGCACCACCACTGTCGAGGCGCTACCGAGCGAGGGCGCCCGTCACAAGCACGACGTGGTGGTTGCCGCCGTTCAGAGCACCGTCCGTGGCCATGTTGCCCTGGTCACCTCGCTCGGGCGGATGATCCGGCTCGCGGCGTTGGACCTGCCGATCCTGCCGCCAACCAACGGCACCCCCTCGCTGTCCGGGGGCGCTCCGCTGGCGGCCTTCGTGGACCTGCCCAAGGGTGAGCAGCCGCTGATCCTGACGTCGCTGTCGCCAGGCTCCCTCGGCCTCGCCCTCGGAACCGCCGCAGGGGTCGTCAAGCGAGTGACGACCGACTACCCCGGCAACAAGGACGACTGGGAGATCATCAGCCTCAAGGCCGGCGACCACGTGGTGGGTGCGGTCGAGCTTCGCACTGGCGACGAGGAGCTCGCGTTCATCAGCTCTGACGCACAGCTGCTGCACTTTCCTGCGTCCTTCGTGCGACCACAGGGTCGCACCGCCGCAGGCATGGCCGGCATCAAGCTGGCCTCTGGCGCGGAGGCCGTGTTCTTCGGCGCCGTCGATCTCCGGGCGACCAACCTCGTGGTTACCTCCAGCGGCTCTTCTGGCGCCTTGCCGGGCACCGAGCCCGGTTCGCTCAAGGTCACCCCGTTCGCCGAGTATCCGGCCAAGGGTCGTGCCACCGGCGGCGTCCGCTGCCATCGTTTCCTGCGCGGAGAGGACACCCTGATCCTTGGATGGGTCGGCGCCAGCCCGGCCACGGCTGCTGCTGCCAATGGAGTTGCGATGGAACTGCCCGAGGCCACCGGCAAGCGTGACGGCTCCGGCATACCGGCGGCCACACCGATCAACGCCATTGCCGGGCCCCTGCCCGAACCCATGGACCTGCCCTTGCCCACCCTGCCCGACTCCACGACGGACGACCTGGTGCTGTCGCTGGATCTGGAGACGACACCCGAGTTCCCCGCGGGCCAGGAGTGAGCCGGGCTGCGGCCGCGCGCCACGGCAGCAGCAGACCCGATGCCTGCTCGGTGCTCTGGGATGACGCCCAGGCATCGGCGCTGGGCACCGCACCCTTGGCGAGGTTCTGGGTGGCCCTTGAGCAGAACGGTCCGTGGGGTGCCAAGGCCGCGACACAGTCCCACCTCGATCCGGACCTCGGCAGAACCGTGGACCGGATGTGCCAGGACGCCGCGGGGCGCTTCATCCTGATCCGTCGCCCCGGCAGTCACTCAGACCTGCGCAACCCGGACCCACGAAAGGTCCATACCCAGAGGGTGTACCTCGCCGGCGGTCTGGCCGAACGCCCCTGGCTGCTCGAGGCCGATCTCGATGACCCCGCGCGCCTGGCTCGGCTGCCAATGGACGCCCTCGCCAACGGCGACGCCGGCGCCGTCCAGGAAGCCCTGCCCGAGGCGAAGCGCTCCCCCGGTCCGATTCTGATGATCTGCACCAACTCCAGACGGGACCTCTGCTGCTCGGTGCGCGGCCGGCCGGCGGCTGCCGAGTCCGCATCGCAGCGCCCCGGTCAGGTCTGGGAGTGTTCGCACACCGGCGGCCACAGATTCGCCCCGACCGGGGTGCTCCTTCCCCATGGCCAGACCTTTGGCCGGCTCTCCGCTGCCTCAGCGGTCGCCGTGCTCGATGCTGCGATGCGGGCCGAGGTCCCCACCCAGCTACTGGGTGCGATGTACGACCGGGGACGCAGCCACCTCGCCGCGCCGGGACAGGCAGCCGAGTCCATCGTGCGACAACAGATTCATGAGGCCAGCCTGCTGGCCCTGTCCACGACATCGACACCACGGCCAGGTCAGGAGAACACCTGGCAGTGCCGGGTCAATCACATCGATGGTCGCCATTGGGACGTGGAGGCTGTGCGGAGTCCCAGCGGAGATGACCGACCGCAGTCCTGCGGCGCAGAGCCCGTGCCGGCCTGGCAATGGTCTGTCGTCAACGGTTCCGGTCGATGAAAGCGAGCATCTGCGCCCAGGCATCCGCGCACTCGGTGCGCCACTGCTCGTAGCCACGGTCGAAGAACGAGTGGGGCGCACCCTCGTAGAGGGTGTACTCGTACACCTTGCCAGCCTCGTCCAGTGAGTGGACGAACGTGGCGTTCTCCTGCGCGGAGGTGGCCTTGTCATCGCCGGCCGCGAGAATCAGCAACGGCGCGTCAAGGTCGCCCACGACGTCCTCGACGGTGGAGGGTCGACCATAGAACCCGATCGAGCCGGCGGGGCGCAGGTCGGTCGCGGCCAGGCGCCAGGACTGGCCTCCGAACATACAGAAGCCGAGAGTGAAGACCGGGTCGTCGCTGCGCTCACGCAGGCGCGCTGCTGCTGCGTGAGCATCGGCCAGCACCTCCTGCGGCGTCAGCTTCGTAGCGTGTGGCATGTACTCGAAGTCGTCATCGCGGGCACTGAGCCCGGCGCTGCGCCCGTAGGGGTCGAGGGCGACCGTGTCGATCCCGGCCTGTGCACAACACGAAGCAAGGTCGGTGTAGAAGGCGTGCATCCCCCGGATGTCCGGCAACAGCACCAGACTCGCCCCACGGGGGGTCACCGGCACCGCCTCGAATGCCGAAAAACGGTTGCCGTCCCCCGCTGTCAGCACCAGGGGCCCGTGATCGCCCACCTCACTGGACTTGGGCGGTTCGGGCGGGTGCTGGTCACTGGAAAAACACATGAGTGAAGTGTCCTCCTCTTTGCCTCACATCGCCCACACAACGGACGCGACACGCACGGTGTGCAGCGCTCAGGCGTCGATGCGCTGGCGATCTAGCTCGGCTGCGGACTCGATGATGAAGTCCTTACGCGGCGAGACGTCGTTACCCATCAGCAGGTCGAACACGTTCTCGGCGTTCTCAGCGTCCTTCAGTGTGACCCTGCGCAGCGTCCGGTGGCGGGGATCCATGGTCGTCTCGGCCAACTGGTCGGCATCCATCTCGCCCAGGCCCTTGTAGCGTTGCAGCGGCTGCTTGACTTTACGGCCCTTCTTCTCCAGTGAGGACATCACCTGACGCATCTCGGCCTCGCTGTATGTGTACAGGAGGTCGTTCTTCTTGGCGCCCGCGTTGATCACCTCGATGCGATGCAGTGGAGGGACCGCGGCAAAGACCCGGCCGGACTCGACAAGGGGCCGCATGTAGCGGAAGAACAACGTCAGCAGCAGGGTGCGAATGTGGGCCCCGTCGACGTCGGCGTCGGTCATGATGATGACCTTGCCGTAGCGCGCAGCACTCAGGTCGAACGAACGTCCCGATCCAGCGCCGATGACCTGCAGGATCGCCGCACACTCGGCGTTCTTGAGCATGTCGGCCAGTGAGGCCTTCTGGACGTTGAGGATCTTGCCTCGGATGGGCAGAAGCGCCTGGTGATCCGAGGACCGAGCGAGCTTCGCCGTACCGAGCGCACTGTCACCCTCAACGATGAACAGCTCGGTCCGCTCGACATCGCTGCTGCGGCAGTCGGCCAGTTTGGCCGGCAGGGAAGAGGTCTCCAGGGCGTTCTTGCGCCGTTGGGTCTCCTTGTGCAGCCGTGCACTGATCCGAGACTTCATCTCGGCGACAACCTTCTCCAGAAGCATTGCCGCCTGGGCTTTCCCGCCCCGCTTGGGCGAGGTCAGCATCGCGGTGAGTTCTTTCTCGATGACCTTGGCCACAATGGCGCGGACCGCGGAGGTGCCCAGCACCTCCTTGGTCTGGCCCTCGAACTGGGGCTCGGCCAGTCGCACCGTGACCACTGCCGTGAGGCCGGCCAGCATGTCCTCCTTCTCGACCTTGTCCGACCCGACCTTGAGCCGGCGGGCGTTGACCTCCAGCTGCCTGCGGAAGACCTTGAGCATCGCCTGCTCGAAGCCCGCCATGTGGGTGCCGCCCTTGTGGGTGGCGATGATGTTGACGAACGAGACCGTCTTGGTCTCGTATCCGGTGCCCCACCTCAACGCGACGTCAACATGGCACTCGCGCTCGAGGTCGGTCGGCGTCATCCGTCCCCGTTCGTCCAGCACCGGCACATTCTCGTGGAAGGTGCCCGATCCCTGCAGGCGCCACACGTCGGTCAAGGGCGGGTCGATGGCCAGGAACTCGGCGAACTCGCTGATGCCGCCTTCGTGTAGGAACGTCTCCTCGTGCGGACCGTCCTGCCCTGGGGTGCCCGGCACACCGCGCTCATCACGGATGACGATGGTCAGACCAGGGATGAGGTATGACGTCTGGCGGGCTCGGGATGCCAGTTCGTCGTAGCTGAACGCCGCGTCCTTGAGGAAGATCTGGTGATCGGGCCAGTAGCGGACCCGGCTGCCGGTCCTGCCACGACCCACCTTGGCGATGATGCGCAGCTCGCTGTTGTCCACGTATGCCGTGAAGCTGGCATCGGGTGTCTTCAGGCCCTTGACGTCGTGGAAGACGCCTGGTTCGCCCCGGCGAAAACTCATCGCATGGGTCTTCATCCCGCGGTCAACCTCGACGTCCAGACGGGCGGACAACGCGTTGACGACCGAGGCGCCCACGCCGTGCAGACCACCGGAGGCGGTGTAGGAGCCACCACCGAACTTGCCACCGGCGTGCAGCTTGGTGAAGACCACCTCGACACCCGACAGACCGGTACGCGGCTCCATGTCAACGGGAATGCCCCGCCCGTTGTCGCGGACCTCGACCGACCCGTCAGCCATCAGCGACACATCGATGTGGTCACACACCCCCGCCAGGGCCTCATCAACGGAGTTGTCGATGATCTCCCACATACAGTGCATGAGGCCACGAGCGTCGGTCGACCCGATATACATCGCCGGACGCTTGCGGACCGCCTCGAGGCCTTCCAGGACCTGCAGGTGGCGAGCCATGTAGTTGGGTGAGTCAGCGTGAGCTGACCCGGTGCCAGATGTTCTGGCGTTTGGTGCGCCAGCGCCAGAGGCGCCGCCAGTCCTGGCGGTCCTGCTCGTTGGGGTGGCGATGGTCACGGACATCCTTTCGGTGCGACGGAAGCGCCGGCCGAGGCCGACCTACGACTCTCTCGCAGGTTATCCCCCCACCCAGACAAGCACACGTCAGGCACGCGGAAGCGCGCGGCACACCAGGCTGCACAGCATTGCGCGCAGAGAGAAACGCGGTATGTTTCTGTCCACATCCGGCCAGAATGGATATCGGGAAGCAATCTTCGTGTTTGACTGTTACAACCGGCGAATGGGTCTGCCCACAACGCAAACCACTCGGCAAGCGTCTACGGAGTATCAGCAAGTGATGAAGTACCAGAACGGATACAGACGAGATCGCGACACCAGGTAGGACCGCCAACGGCGCCCACTACGACGAAAAGGATGGCTGACGTGACAACTGCACTGGCACCGACTCTGACCGCGGCCGACCGCTGCGACCGCTGTGGCGCCCGAGCCTACGTGCGCGCCCGCCTCAGCTCAGGTGGCGAGCTGCTCTTCTGCGCACACCACGGCCGCGAGCACTTGCCCAAGCTGCAGGACATGGCCACCAATATCCAGGACGAGACCGATAGCCTGACCCCAGCGCCCGTCGGAGCCGAGGCGGACGCGCGCTAGGTCCTGACACGCGGGAGCATGGCGAACCTCTGATCTGGCAATGGACGGGGTCACTGTTGTCGTTGGCCTGATCATGCTTGTCGGGCTCGTCGGTATCGTCGTCCCCGTGCTACCTGGACTCCTGTTGGTCTGGGCGGCTGTCTTGGTCTGGGCCTGCGCGACCCAGACGCGTGCCGGGTGGGTGGCCTTGGGTGTTGCCACGACCCTGGCACTGTCAGGTGTCCTGCTCCAGCACCTCCTGGCGGGTCGACACATGGCCCAAGCCGGCGTCACGACATCCAGCACCGTGGTAGGGGCAGCGGTGGGGGTCGTGGGTTTTTTCGTGATCCCCGTCGTCGGCGCGTTTGTGGGCTTCCCGCTCGGGATCTATCTGGCGGAGCGGCTCAAGCTGGGGACCCATGCCGGCGCTTGGTCGTCCACCAAGCACGCGCTCAAGGCCGTCGGGCTGGCCATGGTGATCGAATTGTTCACCGGTCTCGCGATTGCCACCACGTGGGTGATCAGCGTGGCTGCGACCGCCTGACCGTCCGCCCCCGGATCCTCAGCCCGTGCTGCCGATCGCGTAACGGGCCGGCTCACTGCCCGTCGCGACGGCGATCCCATCGGTACTCAAGGCGTCGCATGAGCGACTGCTTGTTGGCCTTGCTCTTGCTCTTGCTCTTGCTCTTGCGGAGTTTGCCGAGGCGACCCGCCGGCTCATGTGTGCGTACCGACCCGTCCTCGGTGACCGCACCCAACTTGACCTTGGGCACCTTGGGCGGGCTGATCGCGTACGCCACGCCGCCGACCATCAGCGCAAAGCCGATGGCACCCCACCAGATGGACTCCGCGGCCACGCCCAGCACGACGAGCCCGAGGCCGGCGATAACGCCTGCGGCCCCAATAGCCAGGCCCCTGCGCAAGCGGGCACGCGCAGCAGAGCCTTGCATCTGCGAGGCAAACTTCGGATCCTCGGCATACAACGCTTGTTCCATCTGCTCCAGCAGATGTTGCTCGTGCTCTGAAAGCGGCACCTTCGACCTCCCGTGGGCGGCTCCACTGTATGACAATAACGTTCCACGGTGCCGATTCGTTGCCCGAAACCGGCGTTGCGTGGTGCTCACCTCAACCCTGTCACCGACTACCCAGTTCAGGATATGTCGCCACGCTTCGTAGCGGTAGCGGACCGCTCACCTTCCACCAAACTGGCAGGACGAACCGCGCCGGCCCCGAACCGCGCACTGGCGCGGTCAACCGCACGATCGGCGTCACGCCAGCCATGTTCGGGCTCATCGAGAAGACCCTGTATCGGTGCCTGATCGCAGTCCATCAGACCTTCCATCCGGACGCCGACCAGGCGCAAGCGGGCCCTCTGCAGGCCCAGCGTGTCAAAAAGTGCCCGTGCCGTCGCGTAGATATCGCGGCTGACGTCGGTTGGGTCACGCAGGGTCTTGGAGCGGGTGATGGTAGTGAAGTCGGAGAAGCGCACCTTGATCGAGATCGTTCGTCCCACCATCCCCGCTGCACGTACCCGGGCGGCGGTGCGGTCGCTCAGCTTCAGCAGCTCTCGGTGGATGTATGCCGGGTCGTCCACGTCGTAGGAGAACGTCTCATCGGCACCGATGCTGCGTTCACGACGGGTGGGCATCACCGGGCGCGAGTCGCGACCCCAGGCCAGCGCGTGCAGGGCAGGTCCCGCATTGTCGCCAAGGGCCCGGCGCAACGTGTCGACCGGTGTGTGGGCGATGTCGGCCACGGTATGCAGCCCGAGACGCTGCAAGACCTCCTCCGTGCGCTCACCGACACCCCACAGAGCGCCGACCGGCAGCTGGTGAAGGAAGCCGACCACCTCGGCCTCGGGCACCACGAGCAACCCGTCCGGTTTGGCCAGACCCGACGCGAGCTTCGCGATGAACTTGGTAGTAGCCACACCGACCGAACAGGTGATGCCCTGCTCATCGGCGATCGTGTCGCGGATCCCCTGGGCAATCTGACGTGGTGTGCCCAACCTGCGGCGGGCGCCAGACACGTCCAGGAACGCCTCGTCCAATGACAGCGGCTCGACGATCGGCGTCACGCTGGCGAACACCGCCATGACAGCTCGGGAGATACGTTCGTAGCGGGCATAGTCAGGAGCCACGACGGTCGCCTGTGGACACAACCGGCGGGCTCGCGCGGTCGGCATCGCGGCGGCCACACCGAACGCGCGCGCCTCATAGGTCGCGGACAGGACTACCCCGCGGTTACCGCCGCCGGCAATGATGACCGGTGTGCCCTTGAGCTCGGGCCGACTGAGCAAGGACGCCAATGCGTAGAAGGCGTCCATATCCACGTGCAGGATCGAACAGCCCTCGTCGTCCGGGGCATGCTCGCCCTGACGTTCGGGCACAACGAACTGGCGCCGGCTCATGGCGTGGACTCCGGCGGCAGGTCATGGGACAGACTCACAGAGACGTACGCCGCCCTGTCATCACCGGGACACACCGGCGCCAGGTCAGCTGCGGCGCGCCAGTACGTGTAGGGCTGCACCGATGTGCCCCAGGAACGCGTAGTCGGGATGACGCGAAGCAGTCTGCTCAAGCTTGAGCAGTGCGGCCCGGTCGGCGTCGAAGTCGACATAGGCGGCAGGTACGAGATCACTGAAGATGCGCACTCCATGCATGTCCTGGACGGCCAGTCCGGCGCCCTCGACGAGAGCAGTGATGCCAGCGGCGTCAAACCGTCGCGGCAGGGGATCCGCCGGACCCCATCGACCGTCGTCACTGGTGAGCGCGCACTGGGCCTGGGCGAACTGGCCGGCAAGGGCTCGGGCCAGTACGGCGGCGATGCGGGTGGCGACCACGAGAGAGACGTATCCGCCGTCGGCGAGCACACCGGCGATGGATCGTAGGGTCGCGGCCGGGTCATCGACGAATTCCAGCGCGCCATGGCAGCACACGAGGTCGGCGTCGGCGTCGGGGTGGACCTGAAGCAGGTTTGCGGCGTCGCCCTGCACGGCCACGACCCGCTCGGCGACCCCGGAGTCGCCGGCGCGACGGTACAACGAGGCCAGCGCGTCGAGGCTGGGGTCGATGACCGTGACGTGATGACCGAGCTGGGCCAGTGGAACGGCCAGACCGCCGGTGCCACCGCCAAGATCGACGACACGCAGACGCCGACCGAGCTGTTGCTCGCGCTCGAGGACGACGGCCCGCACGGACTCCCAGACAGCCGAGGTCCGCACGGAAGTCTCGACGCCGCCGCGACCACTTCGTCGCCCTTCATCAGCCACGGCAAGGCTCCTCTGTTACTGGTGGCCGCCGACGGGCGACAGGCCTGACGGGGCAACTGCGGTGACTCTCGGGTCATCTCCACCCTAGCGCCCTGAGCTTCCCGGGCTAGCGTGCCACAGCTTGCGCGGTGGGGTGCCTTCCTGTGGGACTGCGCGGCCTTCCTTGGGCAGCTTGTGGGAGTCCCGGACATCGCCGCCGGCAGGTTTGACGTCCGCGTAGGGCGACTGTTTGAACCCTGAGGCGTGCACCAGCATCCGGGCGCGGTGTTTGTCCATCCCGTCAGCCGACTCGTCCCGGTCAGCGTCATGCTCATCGACACCATGCTTATCGACACCATGGCCATCGGCTTCAGACAGCGCCGCGTGCACTGCCTCGAGACCACCTTGACTCCAGGCATCCCACAGCCCGGACAGCTCCCACGCCCCGGTTGCGCGCAGGGAGACCCCCTTGG
>DAITND010000067.1:0-12481 GCA_036834825.1 Dermatophilaceae bacterium
TGAGGGTCGACTTGCCGGCGTCAGGGTGGCTGATGACCGCGAACGACCGTCGCCTTCGTGCCTGACCCACAGACTCGGGGACGGCTTTGCGCGCAGTCGCTGAGACTGCGCTCGTTGTACTCATCGGGTTGCACTCATTAGGTCGTGCTCATCAGGCGTCACTCATCGAACTCAATATTACGTGCACAGATCGTGACCCCTGACATCCAACGAGCTCAGGGCAGGTCCAAGAGCCTCAGGGTGACACCTCAGAGTCAGACCTCAGAGTCAGCCTCAGAGTCCGGATTCAGGGCCGGACCCCGGGCCGGAGACCTCAGGGTCAAGGGTCAGGGGTGGAGGGCGTCGAACTCTGCCTCGGCCACGGCGTCAGCGTCAGCGTCGAGCCGGATGTGGCCAAGAACCGCCTGCAAGACCCGCAAAGCCCGGGTGGCGCTGTCCCCCCAGGACGACAGGTAGCTGAACTGCCACCACCAGAGGGCCTCGCTGACGCGTCCGCTCTCGAAGTGCTGCAGACCATGAGTGAGCGCGGCGGCCACCTCGGCAAGGTCGTTCGACATTGAGCCGGTGGTCACCTCGGCGCTGACCAGCGGGTCGACGACGTGGACGTAGTCGTCCAGACCGTTCAACAGGCTGACCAGTCCCTGACGTATGGGGTCGACGTCGACGTCGGGACCTGGGTCGGCTTCGAACCGCTCATCGGGCACGACGTCGGTGATGGCACCAAGGCGAGCCCCGGCGACCAGAACCTGCGAAACCGCGAGCAGCAGAATTGGTATGGCGGTATCTGGCGAGGCACCCGAGGCAACCTCGGTGACCGAGGACAGGTAGGCGCGGGCCTCGCGCGCAGAGTCTTCGCCCAGATTGGTCAACTCGCTCAGGTTCGACAACTCATCAAACATCGAGCACTCTCCTCCCCTCGAAGGCCCGACCAAGGGTGACCTCGTCGGCGTACTCCAAGTCTCCCCCGACAGGCAGCCCCGACGCCAGCCGGGTGACCTTCACATCCATCGGGCGCAACAGGCGGGCCAGATAGGTGGCCGTTGCCTCGCCCTCAAGATTGGGATCTGTCGCGATGATCACCTCGCTGACATCCGCATCGGCGAGCCGGGTCAACAGCTCCTTGATCCGCAGGTCGTCCGGCCCCACACCCTCGATCGGGCTGATTGCCCCGCCGAGCACGTGGTATCGCCCGCGGAACTCGTGGGTCCGCTCGACGGCTACGACGTCTTTGGGCTCCTCGACGACGCAGATATAAGTCAGGTCGCGGCGAGGGTCCGAACAAATCCGGCACTGCTCGGCCTCGGCGACGTTGCCGCAGATGCTGCAGAAGCGGACCTTCTCCTTGACTTCCACCAGCGCACTGACAAGGCGTGTCACATCGACCGAGTCGGCCTGCAGCAGATGGAACGCAATGCGCTGTGCGCTCTTGGGACCGACGCCCGGCAACCGGCCGAGCTCGTCGATCAGGTCTTGGACCACGCCTTCATACATCTTTCGAGCCTATGCCCTGACCACGACACACAAGCCCACTGTGTGAGGCAATCGGGCCCAACCGCGCCTACTGGTCGAGTTCGCCGATCACCGTGCCGCCAAGTACGCGCGCAATGACCGGCTGGCCCACGGCTACCGCCTCCTGGATGTCCTCGTCGTCGGCGCTGACCATGCTGTCGTCAGCGACCGATGACGCAGAGCTCGTATTCCGCGTGCTCGCCTCCTGGGCCACCGCCGCCCTGGCTCGCTGCATGGGCGTGGAAGGTCGCTCAGGTCCCGGAGCAGGATGAGCGGGAGCAGGAGGAGCTGCCGCAGCAGGTGGCGTGACAACGGGAGCTGCCGCAACGGTTGGAGGAGCAGCGGGCGCGGGAGCGGCGGCACTAACGGGCGATCCGGACCGTGTTGACGTCGAGGTCGTCGGGATGCCCTCGACGACGGCTTCGACCCCCAGCACCTCACTCAGGGCCTGACGCACCAGCTCGGCATGCTGTCCGCGGCGGAAGGTGGTGGCCAGTCCCTCGGTCTGGATCCCCAGCAGCAGCCGCGTGCCGTCGTAGTCCAGGACCTGGGTGTGCTCCGACAAGAAGGTCCAGGTGGTCCGGCGGATCGTGAAGATCTTGGCCAGGATGTCGGGCCAGGAGCGACGGATCGCGTCCGTGTCGATGCCCCCGGGCACCGCTGCGCCCGGGCGTTCTTGAACGGGCGCCGGCTCAACGTCGGCCTCGGCGTCACTGCGCTGGGCGTCGCCAGGTGGGACAGCGGGCGGCGCAAGTAGCGGCCCGGGGGCCACGCCGCGAACGGGCGTTCTGCCTGGTACCGGCTCACCTCGAACCGGTGGAGTGGATAGGGACGGCCGGGACGCCTGGCGGGGGGAGGGAACCGCAGGCTCACGCACTGATGCTGCAGGTCGAGGTCCGGTGGACGCTGGGGCGCCACTCATCTCCAGGCGGCGTTCGAGGCGGTCCAGGCGTGCGGCGTACCCGCTCTCGCCGGAGGCACCCGGCAACAGGATCCTGGCGCAGATCAGCTCGAGCTGTAGCCGAGGCGCCGTAGCGCCGGTCATCTCGGTCAGACCCGCGTTGACGATGTCTGCCGCACGCGACAGTGCCCCGGGCCCGAATGCCGCGGACTGCTGACGTATCCGCTCAAGCTGGTCCTCCGGAGTGCCGCGCAGTATCGACGAGGCACCGTCCGGGACGGCTGCAACCACGATGAGGTCGCGCAGGCGTTCGAGCAGGTCCTCGACAAAGCGCCTGGGGTCGTGGCCGGTCTCGATGACTTTGTCGATCTGTCGGAACACCGCGCCTGCGTCGCCGGCCGCGAGTCCGTCGATCGTGGCATCGAGCATCTCTCCCTCGGTGAACCCGAGCAGCGCTGCGGCACCCTGGTAGGTCAGGCCTTCGTCGCCGGACCCGGACATGAGCTGGTCGAGCACCGACAACGAGTCGCGGACCGAACCACCACCGGCACGAACCACGAACGAGAGGACACCGGGGGCGACGGCGACCCCCTCAGCAGCGCACAGTTCGCCCAGGTAGTCCTGTAGCCGAAGCGGGGGGACCAGTCGGAACGGGTAGTGATGGGTGCGAGAGCGGATCGTGCCGATGACCTTGTCGGGCTGGGTCGTGGCAAAGATGAACTTCACGTGCTCGGGCGGCTCCTCGACGATCTTGAGGAGGGCGTTGAAGCCTTGCGGCGTGACCATGTGGGCCTCGTCGATGATGTAGATCTTGTAGCGCGACAACGCGGGTCCATAGGCCGCCCGCTCGCGCAGGTCGCGTGCGTCGTCGACGCCCCCGTGGCTGGCCGCGTCGATCTCGATGACATCGACACTGCCGGAGCCGTCACGAGCCAGCGCGACGCAGGAGTCGCACACCCCGCACGGGATCGGGGTCGGCCCCTGCTCGCAGTTCAGGCAACGGGCCAAGATCCGGGCCGAAGTCGTCTTGCCGCAACCGCGTGGCCCGCTGAACAGGTACGCGTGGCTGACCCGACCAGTCCGCAACGCCTGCATCAAGGGCTCGGTCACGTGATCTTGACCGATGACGTCGGCAAAGGACTCGGGCCGGTAGCGGCGGTACAGCGCTGTGCTCACGCACTCAATCTAGTCGGCTCGACCGACTGCCGAGCCCAGGCGCATGGGAGGACCCCCCGCGTACCTGGAAGAGCTCACCTGCCCTTGCTGCCTTCCGGCCCTGGGGGAGTTCGGTGAGGTACCACCACACGAGGGGTCTAAGTCCACTGTAGCCGAGTGATCAGGGCGCCGCAGACGTCAGATCAGGGCAATCAGAAACCAGCCCGAGCGGCCGATTGTGGACTGTGGCTCACCCTCGGGTAGCCTCCTCGACGGAGGATTCGCATAGTGGCCTAGTGCGCACGCTTGGAAAGCGTGTTGAGTGAAAGCTCTCAGGGGTTCAAATCCCCTATCCTCCGCCAATGAGCTCAGCGTTGCACAGAGCATGCTGACCCCGTGCACTCAGTATGCCTAGACTGGCGCGATGATCTTCAGGGCAGTGGGTGACGGACGTCCTTATCCCGCACACGGTCTGGAGACAGCGCGGGACTGGGCCGACGTACCTCCGCGGATGGTCCGGCTCGACGAGCTCATCACGACTAAACGCAACCTCGACCTGGCAACCCTGTTGTCCGAGGAGTCGACCTTCTACGGCGATCTGTTCGCCCACGTTGTGCAGTGGGAAGGCAAGCTGTATCTCGAGGACGGCCTGCACCGCGCCCTGCGCGCCGCGCTTCAGCAGCGTCCCGCCCTGCATGCCCGCGTGCTGGTGCTTGACTGACGGACACGCCGACGGGGCCCCCTGCGAAGTGTGGCGCTAGCTCGACTCGAGCTGGACGATGCGTTCGGTGGTGTTCCAGTTCCGCTTGGTGGCTTGGCACGACAGCGCCCTTTCGAGTATCCGGCCAGGATTGTCGGGCCGCCCTCCCACCTGTTGGGTGACGTCATAGGAATCCGCGCCGTCGGCGGCCAAGACGATCGCGTCGCCCCAGGCGGAAGACAGCGGCAGATCGATGGAACCCCGGTGGTGTCAGTGAAGGTCACGCACGGTTCGTAGATGTCGGCAATCGGGGCCTCCGCGAAGGAAATGCGGCGACCCGGAGACGGAGATCGGCGATACTCCTCACGGACGCTGGCTCCGGTCGTCCGACTACTTCGGCGATTCCGGCCTCAACGGCACAGGTCAGGAACGGCAGCGTCGTACGTGGCGCGTCAGAAGTGATGGTCCCTGTTGCGAGGTGACCTCGCTTCGACGGCACCGGCGGCTGCGAGAACATCGACAAACACCTCGGCCCTCAGATCGTGCCGACCGACCATCACGTTCCGCATGAGCGCGGCGAAGCGTTGCGCGGAGTCGTCCGGGCCGGGTCAGGCATACGCCCAGCCTGACTGGGCTGCGCCCCGTGCGTCGGTCTCGCTCTGTGCAACGGCAGGGGACTCGTTCAACGAGCGGCCCTATACCCTTGACTAGCGGCGCCAAAGCGTCATGATCGGCAGAGGTGGACTTTCCGGTTGGGAGCTTTGTCGTGGACTACCTACACGAATCCGCAGCGTCGATCTATCACCGACGTCGGCAGCACCGCGCACTCATCACCATGGCGTGCGTCGCCGTGTTGTTGGTCGGGTCCCTCGTGTTTGCCTCTCCCTACGTCGAGGGGTGGGCCGTCAGCGCCGCCCCCAAGTCCGTGGCCAACGCCAGCTGCAACGGGGCCACCTCGAACCAGCCACTCGTAACGAGCGGGGTGACGATCAACGTCTACAACGCAACGGCCCGCACGGGTCTGGCCGCATCCGTGGCAAGTTCGCTGCAAAGACAGGGTTTCAAGGTCGCCACGATCGACAATGACCCCCTGGGCAAAACGATCCTGGGCGTCGGCGAGATACGGCACGGACCGTCCGGGCTTGAGGGCGCCCTGCTTGCTGCGAAAAGGCTGCCGGGAGCCAAGGTCGTGTTGGACGACCGAATGGATGCCTCGGTCGACATGGTCGTGGGCAAGACTTACCGTTCCTTGAAAGTCCCACCCAAGGTCGCAGTCTCCAAGAAGGCGAAGGCCACCCCCCACTGCTGAGGCCTCAGCTGAAGGCGTTCAACCCGGTCAGGGCCTGACCAAGGATCGGCGATCGGCTACGCCCCGCAGCGGCGTGCCCACCACTATGGCCCGCACCAGCGTGCCGTGCGGCTTGCGTGCACACACCTCCAGACTGCCGCCGATCAGGTTAACCCTCTCGCGCATCCCAATTAGGCCGAGCCCGCCGCCTGAGCCAGCCGCGGTGATGCCGGACGCCGGAATGCCGCGTCCATCGTCGGTCACGGTGAGAACCACCTGCTCGCCGAAGTGCAGATCGACCCGGGTGTGAGTGGCCTGTGCGTGGCGTACGACATTGCTCAGCGCCTCCTGGGCTACCCGGTACAAAGTGAGCTCGCACCGGTCGGAGAGCCGCACCTGATCTCCGACCACCTGCAGCCGGATCACGATCCCGTGGCGGGCGCGAACCTCGGCGACCAGCTGGCGAAGAGCGGCAACCACCCCGAGGTCGTCGAGCACCGGGGGCCGCAGACCGTGGATCACCGTGCGCAGGGCATCGACCACTTCCGTGGCCAGCTCGCCATCGCGAAGGACCAGCGGAGCCAGATCCGGTGGCAGCCTCGGGTCGTCGCTCAGGAGCTCGAGCATCCGGACGAGATAGGTCAACGTCTGCACGGGGTCATCATGGAGGTCCTGGGCCAGAATGCGTCGCTCGTCCTCCTGCACGGTGAGCAGGTTCGCGGCGTAGGCCTGTTGCTCGCGCGCGCGGTGCTCCTCCTCGGTCAGGTCGACCAGCACGATCTGAACAAGGTGTTCCCCGGAGCCCACACCAAGGACGCGAGCCTTGGGCACAAACACGCGGTCCCCCACCGGAAGGCGGGTGACCTCACCGACCAGGATCGCTGTCACCGCAGTGCCGACCAGCTCCGACAGGAGTCGTCCGGGAGCATCCGGGCCAAGCAGAGATGTGGCGGCGGCGTTGGCCTCGGTCACCACCCCGGCCGCGTCGGTGACCAGCACCGGGGCATGCTGCTCATCGAAAAGGGCGCGGTAGCGCGACTCGGCGACTTCACTGGCGCGCAGAGCCCTCTCCGCTCGCAGCCGCGCCAGCCCCTCGTTCTCGACCCGTTGCCCCACGATGATCGCGACCCCGTTGAGGATGGCCAGGTTTCCGATCTCGACCCAGGCGTTCGCGGGCGTCAATCCGCCGATAAAGAGCCAGTCGGGGCACATGAGCGCGGTGGCCCACAGCGCGGTACCGACCGCGCCGTGGACACCGAAGTTCAGTGCCGCGTAGATGACCGGGATGAGTAACAGGGCGGTGACCGTCGAGCGCGGGATATCGAACGGCGGCAGGAAATGCATGATGTCAAGCACGATCTCGTCAAGGAACGCCACGAAAAGGACGCCGATCTGGACGAGCCAGAACCGCCAGGAAGTCAGCGGCAGGCGCAACCTGCTGGCGGCATCCAGGACACGCCCTGGGACGGCCCGGATCGGGGTCGCGATGTCAGCGCTCGCCATCGCCCACACTCAACAGCTTGGCCGAGATGGCACGCACCACCGCCTCGGTGCGCGAACCCACCCCGAGCTTGGCGTAGATGTTGTCGCAGTGCCGGTCCACGGTGCGCGTGCTGATACTCAGCTGTGCCGCAATCTCCCTGTTGTGCATGCCCGCCGCGAGCAGCGTCAGGACCGCAAGCTCACGCTCGCTGAGGTCGGCCGCACCGTGCACGGGCTGACGCGAGGAGATCAACAGCCGGGCCGTCAGACCGGACTGGAGCACGCTCGTGCCCCGGGCCACGGACCGCACCGCCTGAACCAGCTCCTTGCCGGGGGCGGTCTTGCTCAGGTACCCCGAAGCCCCTGCCTCCAGGGCACCACGGACGTACTCGTCCTCGTCATAGGCGCTGACCATCAGGACCCGCACGTCCGGATGGTCCCGGGTGAGCCGGCGGGTCACCTCAATGCCGTTCATGCCCGGAAGCCGGATATCCATGAGCACCACGTCGGGCTGAAGCTGGTTGATCAGCGCGAGGGCGACCTCGCCGGAGCTGGCGTCGCCAACCACCTGCAGGTCAGGGTGCGCGTCGAGGATCTGACGGGTGCCATCCCGGTGCAGAGCGTGGTCATCGACGACGACCACACGTATCACCGGGGCGTCCATGCTGATCAGGCTACGCGTCGATCGGGCCAGCCGTGGCGGGAATCACCCACTCCCGGGTGCGTAGAACGAGCCTTCATCGATGGGGAGAATCGCGGTGCCGCGCCTACCCGGACTCCATGAGACTTCCCCTGGAACACCCGCGCGCCACGTCGGGTCAGCGTTCCCGACCGGGGTAAGACCGGCCGACCCCAAGCCGGAAAGAGTGATGAACGTGAACCACATCGATTCAAGGACGACACGCAAGCCCCTGAAGATGCTCGCTGTCGGCGCCATCGTGGCAGCGGTGGCGGTCTCCGCGTCGGCATGCGGCGGATCGAAGTCCAGCGCGGCTCCCGCGGCTCCTGCGGCAAAGGCCAAGACGGTCAACATCACCATGATCGGCAAGATCGACGCCAACAAGGGACCTGTCGGCACGTTCACCAGCAAGGAGCACTGGCCGGCGATGGCCCCCAGCGACCTCACCTTCGGCAAGGGCGACACCGTCGTGCTCACGATCAAGGAGTACGACGACGCTCCCACCGCACTTCCGGCCGGTTCGCCATACGGCACGGTCGCCGGCGGGACCATGACCGTCAACGGCGTGGCCGGAACCAGCGTGACCAACGCCAACATCGCGCACACCTTCAGCATCCCCTCACTCGGGATCAACGTCCCGCTGACAAAGGCTCCCGAGGGCGGGGTCTCGACCACCGTGTTCACCTTCACAGTCGATAAGGCCGGCAGCTACACCTGGCGCTGCTTCACCCCTTGCGGCGGCGGAGCCGACGGGATGACCGGCTCGATGGCCACCAAGAACTGGATGCAGGGAAACGTGATCGTCAGCTGATCGGGACGCTGGACGAGAAGTGAACTGAAAGAACGACCGTAAGAACGACTGGAAGGCAGGACCGCATGCAGAGTCACCCGACGCACCCGAAGGAGGGCGGACCAATAGATCCTCCTCCGGGAGCCACCCCGGACGGACGTCGGGGACTGAGCCGGCGCAATCTCCTCGCGACCCTTGGCGTCACCGCAGCCGGCGGCGCCTTGGCGCTGGTCAGCTTCCAGGAGGACGCGCAGGCGGCGATGGCCCCGATGGCGGCCAAGATCAAGGCATCCGCGCACGCCTGGTGCATGGTCATCGACCTGCGCACCTGCGACGGATGCAAGGCCTGCACCATGGCCTGCCAGCAGCGCCACGGGCTCCGGCAGGAGCAGACGTGGATCGATGTCTATGACATGAAGGACGCCGCGGGTGAGACCTTCTACATGCCCCGGCCCTGCATGATGTGCGAGGACGCTCCGTGCATGTACATCTGCCCGGTCGGCGCGAACGTGCGCACCGACGACGGGCTCGTCCTGGTCGACGTGGACGCCTGCGTCGGGTCGCGCGCCTGCATGGCGGCCTGCCCATATGAGGCTCGCTACTTCAACTGGACCGACCCCCTGCCGTCCAAGCGCATGCCAGCGCCCTCGACGCCGCAGATGCCTGTGCCACAGAAGGGCACCGTCGGCAAGTGCGTGTTCTGTGCCGACCGGCTGCCACAAGGCGAGCTGCCCGCGTGCGTATCCGGCTGCCCGATGGGTGTGCTGTACATCGGGGACCTGGTCACCGACATCGCCGTCAACGGCCTGGGCAAGAACGTGGTGCTCTCGGAGTTCCTGCGCGCCAACGACGCGGTGCGGTTCAAGGAGGAGCTCGGGACCAACCCGCGCGTCTACTACATCCTGGGCCACGGCCAAAACCTCGGAGGTGCGGCATGAGCACTGAAGTCATGAACACGCAAGCCATGACCACCAACACCATGAGCATCAACGCCCGCCAGGCCTCGCTGCGCCCGTTCGGGCGGCCGAGCCGCCTGTGGTGGGTCACTGTTGTGGGGCTGGGCCTGGTGGTGCTGGCTGGTATCGCCGCCTGGGTACTCCAGCTCATGGGCGGAATGGGGGTGGCCGGGTACAGCGACCAGGCCTTCTGGGCGATCTACATCGCCGACGTCGTGACCTTCATCGGCGTCAGCTACGGCGGGGCCGTGGTCTCGGCGATCCTGCGGCTGACCGGCGCGACCTGGCGGGCACCGTTGACCCGCCTGGCCGAGGGAACAGCCGTGGTCACCGTGCTCATCGGCGCAGCCCTGATCATCCCCCACATCGGTAACCCGATTCGGCTGTATGAGCTGGTGACCCGGCCCAACCTTTCCGCTCCCGTGTTCTGGGACTTCGTCGCCGTGATGACCTACACGTTCGCCTCCATCGTGTTCTTCGCCCTGCCACTGGTGCCCGACATGGCAGTGCTGGGCCAAGAGCACGGCCCACATCTGGGCCGGCGCAGGGCAACCCTGTACGGGTGGGTCTCTCGCGGCTGGGTGGGGGCGCCGCGGCAGCGTCGCATCCTGGCCGGTGCCCTTGGCCTGGTCTCGATCATGATCATCCCCTTGGCCGTGTCGGTGCACTCGGTCCTGGCGTGGGCCTTTGCCAGCACCGCCCGGCCGTGGTGGCACGAGAGCATCTGGGCGCCCCAGTTCGTCGTGGCTGCGCTCTACTCCGGGGTGGCCCTGGTGATCCTGGTCGTGGCCGGCTTCCGCCGCGGCTACCACCTCGAAGGGCTCATCACGCCGCGGCACTTCGTCCGTCTGGGGTTCATCCTGGCGACGTTGTCGGCGACCTACATCTACCTGACCTTCGCCGACCTGCTGCCCGGCGCCTACGTCGCCGACCGTGGGACGGCTGCGGTGTTCACCGAGCTTCTTACGGGCCGGCTGGCGATCTGGTTCTGGTTGTTCGCCGTCGTCGGGGGGCTGCTGCCGCTGCTGCTGGTGGCCCTGCCATGGACTCGGAACGTGGGCGGCATGGTCACCGCCGCCATCTTGGTGGTGCCGATGATGTGGCTCAAGCGAATCCTCATGGTCGTGGCCCCGGCCACCTACGACACGGTGACCGGAGTCTTCGGCAGGTACCACTTCACCTGGGTCCCTGTCGCGATCACCCTGGCCGCAACGGCTGCGATCCCACTGCTGCTCATGCTGCTCTTCCGGGTCGTGCCCCTGTTGTCCATCGAGGAGATCGAGGAGATCGAAGAGATGCAAGAGCTCAGCGACCTGGAGAAAGCTGCGGCCACCCGCCCGCCCACCGCCCCGGGTGAGCCCGGCGCTCACGACGACAGACTCGTCGGGACGACGGGCAAGGCCCACCGCGTGGCCGGCGCGACCGGCGTCCTGCTGCTCGCCGCGCTCTTGGGCATCCTGGGCGTAAGCTCGCCCGACCACGCCGAGGCCGCGACCCCTCACAGCGGGACACTGCAAAGCGGGACGCCGAGTGCGCCCACCGTCACCCTCGTCGGTACCGAGGCGGGCGGGCTGGTCCAGCTCACCGCAACGCTGACCAGCCCGCAACGCCGGGGGCTACCCAACGCCCAGGTGGCATTCCTGTTCACCACCACAGAGTTCGGGACCCCGGGTCGGCTCGTGCCGCTGGGATCGGCCACCACCGACAAAACCGGCATCGCGCGACTGAAGTACCAGCCAAAAGTTGAGGGCCAGCAGGGCTTCGTGGCCAGCTACGCCGCTGGTGCCGCGAAGCCGGTCACCTCCAGCACCACAGTCAACGTGACGGCCGCCAGGTCTGCCTACCAACCCGCCCCCGGCAAGCCCCTGGCCAGTGTGGGCAACGTTCTGGTCCTGGCCCTCTTCGCCATCGTGGCGGCCATCTGGCTCACCCTGGTGGCCCAGATATGGCGCGTTCGCCGCGTCTGCCGTGTTGCAGTGGGCGTGGGCACAGGTAAGTCGGGCCTTTCGACTCTGTGACACGGGTACCGGAGGCTGGAGAATGGCCCGGTGACCCGTATGCGTGCAAGTAAAGAAACGCTGCTCTTCACCGCATCCACCGTGCTGCTGCTCGCCGGAGGTTTGGCGTGGGCGCTGTCTGCCCAGACGCTCGCGGGCGTCCCGTGGTTCCTCGGGACCGGGCTGGGCCTCGTCTTCTCGGTGTTCTGGACAGTCAGCGCGATCCGGCGCCGGCAACTGAGCGTCGACGTCATCGCGGTGCTTGCCCTCGCCGGCGCCATCGCCGTCGACGAGCCCTTCGCGGGCGCGATGATCACGGTGATGCTGGCGAGCGGGCAGCTCCTGGAGGCTCGAGCTGCGGCACGGGCGCGGCGTGAGCTGAGCCTGCTGGTCGAGCGGGCACCGCGCACGGCCCGGCGCCTGGTCGAGCGTGGGCTCGTCGAGGTCCCGGTGGGCGACGTCGTCGTGGGTGACTTACTACTCGTGGGCACCGGGGAGATCGTCCCGGTTGACGGACGGCTTCGCTCCACCGCCGTGCTGGATGAGTCCGCTCTCACCGGGGAGCCGCTCCCCGTCGAGCGGCTCGCTGGCGACGACGTCCGCAGTGGGGTGGTCAACGCGGGGCAGGCGATCAACTTGGTCGCCACGTCGCTGGCCGCGGAGTCCACCTATGCCGGGGTGGTCCGCCTCGTCGAGCAGGCCCAGGCCGATTCGGCACCATTCGTCCGCACGGCCGACCGGTTCGCCATCCTATTCGTGCCACTCACTCTCATCCTTGCCGGCGCGTCCTGGGCGCTCAGCGGGGACGCGGTCCGCGCCGTCGCCGTGCTCGTAGTCGCGACGCCGTGCCCGCTTTTGCTCGCGGCCCCCATCGCGATCATGTCCGGCCTGAGCCGGGCCGCGCACATCGGGGTCGTCATCAAGGGCGGCAGTGCCCTCGAGCGACTGGCCGCCGGGCACGTCATGCTCTTCGACAAGACCGG
The DNA here is from genome assembly GCA_036834825.1 of Dermatophilaceae bacterium. Taxonomy (GTDB): domain Bacteria; phylum Actinomycetota; class Actinomycetes; order Actinomycetales; family Dermatophilaceae; genus UBA4719. The sequence goes on from DAITND010000067.1 coordinate 12,441, forward strand.
CACGCTGACCCAGGGGCACCCGGTCCTGGCCGACGTCGTCA
>DAITND010000068.1:0-12436 GCA_036834825.1 Dermatophilaceae bacterium
ACCAGGACGGCGATGTGGCCTTCACGGTCCAGGACCAGCAGATGTTCGTGCGCTGTATGGAGGGCGACTTCACCATCATGCGCATCTTCGGCCAGTGGCAGGTTGGCGACGACGTCCCGCAGGACGCCCTGAGCCAGCTCCAAGCTTGCAACGAGCTGACCCTGCGCCTCAACGTCGTCAAGGCCGGTATTGCGAACGGGACCCTCGTGGTGACCGGTGAGCACGTCGTCGCGCCGGAGACGGACGTCAAGGCGCTGCTGGTGGTCACCACCCAGCTGGTCCTGTCCGCGGTTCACATGTGGCACGAGACCATCATGGGCAGGACGCAGGACGAGGGCGCCGGAACGGAAGAGGTATGAGCGACCTCGTGCGCTTCGAGGTCGAGGGTGGCATCGCCACCATCCGTCTTGAACGACCACCGGTGAACGCGCTGAACTTCGTGGTCCAGGACGCCCTGCACGCCGCCGCGCTCGAAGCCGGCACGCGCCGCGACGTCTCTGCGGTCATCATCTACGGCGGCGAGAAGACCTTCGCCGCCGGCGCGGACGTCAAGGAGATGCAGACCATGTCCTACACGGACATGGTCGACCGGTCCGCGGCGTTGCAGGCCGCCTTCATCGCGATCGCCCGGATCCCCAAGCCCACCGTGGCCGCGATCACCGGGTACGCACTGGGTGCCGGCTGTGAGCTCACCCTGGCCTGCGACTTCCGGGTTGCCGCCGACGACGCCAAGCTCGGCCAGCCCGAGGTCGCGCTGGGGGTCATCCCGGGCGCCGGTGGCACCCAGAGGCTGACCCGGCTGATCGGCCCGGCCCGGGCCAAGGACATGATCTTCACCGGACGCCCGGTCTCGGCCCAGGAAGCCCTGCGGATCGGCCTGGTGGATGAGGTCGTCGCACCCGGTGAGGTCTACGCCGCTGCGCGCCGGCGGGTCCAGGGCTACGTGGGCGGTCCGGCATACGCCATTCGTGCGGCCAAGGAGGCCATCGACCGGGGCCTCGAGGTCGATCTGGAGACGGGCCTGGAGATTGAGCGGATGCAGTTCGCCGGGGTCTTCGCGACCCGCGACCGTGACATCGGCATGGCCGCGTTCGTCGAACGTAAGAAGGGCAGGGCGCAGTTCGAGGGCCGCTAACTCCGGCCCGTCCGGGCCGACCGCGAACGGCCAGGGTGTCGTTCATCACGGTGCTCCGGCGTTTCTTTCCGGTGGGCAAGGCTGTCAAGATGTTCCGAAACCCCAAGTCAAAATTCCCTACGAAAGGGGACAGCCAGCGATGAACATCGTCGTCTGTGTCAAATACGTGCCCGACGCCCAGTCGGACCCCACGTTCAACGAGTCGGATAACACCACCGATCGGTTGGGCGTTGACGGTCTGCTCTCTGAGCTGGACGAGTACGCGATCGAGGCAGGCCTCAAGCTGGCCGAATCCGAGGCGGGCGAAGAAAGCACCGTCACCGTGCTGACTGTCGGCCCGGCCAAGGCCGCCGATGCGATCAAGAAGTCCCTGCAGATGGGCGCTCACGCGGGGGTGCACGTCACCGACGATGCGATCCACGGGTCCGACGCCGTGGCGACCTCGTTGATCCTGGCCGAGGCCGTGAAGAAGATCGGCAACCCGGACCTGATCCTGACCGGCATGGCATCCACGGACGGAACGATGGGTGTCGTTCCGGCAATGCTCGCCGAGCGTCTGGGCCTGCCCCAGGTGACTCTGGCCTCTGAGCTGACCGTGGCCGGTGGCACCGTCACCATCCGCCGCGACGGTGATGTGGCCTCGGAGACCATCACGGCCTCCCTGCCGGCTCTGGTCTCGGTCACCGACCAGATCAACGAGCCGCGCTACCCCTCCTTCAAGGGCATCATGGCCGCCAAGAAGAAGCCGGTGCAGACCTGGTCGCTGGCCGACCTCGGCATTGACGCCGGCTCGGTGGGCCTGGCCGCGGCCTGGACCACCGTCGAGTCCTTTGCCAAGCGCCCGCCGCGCGCAGTAGGCCAGATCGTCACCGATGAGGGTGAGGGCGGCACCAAGCTCGCCCAGTTCCTGTCCGCGAACAAGTTCATCTGAACCCGAACCAGATAGACGTAGGAGAAACGCACATGACTGAAGTTCTCGTTCTGGTCGACCACGTCGGTGGCACGGTCCGCAAGACCGCCCTCGAGCTGCTGACGATCGCGCGCCGCCTCGGCGAGCCGTCCGCGGTCTTCATCGGGTCCGGGTTCGACACCGCCAAGGAGACCCTGGCGCAGTACGGCGCCGAGAAGGTCTACCGGGTGGAGTCCGCTGATGTCAGCGACTACCTGGTGGCGCCCAAGGCCGAGGTGCTGGCGGCGCTTGTCGGCTCAGCAGCACCCGCGGCGGTCCTGATCACCTCCTCTCCCGAGGGCAAGGAGATCGCGGCTCGCCTGGCCATCAAGACGCAGTCCGGTCTGATCACCGACGCGGTCGACGTACAGGCCGGTGAAGGCGGCACGGTGCGCACCACCCAGTCCGTGTTCGCGGGCGGCTTCACCGTGCAGGCGAGCGTCACCAAGGGCACCCCAATCGTCACGGTCAAGCCGAACTCGGCTACGCCGGAAGCGGTTACGGGTGCCGCCGCTGACCAGGTCCTCGAGATCACGATCTCCGAGAGCGCCAAGGCGGCCCGGATCACCGACAGTCAGCCCAAGGTTGCCTCCGGTCGTCCCGAGCTGACCGAGGCCGCGATCGTGGTCTCCGGTGGTCGCGGCACCGCCGGTGACTTCTCCAAGGTCGAGGAGTTCGCCGACTCCCTGGGGGCGGCTGTCGGAGCCTCGCGGGCTGCCGTTGACGCGGGGTGGTACCCGCACAGCAACCAGGTCGGACAGACCGGCAAACAGGTTTCCCCCCAGCTCTACGTTGCAGCGGGCATCTCTGGTGCGATCCAGCACCGAGCCGGCATGCAGACGTCCAAGATGATCATCGCGGTCAACAAAGACGAAGAGGCGCCCATCTTCGAGCTGGTCGACTTCGGCGTCGTCGGTGACCTGTTCACTGTCCTGCCGCAGGCCACCAAGGCGGTCAACACCGCCAAGGGCTGAACCTCGGCATTGGTGACGTCAACGTAGACTCGATGGGTGCTTGACTCCTTTGTCTACCTCGACCATGGCGCGACCACGCCGATGCTGCCCGAAGCGATCGAGGCGATGACCGCGCAGATGGCGATGGTCGGCAATGCCTCATCTCTGCACACCTCGGGCCGTCGTGGACGTCGGGTGGTCGAGGAGTCCCGTGAGGCGATTGCCCAGGCCATCGGCGCCCGGCCCTCCGAGGTGCTGTTCACCTCAGGGGGGACCGAGTCCGACAACCTGGCCATCAAGGGCACCTTCTGGGCCCGGCGGGACGCCGACCACCGGCGGGTGCGCATTCTGGTCAGCATGGTCGAGCACCACGCCGTCATCGACTGTGTCGACTTCCTCGAAGCCCACGAGGGCGCCAAGGTCACCTGGCTCGAGGTCGACCACCTCGGGCGTGTCCACCCCGAGACGGTCCGCGCCGCCATCGGGAACGACCCTGGCACGGTCGCGCTCGTCAGCGTGATGTGGGCCAACAACGAAGTCGGGACCGTCCAGCCGATTGCCGAGATAGCCGCGGTTGCGCACGAGTTCGGCATCCCGGTGCATAGCGACGCTGTCCAGGCCGTCGGCCAGCTTGAGGTCGACTTCGCCGCCAGCGGGCTCGATCTGTTGAGCATCAGCGGCCACAAGATCGGTGGTCCCCAAGGCGTGGGCGCGCTGCTGGCTCGACGCGATGCCACCCTCGTGCCACTGACACACGGCGGAGGCCAAGAGCGTCAGGTGCGCAGTGGCAGTCTGGACGTTCCGGCGATTCGCGGATTCGCCGTCGCCATGCGCCACGCCGTGGCGAACCGTGCGGTGGGCGCCGAACGGCTGATCGCCTTGCGCGACAAGCTGATTCGTGGCGCCCAGGATGCCGGCTTCGGAGTCCAGGTGACTGGCGACTGGGAGCCCGGTGACGGCATCCGGCGTCTGCCGGGCAATGCGCACCTGCTTGTTCCCGGCTGTGACGGTGACTCCCTGCTCTATCTGCTGGACGCAGCCGGGGTCCAGTGCTCCACCGGCTCGGCCTGTCAGGCCGGTGTCCCGCAGCCCAGCCACGTTTTGCTGGCCATGGGTATGTCGGAGCAGAAGGCCCGTGGCGCTCTGCGCCTCACGCTCGGGCACACCTCTACCGATGCCGACATCGACGCGTTCCTCGCGGCTCTGCCGGCGGCGGTCGAGCGTGCCCAAAGGGCTCAGGTGGCCATCAGACCAAAGACCGTGCCCCCTGCGCAGGCGAGCCCGAAGCAGACGCGCTGATGCGCGTCGTTGCCGCGATGAGTGGCGGCGTCGACTCGGCGGTGGCGGCGGCGCGCATGGTCGAGGCCGGGCATGAGGTTGTCGGGGTTCATCTCGCGCTGAGCCAGAACGCCGCCACGTTGCGCGAGAGCGCACGCGGCTGTTGCACCATCGAGGACGCCGGTGATGCCCGCCGGGTGGCCGACATGATCGGGATCCCCTTCTATGTCTGGGACATGGCGGCGCGTTTCAAGAGCGACGTGGTCGAGGACTTCATCGCGGAGTACGCGGCAGGTCGCACGCCCAACCCATGTCTGCGCTGCAACGAGAAGATCAAGTTCTCCGCTCTGCTGGACAAGGCACTGGCGCTGGGATTCGATGCCGTGGCGACCGGCCACTACGCCCAGATCGTCGACAGCGCTGCTGGCAACCGGGAGCTTCATCGCGCCGTTGACATGGGCAAGGACCAGTCCTATGTCCTGGGCGTGCTCAACGCGGACCAGCTGGCGAGGTCCTTCTTCCCCCTGGGTGACACAGCCAAGCCGGCGATCCGGCAGGAGGCGGCCGCCCGCGGGTTCTATGTCGCGGACAAGCCCGACAGTCACGACATCTGTTTCATCCCCGACGGCGACACCCGCAAGTGGCTGACCGAGCGCCTCGGCGAGCAGCCCGGCGACATCGTCGACGCCGACGGCACCACGGTGGGCCAGCACGGGGGCGCCTACGCGTTCACCGTCGGGCAGCGCCGCGGCCTGCGCCTCGGAGCGCCCGCCGCAGGTGGCGAACCTCGCTATGTCCTGGAGGTGCAGCCCCGGACCAACACCGTCGTGGTCGCCACCGGCGAGCTTCTCGGCGTCGATGCGATCACCGGGGACCATGCCCGGTGGTGCGGGCCGGCGCCGCAGGGCGTGGTGTCGGTGGGTGCGCAGGTCCGGGCCCACGGCGAGGAGGTTCCGGCCACGGCCTGGGCGGACGGCGAGCGGGTGCAGGTGCTCCTCCAGCGTCGTATCCGCGGGGTCGCGCCCGGCCAGTCCGTGGTGCTGTACGACGGAACCCGGGTGCTCGGATCCGCGACGATCGCCAGGGCAACCACGACAACGAGCACCGGGGCTGCCGGCGAGGCAGCGACCAGCAGATCGCCGGCCGCCGGATAGGCTCTGCAGGTGAGCAGAGCCAGCGGAATCGGGTCATGGCCGGACACCGACGTACGCCAGGCGGTGAGCGCGGTTCGGGACCTGCTCAGCGAGGACGGGCTGCCGTACCTGCCGGAGCTTCCCGCTCGTGGGCCCGGCGCCGACATGATCGGGCGGGCCGCGGGAATGCTGGCCGATCTTGCTGTCGACCTGCAGCCGATGGGGTGGCGGTTCGTCGACCGCCCCGGCCGCGACTCCCATCGCACGTCGGGGCTGCTGCGCGAGGACCTCGACGAGCTGGCCGAGGCTTTCGACGGCTACGAAGGCGACCTCAAGGTGCAGATCGCCGGTCCCTGGACCCTGGCCTCGTCGATCTGGCTACATCGGGGCGAACGTTCGGTGGTCGACGCCGGCGCCACCCGCGACGTGATCGCGTCCCTGGCAGAGGGGCTGCGCACCCACCTGGGTGAGGTCGCCAAGCTGGTCCCCAAGGCCAACCTCGTCGTCCAGATCGACGAACCGGGTCTGCCCTCAGTGCTGGCCGGACGGCTGCCCACCGCATCGGGATTCGGGCGGATCCGCGCGATCGACCCGACCATGGCGGCACAGGGACTGCGCGACGTCGTCGCGGCGGCCGGGGACTGCCACACCGTCGTGCACTGCTGCGCGCCGGACGTGCCGTTGGTGCTGCTGAGGGACACCGGTGTCAAAGCGGTGTCCGTGGACGTTGCGGGGTTGACCCCCAAAGGCTGGGAGTCCCTGGCTGCCACCGTCGAATCCGGTGTGGACCTGTGGGCCGGAGTGATCCCCACAGACCGCGCTCCGGGGAACGTCCAGGAAGATGTCCGGGCGAGTGTCACTGACGTCATCAGGCCACTGGTGCAGGCCTGGAGCCGGGTCGGCCTGCCGCTTGCGGACCTGTCCCGGGTGAGCCTCACGCCGGCCTGCGGCCTGGCCGGACTCACACCGCCGGGTGCGCGCAGCGTTCAACGACTGGCCGTGGACGCGGCCAGGGCATTGACGGAGACCGCAGGAAGTTGACCACACACATGAGCGCCACGATCACATTCCACGAGCTGTTGACCCCCACCACCTGATGAGCGCCGCCACCCGGCAGGCCGCTGCCGGCATGCCCAACATGATGAAGGCCACCAGGGTCCCCTGGCAGCTCAAGTTCACTGCACTGGCTTTCATCTGGGGGTCGAGCTTCCTGCTGATGAAAGTCGGCCTGAGATCCCTCGCGCCCCTGCAGATCTCCGGACTGCGCATCCTCAGTGGCGCGCTCGTTCTGATGCTCCTGCTCACCGCCGCGGGGGGCCGGTTGCCCCGGGACCGGCGCCTGTGGGCCCACCTGATGGTGACCGGTTTCTTACTGGGCAGCCTGCCGTTCAGCCTGTTCGCGTTGGGGGAGCAGCGGGTCAGCTCGGCCCTTGCCGGCATCGGCAACTCGATCACCCCCATCGCGACCGTGTTGTTCAGCCTGCTGCTTCTGCCGGTGGACAAGATCGCAGCACGCAAGATCGTCGGGGTGTTCATCGGCTTCGTGGGGGTCCTGGTGATCATGCAGCCCTGGCAGTCGCAGGGGCGACCTGACCTCCTCGGCTTCGCTATGACGCTGGTGGCCGGCACGTCGTATGGGCTGGGCTGGATCTACACGAGGCGCTTCCTGGGCCACGCGGATTTCGGTGGGCTCACGCTTCCCACCGCTCAGATGCTGACCTCCGGCGCTCAGATGCTGGTCGCCCTGACGATCTGGTGGCTCACCCAACGCACCCACCTGGCCCTGACTGCGCCGTGGTCCCTGCATGCGAACACCAGCGGCGGCTCGGTCCTCGTGCCGCTGCTGGCTGTGCTTGCTCTGGGGATCTTCGGCACCGGCATCGCGATGTCCTTCCAGTACGACGTGGTGCGTGCCGCCGGTCCCACCGTCGGCTCCTCGGTCACCTACCTCATCCCCGTGGTCTCGGTAGCCCTGGGCGTTCTGGTGCTGGGCGAACGGCTGGCGTGGCCCCAGTTCGTCGGCGCCGCTGTGGTCCTTGGGGCCGCGGTGCTGATCGGGCGTTCCGGCAGACGCTGAGCTGTTGCCGCAATGGGGCAGGATGTGGCTGTGACAGATCTGCCGACCGACGTCCCCGATGACGTCCGCCACGAGTGGACCGAGCTTGCTGAGCAAGTGCGGGGGCATCAGTTCAGCTACTACGTCAAGGACGCGCCGACCATCAGCGATGGTGAGTACGACGCACTGATCCGCCAGCTGAACGCTCTGGAGGACCGGTACGGCGAGCTGCGGACCCCTGACAGCCCCACCCAGCAGGTCGGCGCGGCGTACTCCACAGACTTCGCACCGGTCGACCACCTTGAGCGGATGCTCAGCCTGGACAACGCCTTCAGCCCCCAAGAGATCGCGGCCTGGGCCGGGCGGGTGGAGCGCGACGTGGCCTCGGAAGGGGCCACGGCACACCACTACCTTTGTGAGCTCAAGATCGACGGCCTGGCCATCAACCTGCTCTACGAACGAGGTCGGCTGGTTCGGGCTGCGACTCGCGGCGACGGCCGCACCGGTGAGGACGTCACCAACAACGTGCGCACCATCGAGGGCATCCCACACCGGCTCGCCGGGTCGGGTCACCGCGAGAAGATCGAGATCCGCGGTGAGGTGTTCTTCCCGGTGGCGGCGTTCGCCGAGCTGAACGCATCGCTGGTGGCGGCGGGCAAGGCGCCGTTCGCCAACCCACGCAACGCAGCCGCCGGATCGTTGCGGCAGAAGGACCCCCGGGTCACCGCCGCCCGCCCGCTGCGGATGCTCGTGCACGGGATCGGCGCCCATGAGGGCTTTGCGATGGAGCGCCAGAGCCAGTCGTATGACGTGCTGGCCGACTGGGGCCTTCCGGTCTCCACCCACTACCAGGTGTTCGACGACGTCGCCGCCGTGCAGGATTACATCGACCACTACGGGGAGCACCGGCACTCGGTCGAGCACGAGCTTGACGGCATCGTGGTCAAGATCGACGAGGTAGAGGTCCAGCGCCGCCTGGGTTCGACCTCGCGAGCACCGCGCTGGGCCATCGCGTACAAGTACCCGCCCGAGGAGGTCACCACCAAGCTCCTGGACATCCGGGTCAACGTCGGCCGGACCGGGCGAGTAACGCCGTTCGGGGTGATGAAGCCGGTCAAGGTCGCCGGTTCCACGGTCGAGAATGCAACTCTGCACAATGCTTTCGAGGTCGTCCGCAAGGGGGTGCTGATCGGCGACACTGTCGTTCTGCGCAAGGCCGGTGACGTGATCCCCGAGATCGTGGGGCCGGTCGTTGACCTGCGCGACGGATCCGAGCGTCCGTTCGAGATGCCGACGCACTGCCCCGAGTGCGGCACTGAGCTGGCCGCCCAGAAGGAGGGCGACAAGGACATTCGTTGTCCCAACTCCCGGTACTGCTCCGCCCAGCTGCGAGAACGGTTATTCGCGCTGGCCGCCCGGGGCGCCTTCGACATCGAGGCCCTTGGCTGGGAGGGCGCCATCGCTCTGCTGGAGGCTAAGGTGCTGGCCGACGAGGGCGACCTGTTCACCCTCACGCAGACGCAGGTGGCCCAGGCGCCGCTCTACACGCGGGCTCCGACCAAGAAGGAACGTGAGTCAGGTGCCCCGGGCAAGGTGCTCTCCGCCAACGGAACCAAGCTGATCGCCAACCTCGAACAGGCTAAGAAGCAGCCCCTATGGCGAGTCCTCGTGGGGCTTTCGATCCGGCATGTCGGCCCCACCGCGGCCCGCGCGCTGGCCGGGCACTTCGGCTCGATGGACGCCATTCGCGTTGCCTCCCTTGATGAGCTCTCCGGCGTGGAGGGTGTCGGCCCGGTGATCGCCGAGTCCGTCCAGGAGTGGTTTGCCGTGGACTGGCACATGGCGATCGTGGACAAGTGGGCTGCTGCCGGGGTGCGGATGGCCGACGAGGTCGATGAGTCGAGCCCCAAGACCCTGGCCGGGCTGACGATCGTGGTCACCGGCTCGTTGGAGGGTTTCTCGCGCGACGAGGCCAAGGAAGCGATCTTGTCCCGCGGCGGGAAGGCGGCCGGTACGGTGTCGAAGAAGACCGACTACGTCGTGGTGGGAGAGAACGCCGGGACGAAGGCCGACAAGGCGACAGAGCTCGGACTGAAGATCCTGGACGAGGGCGGTTTCCGCGCGCTCCTGGAGTCGGGTGAGCCGATGCCGATCAGTGACAGCGAGGGCGACACCAGCCACAGCAACGAGGAGAGATGATGAGTCCTGATCGAGAGCGTGACCAGGCCGGTCGGCCGCGCAACGCCCGCCCACGCGATGCGCTGGGCCGCCCCCTTCCCCGCGCAGACTCCGGAGTCGTCCGTGTTCCCGACGATCTGGTCCTTTCACCGCGCGACAGCCTGGCGGAGGCTCAGCGACTCCTGGACGAAGGACTGCCCTTCCATGCCCACGAGGTCCTGGAAGCCAGTTGGAAGGCAGCTCCGGACACCGAACGCGACCTGTGGCAAGGGCTGGCTCAGCTGGCTGTCGGCCTGACCCACGCTCTCCGCGGGAACAGTGCCGGGGCCGCGACCCTGCTGCGGCGGGGAGCCGACCGCATTGCGGGGTACACCGGCGAACCGCCATATGGCATTGACGTCACAGGATTGCTCGACTGGGCCAGATCGCTGGCCGGGCGGCTGGACGACGCCTCAGACGACGCCGGCCCGCTGAGCGCCCCCAGGCTTTGCGGCGCCTAGGCTCTGACGCGGCTGCGCTCTCCTGCGGCCCCGGCTCACCAATGTGGACCGGGACCGACGGTCAGCTTCAGGCCGGCTTGACCGTGTAGAAGACGGTTTGTACGCGGATCATGCCGTCCTTGAAGATGAACGTGTCGATGGCGTCGTCGGACTGGCGGCCGCCTCCGGTCGCTTTCCACTCCAGGTAGAGGACGTCGTCGGCGAACACCGTCTCGAGCTGCCAGGCCGCCGAAGGGAGATCGCTGAGCAGCTGGGTGAAGACCTGCCGGGCGCCGTCCTTGCCGCGGAAGACCTGCTTGTTCACCATGAGGATCGCGTCCTCGGCGTAGTCGGCGACGATCTCCTCGAGGTCCTCAGCCCCCAGCGCCTGTCCGTGGTGGGCGAAGACCTCTTCGGGGGTGCGTGTCATTGTGGTCCCTTTCTCGGTGTGAACCCGGGATGTTACGCCGAACCGGTCGTTGTAGGAAGGCCCTCGGCCCTATCTCGCGCGAACTGGTCGTGTTTGCCCTACGGTGCAGACAAGGGCCGATCACCCGGGTCGTCCGATGCTCGTTCTGGGAGGCGTGATGAAGGCGGTTCGGCTGCATCGGTATGAGGAGCGCCCGGTTGTCGAGGAAGTCCCCGAGCCCGAGGCCACGGGGCCCCTTGACGTGGTCGTCAGGGTCGGGGGAGCGGGTCTGTGCCGCACCGACCTGCACATCGTGCAGGGCCAGTGGGCAGACAACAGCAACGTCGCGCTTCCGTACACGCTCGGCCACGAGAACGCGGGCTGGATCCACGCGGTCGGCCCCGCAGTCGAGCACCTGCAGGCGGGCGACGCGGTGATCCTGCACCCGCTGGTGACCTGCGGCTACTGCCGAGCCTGCCGCGCCGGCGACGACGTGCACTGCGAGTCCAGCGGCTTCCCCGGCATCGACACCGACGGCGGAATGGCGGACCTCATCAAGACCTCCGCACGCTCGGTGGTCAAGCTCGCCCCGGGCATCGAACCCGCCGCCGTGGCCGCGCTCGCCGACGCCGGACTGACCGCTTACCACGCGGTCAAGAAAGCCGTCCCGCTGCTGTACCCGGGCAGCACCTGCGTCGTGATGGGGGCCGGCGGCCTGGGCCACCTCGGCATCCAGTGCCTACGCGCACTGAGCGCCACGCGCATCATCGTGCTCGACCCTAACGAGGAGGCACTTGCCCTGACCCGCGACTGGGGAGCGGACGAGACCGTCGTGGTGAACGGCAAGCACGTGGACCGGGTCCTGGAGATGACCGGCGGTTTGGGCGCGGAGGTGGTGCTGGACTTCGTCGGGGAGAAGGGCGCCGAGCACGACAGCTGGGCAATGACGAGGCGTGCGGGCAGCGACTTCGTGATCGGGTATGGCGGGACCGTCGACATCCCGACCATCGACGTGATCTCAACCGAGCGCAACGTCGTCGGTAACCTGGTTGGCAGCTACAACGACCTGGTCGAGCTCATGGCGCTTAACGCAGCCGGACACGTCACGATGCTCACCCAAACCTACCCGCTGGACGCCGTGAACGACGCAATGAACGACCTCGATGCCGGTCGGCTACGAGGCCGCGGCATTCTCATCCCCTAGCCGGCGGACGTGAGCTCTTGGCTGTGGGTCAGTCCAGCGCCCAGTCCGAGGGAGGGCAGGCGCTCGCGTCGCATTGCCGATGATGGGGGGCGTCCGTCAGTGGCACGGCGCCTCAGGTGGTCGCTGGGCAGACCTGTGCGGGAGTGCTGCTGCGGGACGAAGTCGCGCGAGTCATTCGCGGTGACGGGCGGTCATGTCGCGTCATTCTCGTGTCCGGAAAACGACCGCCGTGGGCGCCGGCGTGGTGGCCGAATGTCGCTCGGCGCTCGATGGCTCGCACTGGAGCTTCAGGGTCACTTCACCCTGGAGGAGAAGCTGAGCTGAGCACCCGGCAGACAGCCCATTGCCGCCCACTAGACTTCAGGGCATGTCCGCAATCTCCCGCGACGATGTCGCCCATCTCGCCATGCTCGCGCGCATCGACCTCAGTGACGCCGAGCTGGACAAGATGTCCGGCGAGCTCGCCATCATCCTCGAGTCCGTGGCGCGGGTCAGTGAGGTGGCCACCGATGATGTACCACCGACGTCACATCCGCTGCCGCTGACCAACGTGACGCGCCTTGACGTTGTGCGCCCCAGCCTGAGCGCCGAGGAGGCGCTGGCTGCGGCGCCCGCCTCCGAACAGCAGCGTTTCTCCGTCCCGCGGATCCTGGACGAGGACT
>DAITND010000069.1:0-12425 GCA_036834825.1 Dermatophilaceae bacterium
GGGCCGGATGGAGCAGATGACCAACCACGGCACCGGCTGGGTGCGGATGGAGTTCGTCGTTCCTTCGCGCGGGCTCATTGGTTTCCGGACCGAGTTCCTCACCGACACCCGTGGCACTGGCATCGCCAACCACGTCTTCGAAGACTACGAACCGTGGGTGGGCGAGCTCAAGACCCGGCAGAACGGCTCACTGGTGGCCGACCGCACCGGTGCGGCGACGTCATACGCGATGTTCAACCTGCAGGAGCGCGGCGCGATGTTCCTGGAGCCGACCACTGAGGTCTATGAAGGAATGATCGTCGGTGAGAACTCCAGAGTGGAGGACATGGACGTCAACATCTGCAAGGAGCGGAAGCTCACCAACGTGAGATCCGCCACCTCTGAGGTGCTTGAGCGCCTGGTCCCGTCGCGCAAGCTGAGTCTGGAGCAGGCGCTGGAGTTCTGCCGCGAGGACGAGTGCGTCGAGGTCACCCCGGTCGCGGTCCGCATCCGCAAGCTCGTGCTGCCCCAGAACGAGCGGGCACGCACCGCTGCGCGAGCCAAGACGGCAGCCAGGTCCTGAGCCGAGTCTGAGTAGCGGCAAGAAGAACCCCCGGATCCGCTCTGGTTCCGGGGGTTCTTGCGTGCCTTTGCATCGCTGACGGATGTTTCAGCACTGAAGATCACTTCAACCCCGCCGACGCGTTCCGATCACAATTCGGCGACGGAAGGCCCCAGAGTGCCCAGCGGGTGCCCATCCTGTCCTAGGCTGGCGGTGAGTTGAGTGGGGCCAAAACCCGCTGCAGTTTTTCGTGCGTCGGCAGGTCGAGCAAGCCAAAAGAGAGGTTCTGCGGGATGGCTTTTATAGCCGGGAAGTTGGAGGCCGATGCCCTTCTGGACAATGCATCCCTCTCCGAGACCCCTCCCGAAACCCCCGGGGGCCCCAAGAAGATCGTCGGCCGCTCGCCGTGGCAGATTGCCCGCTCCCGGCTGCGCCGGGACAAGGTGTCGATGGTCTGCCTGGTCATCGTCATCGTCTACGTCGTTGTAGCCCTTGCCGCACCGATCCTGCAGCACTTTGGCGTGATCGACCCCTATAAGTTCAACGGCAATCTGCTCAGCCCCGCCGACGGGATGCCGTTGGGGAATCTGGGTGGGGTCAGTGCGGCACACCCCCTCGGGGTCGAACCGCAGACCGGCCGCGATGTCCTGTCGCGGATCGTCGGCGGGGTCACCCAGTCGATGCTCATCGCCTCGGCGGCCACGGTGTTCAGCCTCGTCCTCGGCACGGTGATCGGGATCATCAGCGGCTACACGGGCAAGTGGGTCGATTTCTGGCTCGGCCGCTTCATCGACCTGGTCCTGGCATTCCCGCAGCTGCTCATGCTGCTGGCACTGTCGGTGGTGCTGGTCCAGAAGATCACCTCGTTGGGTGTCCCGGCCGGCGCCCCTTCGCAGATCACCTACCTGATCGTGGTTCTTGGTTTCTTCGGGTTTCCGTTCTTCGCGCGCATCATCCGCGGCCAGGTTCTCTCGCTGCGCGAACGTGAGTTCGTGGAGGCCTCCCGCTCGCTGGGCGCCCGCGGCTACCGGATCTGGTTCACCGAGCTTCTGCCAAACCTGTGGGCACCGATCCTCGTCTACGGGACGCTGATCTTCCCGACCAACGTGAGCGCCGAGGCGGCGTTGTCCTACCTGGGTGTCGGGGTTCCTGCGCCCACGCCCACCCTGGGCAATATCCTCACCGACTCGGTGACCTTCCTGGCCACGGACCCGATGTTCTTCTTCCTTCCGGGCCTGGCCATCTTCTTGCTGGTGCTCAGCGCCAACCTGCTCGGAGACGGTCTACGTGACGCGCTCGACCCCAAGTCCGACCGGGGCTAGTCAAACTCCGGGCGGAACCATCAACCCCATGAGTCTTCGTCAACAACCGTTGACGAGAAGAGCACCGCGCAAGGCGGTGAAGATGAACAAGGAGAGCGGCATGACGCGCAGAAAACATGGCATTGCAGCCATCGCCTTGGGCGGCGTTGTGGCCATTACCGCAGCAGGTTGCGGTGGGGGTACCTCGACGTCCACAGCGAGCGGCACTGCTGGTGCCTCGGCGAAGGGGGGAACGCTCTACTACCTGAGCAAGCGTCCAGCCGAGCACCTGGATCCCCAGCGGACCTACCTCGGGCGCGACATCGCGAACACAGCCCGGATGGTCTACCGCACCCTGGTGAGCTACCCGGTCGCGGCCGGCAAGGCCGGCACCAAGCTCGTCGCGGACCTCGCGACCGACACCGGCACCGCCTCGAACGGCGGCAAGACCTGGAAGTTCACGCTCAAGGACGGCATCAAGTGGCAGGACGCCACGCCCGTCACCTGCGCCGACATCAAGTACGGCGTCTCTCGCACGTTCGCCACCTCCGTCATCACCGGTGGCCCGAACTACGCCATCCAGTTCCTGGACATCCCGACGAACGCCAAGGGCTCCGTCTACCAGGGCCCCTACGTCAAGGACGCAACAGGCCAGGCCCTGTATGACAAGGCCGTCACCTGCACCGGCAACACGATCACCTTCAACCTCAGCAAGCCCGTGGGTGACTTCAACTACACCGTCACCATGCCCGCCTTCGCTCCCTACAAGGCAAGCCTGGACAAGGGCGACAAGTCCAACTTCGCAGTCTTCTCCGACGGCCCGTACGAGCTCCAGGGGGCCTGGACCAAGGGCCAGGGCGGCACGTTCGTCCGCAACCCGAACTGGAGCGCCAGCACGGACACCATCCGCAAGGCGCTTCCGGACAAGATCGTGTTCACCGAGGGTCTGACCGACGAGGTCATCGCCCAGCGACTGATCAGCAACCAGAGCAACGACAAGTTTGCCGTTACTGACCGCAATGTCCCGCCGGCCATGGTCCCGACAGTCAAGGCCAACCCCGCGATGACCACGCGGTCGGAGAACGTCCTCTCCCCGTTCGTCAACTACGTCCTGCCGAACTTCAAGAAGATGACCAACCCGCTGGTGCGCCAGGCTCTGGCCATGTCCACCGACAAGGCCGGCTACGTCGCCGCCGGTGGTGGTACGAACGCCAGCACCCCTGCGACCTCGATGATCGCCTCCTCGGTTCTCGGCTACAAGTCGTACAACGCGTTCGGCGCTCCCGAGAGCGGCGACCCGGTGAAGTCCAAGGCCCTGCTCACCCAGGCCGGTGTCAAAATGCCGTACCCCATCACCTACACCTACGAGGGTGGCACGCCGACGACCGAGAAGCAGGCGGCCGCCCTGAAGGCCGGCTGGGATGCTGGTGGCTTCAGCACCACGCTGAACGAGCTGACCGACACCTACTACGACGTCATCCAGAACCCGGCCAACGCGACCAAGAACGACGTCGTGTGGGGCAGCTGGGGTGCTGACTGGCCGTCGGCCTCGACCGACATCCCGGCGCTGTTCGACAGCCGGGTCAACCTGACGTCCGCCTCCACCGGCCAAGACTACGGCTACTACAAGAATGACGCGGTCAACAAGGCGATCGATGCGGCCTATGCCACCACCGATCTGGCCAAGCAGGCCCAGATGTGGGGCGACATCGACGAGACCATCCAGAAGCAGGGTGGCTACATTCCGCTGAACACGACCAAGTTCTACCTGGTCTGGGGCTCGGGGGTGACCGGCTTCATCGACAACCCGGCGGTCGCCAACTACCCCGACCTCGGCAGCGTCGGCATCAACCCCGCGGCGAAGTAGAAGTAGGTTACGTTGCACTCCCGGGCGGCCACGTTCAGACGCGTGGTCGCCCCGGGTGTGGGCGCGCAGGCATTGCACTGATGGCAGCCATCAGCGACGGACGGTCGTAATGTGTATCCCCGGCTTGACGAGAAGGTGAGGTGAGGTCTCCGCTCCGGTGGTGACCACTCATGCTGTACTACATCATTCGGCGTTGCATCGCCGCTGTCCTGATGCTCGTGGTCATCAGTATCGTCACCTTCGGCATCTTCTATGGCGGCCCGACGGACCCGGCGCGGCTGACCTGCGGCAAGAACTGCACCCCGGCATCTATCGCGGCCAACCGCCATGCCCTCGGCCTGGACAAACCGGTACCCGTCCAGTACGCCAACTTCATGAAGGGCCTGGTCTCGGCCCGCACCTTCCCCGACGACCCCGCGTTCGCCAAGGCGAACCCGGACAAGGTCACGCACTGTCCTGCGCCCTGCCTCGGCTATTCGCCGCTGGAGACCAAGCTGGTCACCGACATCGTCAAGGAGCGGCTCCCGGTTACGTTGTCAATCTCTTTGGGTGCCTTCGTGATTTGGATTGTCCTCGGCGTTGGACTGGGCATTATCGCGGCGCTCAAGCGTGGCCGATGGCAGGACCGTGGCATCGTCGCCGTCTCCCTGGTCTTCTACTCGTTCCCGGCCTTCTTCATTGCCCTGCTGATGTACAACTATCTCTCGACGCAGTGGCAGCTGTTACCGCCGCCCAACTACGTCTCGGTCTTCCAAGATCCGGTGGGGTGGTTCCAGGGTCTGCTCCTGCCGTGGTTCTCACTGGCCGCCCTGTTTGCCGCCGGCTACGTGCGACTCACCCGTGCGTACATGCTGGAGACGATGAGCGAGGACTACCTGCGCACAGCGCGGGCTAAGGGCCTGAACGAGCGGACGATCATCTTCAAGCACACCCTGCGGGCGGCGCTGACCCCGATCGTCACTGTTGCCGGGCTGGACCTGGGTGGACTGTTCGCCGGTGCCGCCATCACCGAGACGGTTTTCAACTTCCAGGGGCTTGGCCGGGCGGTGGTGACGTCGGTGCAGGTGTTCGACCTGCCGGTCATCGTGGCGCTGGTGCTGGTCGCAGCCTTCTTCATCGTGATGGCCAACCTTGTCGTGGACGTCCTCTACGGCGTGATCGATCCGAGGGTGCGCCTTGCCTGACAACACCCCTGACAGCGCGTTCTCAGGGAACCCAGCCCGCGAAAGGCACGCCCATGAGCAGTGACACCCTTGCCGTCAGGGATACCCTGCCGGCTGACGCCGGGCAGCCGTTCCTGGAGGTCAAGGACCTGCACGTTCATTTCCCGACCGATGACGGACTGGTCAAGGCGGTTGACGGCCTGGACTTCACGCTCGCCCGCGGCCAGACCATCGGCATCGTCGGCGAGTCGGGCTCGGGAAAGTCGGTGGCCAGCCTGGCCATCCTTGGCCTGCACCGGCGGTCGAAGGCGAGGCTGTCGGGCCAGATCCTGCTCGATGGCGAGGACCTGCTGACCGTCTCGGACGAGCGGATCCGTTCGCTGCGTGGCAACCAGATGGCGATGGTGTTCCAGGACCCGCTGTCGGCCCTTCACCCGTACTACACGATCGGCAACCAGATCGTGGAGGCCTACCGCATTCACAACTCCGTGAGTAAGCAGGTGGCCAGGAAACGGGCCATCGAGATGCTCGACCGGGTTGGCATCCCGAACCCGAACCACCGCGTCGACCAGTACCCCCACGAGTTCTCAGGCGGGATGCGCCAACGCGCCATGATCGCCATGGCGCTGGTCAACGACCCGAAGCTGCTCATCGCCGACGAGCCGACCACCGCGCTCGATGTCACGATCCAGGCTCAGATCCTCGACCTGATGAAGGACCTTCAGAAGGAGTTCGGGTCCGCGATCATCATCATCACCCACGACCTTGGCGTCGTTGCCAACGTGGCTGACGACATCATCGTGATGTATGGCGGCAAGTGTGTCGAGAAGGGGAGCGTCGATGAGGTGTTCTACACGCCGCAGCATCCGTACACCTGGGGGCTGCTGGCCTCGATGCCGCGTCTGGACAAGGTGCGCAGCGACCGTCTTGACCCGATCCCCGGCAATCCGCCCTCGTTGATCAACCTGCCGTCAGGTTGCGCCTTCAACCCTCGTTGTGCCCATCGTTCTGAGGTCGAGGGCGATCTGTGCCGGACCCAGGTGCCTGACCTGCTCGAGGTCCGGCCGGGCCAGAGCGCCCGCTGTCACATCGACGCCGCGCGCCGAACCGATCTCTACGCCGAGATCTCCGGCCAGAAGCAGATCCCGGTCCAGGACCAGAGCTCCGGCCAGAAGACGTGATGGAGGAACCCATGAGCGCAGTTACTGACACACCGGTCGAGCGGCCTGCCGCGCGCGCCCACCCCGAGACGATTCTGCGGATCACGGACCTGTGCAAGTACTTCCCGCAGAGGAAGCCGGGCATCATCTCGCGTGCTGACGCGCCGGTGAGGGCGGTCGACGGGATCACCCTGGACATCGGTCGCGGCGAGACGGTCGGCCTGGTGGGGGAGTCCGGTTGCGGCAAGTCGACAGCCGGGCGCACGTTGCTGAGGCTGCTCGAGCCGACCAGCGGCACCATCGAGTTCGCCGGCAAGGACGTGACCCACGTCAAAGGCGGAGAGCTTCGACGTCTTCGCCGCGAGATGCAGATGATCTTCCAGGACCCTTACGGCTCGCTGAACCCGCGTCATACGGTCGGCAAGATCGTGGCAGCCCCGTACGCGATCCAAGGCATCAAGCCCGAGGGCGGGGTGCGCAAGGCTGTTCAGGAGCTGATGGAGCGCGTGGGGCTCAACCCCGAGCACTACAACCGCTACCCACACGAGTTCTCCGGTGGGCAGCGTCAGCGGATCGGTGTCGCCCGTGCCATCGCGCTCCAACCGCAGCTGATCGTGTGCGACGAGCCGGTGTCGGCCCTAGATGTCTCCATCCAGGCCCAGGTCATCAACCTGCTGGGGGACATCCAGGACGAACAGAAGCTCGCCTACATCTTCGTGGCCCACGACCTGTCGGTTGTCCGTCACATCTCCGACCGCGTCATCGTGATGTACCTCGGCAAGATCATGGAGACGGCCGACAGGGACACGCTCTACGCAAAGCCTCAGCATCCCTACACGCACGCCTTGCTGTCAGCGGTGCCCGTACCGGACCCGCGCCGCGCCGCCACGCGTGAGCGGGTCCTGCTTCATGGAGACCTGCCCAGCCCACAACATCCACCGTCGGGTTGCGTCTTCCGGACCCGCTGCCCCAAGGCACAGGACGTGTGTGCTGCGGAGGAGCCGCAGCGCGTGGAGATCGCGCCCGGGCACCAGGTCGCGTGCCACTTCCCTGAGGAGCGTACGCTCTTATAGCGTCGATGGGGGTCGGCCAGGAGCGTCATCGGCCGACCACCCAGAGGAGTATCCACCATGCGCGCCAGAAGATCCAGCCTCGCTGTCGTCATGGGCCTGGGCCTCATTCTGGTGTCAGCGTCCTGTTCACCTCAGCTGGCTGCCAAGGATCCCATCTCCGCGGTCCCGGCAAGGACAGGGGGGACTCTGTACATCCTGCGTCAGGGCCCTGTCGGCATGTGGGACCCGCAACGGCTCAATGTCGGAGCCGATATGGCGTTTGCGGGACGGGTGTTCCAGCGGACATTGACCGCCTGGGCACCGGCGACCCGCCAGGATACGTTGCCGGCCCTGGCACCCGACCTGGCTACGGACACAGGAAAGGTATCCGACGGGGGAAGGACCTGGGGCTTCACCCTGCGCAACGACGTCACCTGGCAGGACGGTAAGCCCGTCACCTGCGCCGACGTGAAGTATGGGGTGTCACGCTCCTACGCGACAACCCAGATCACCGGTGGTTTGACCTACGCCCTGGACTTCTTGGACGTGGCCTACAACACGGACGGTTCCAGCACCTATGTCGGCCCTTACGACAAGACCGGCCAAGAAGCATTCGACAAGGCGGTCACGTGCTCCGGCCAGACCATCACGTTCAAGCTCGCCAGGGCCGTGCCGGACTTCAACCAGGTGGTGGCACTGTCGGCCTTCGCCCCGGTGCGTTCGGACAAGGACCGTGGCGCCCAGTCGGTAACCGAGATCTTCTCCGACGGTCCCTACATGCTCAGGGGAGCCTGGCAGGTGGGAAAGGGTGGGACGTTCGTGCGCAACCCCCAGTGGCATCCGGGCACCGACCCGATCCGCAAGGCGCACCCGGCTGAGATGGTCTACCAGGAGGGCGTGCCGGTTGAGAAGGTGCTCAGCAGGATCATGACCAATGCGGGGCCGGACTCCCGCGCGGTGACCGCGGACTCGGCCCCACAGGTACTGCAGAACGACATCCTGTCCAACCCGAAGATCAAGGCGCGGTCGACGAACCCGCGTGGGCCGTTCGTGGACTACCTGCTGCCGAACTTCAGCCGGCCGACAATGGCCAAGCTCAAGGTTCGCCAGGCGCTGGCAATGGCTACGAACCGGCAGGCCTACGTCACTGCTCTGGGTGGGGACTCTGCGGCCGAAGCCACGTACGCAATGATCAGCAAGTCCCTTCCGGCCTATCGCGACTTCAACCCGTTGCAGGTTCCGCCCACCGGCAATGTGGCCAAGGCGCACACCCTCTTGCAGGCTTCAGGGCTGACCATTCCGGTCCCGATCACCGTGGCCTACCGAAAAGGCGCGCCAGCGGACAATGCCATGGCTGCGCTGAAACAGGGTTGGCAGAACGCTGGGTTCTCGGTCACCCTCGTGGGTATCGAGAAGGATTACTTCACGAACATCGCCTCGGTCGCGAAGAGTCGCCACTACGACGTGATGTGGGCTGTGGGGTCCGCCCAGTGGCCATCGGGCTCGAGTGTGATCCCGTCCTTGTTCGACAGCCGGCTGAACCTCAGCGACAGCTTGTCGGGTCAGGATTATGGCCGGTTCGACAGTCCAGCCTTCAGCGACAAGGTCGATGCCGTCTCAGGGATCCCCGAGGCGTCACACCGCGAGCAGGCATGGGCAGACCTTGACAAGGACCTCGCGGCCACCGTGGCAGCGATTGCTCTGACCAACTCCAAGTCGGTGTTCGTGCACGGCGCCGGGGTCACGAACTACATCGACAATCAGGCGCTCTTTGGCACGGTCGACCTGGCGACGGTTTCGGTTCGATGAGCGGCGACCACAGGTCCGGGCGCGCCGCCGGGCGGGCGAGACTGCTCTTCGTCCACGCACACCCCGATGACGAGACGCTGACGACCGGGCTGACCATGGCCAGCTATGCCTCACGCCACTATGACGTGCAGCTGCTCACCTGCACCCTTGGCGAGGAGGGCGAGGTGATCCCCCCGTCGTTGGCCCACTTGTGTGCCGACCGCGATGACAGCCTCGGGCCCTGGCGTAGAGAAGAGCTCCGGGCAGCCATGTCGGTATTGGGGGTCAAACACACCGTGCTAGGAGAGGACCCGCAGCGGGGTGTGGCCTCGCGGTATCGCGACTCGGGCATGGCCGGCACCGCGAGTGCAGAGCGTCCGGACGCCTTCGTCCGAGCCGACCCCGGGGAGGCCGCGACCATGGTGGCTGCTCACATCAGAGCAGTGCGCCCGGACGTCGTCGTGACCTACGACGAACAGGGTGGCTACGCACATCCGGACCATATCCAGACCCATCGCGTGACAATGTCGGCATTGTCGGTACTGGCTGCCGAGGCCGAAGCCGATGGAACGGCCGCGCCGGTGGCATTCTGCATCCTCACGCCGGTGAGCTGGGCGACGCAGGACCGCGCCTGGCTTCATGACAATCTGGTGTCCGACGCGGACTGTGTTGTCCTGCAACAGGATGAGCCCTTTCCCCCGTCAGTCGTGCCGGACGAGAGGGTCACTCATGTGGTGGAGGAGCCGACGTTGATCGAGACGCAGAGCAGGGCCATGGCCCAGCATGCGACGCAGGTCGTCGTCCACCGGGGCTACTACACGTTGTCCAACCACATCGCGAGCCGACTGAGCGGCCGCGAGGGTTTCGCGCAGTTCGACCCCGTCGCCGGCCATCTCCTACCGGCGACGCCCGGCGCGCCGCCGGCCCATGGCCTTGTGAACAATGGCTTGTCAGAAGATGGCTCGTTGACCAATGGCATGTTGAGACACTCCCGGGATCGCGGATGAGTCAGGGCACCCCGGACGGCGCGGACACGGGCCTGCCGGACGTTGACGCCTTCCGACGGGCGATGGGTCGCTTCGTCACAGGTGTCGTGATGCTGACCACGCGCAGTCGCGATGTCGACTATGCGATGACCGTCAGCGCGCTGACTTCGGTGTCACTCGAGCCGCTGCTGGTGCTGGTCTGCATCGAACGTGAGGCGCGCTTCCACGACACTGTGCTCGATGCGGGTATCTGGGGTATCAGCGTGCTCTCCAGTGGTGACAGATCGGCTGCTGACTGGCTGGCAACGCGAGGGCGGCCGCTGCATGGCCAGCTCGATCGCATTCCGCACCACCATGGTCCACAGACCGGGGTGGCTCTGTTGAACGATGCGCTGTCCACGTTTGAATGTCGTACCACCGCCGTGCACCCGGCCGGCGACCACAGCATCGTGGTCGGAGAGGTGGTCTCGGTGACAAGCGCAACCCATGCGGGCGAGGCTCTGGTGTACTACCGCGGACGGTACGGGACCTTGGCGTGAGCTCTCACCAGAACATCGGCGGAGATGCCACGTAGTCGTTGGGCTGTTGAGTTTGGCTGCGGCCGCAATCGTGCTGGGTGGGGTGTCCGGCGGGCTGGCGATCTTCCTGGCGGGCCGCGTGGCTTCCGAGGTCACAGTCGATGGCATCGCGATCGGTGGCATGTCGACACCGCACCCTCCTTCTCCATCGCGTTCTATCCCGAGGGTCGCGAGGCGATCGTGCCGTGGCTCGATGTCGACCAGAAGTGGATCAACGACACGGGGGCCGGTGTCCTCATCCAGGCCAACGTCCAGGGCAACAACATCACCGTGACCCTCTGGGGAACCAGGACCCGGAACATCCACGCCGTCAAGGGCCCTGGTCGCAATGTCGTGCAACCCAAGACCATCCTGGATGCTCGCCCCGGCTGCGTGGCGCAGGCGCCGACGCCGGGCTTCGATGTGACGGCGCCACAGATCTTCAGGAACAATGGGGCACACGTGAGGTCGGTTCGTTTCGACACCCGCTCCATCCCCCAGGACACCGTGACGTGCACTCATCCGGCACCCTAACGGTTCAGCCGCCGAGGTAGCAGTACTCGTGGTGGGTGTTGAAGCCAAGCTGTCCATACAGGCCCAAGGCGGGCGCGTTGGCTTTCAGAACCTGTAGATACACGGACCGTATGCCGCGTGAACGCGACGCGTCGCCAAGCGCGCCCATGAGCTGGACCGCGATTCCGCTGCGTCGATGTTCGGGTGCTACGTGCAGCGCGGATACACCCGCCCAACCCTGCGCGAGGGCGAGTCTGGCCGCGCCGACGACGACGCCGTCGACCTCCAGTGAGGCGAACAGCTGATCCGGTGAACCGCTCATCACAGCCCGGACGGCGCGGGGATCGGCGTGGGCGTGGTGGCCACTACGATCAGCCCAGGCATCCCACCATTGAGGCGAGGGGGCGGACTCGAGCCGCACTGTGGCGCCTGAAGGGTGCGGGAGCTCGGGCGGCAGCGTCCGGGTGGCGGCGGTCAGAACCGCAGTGTTGTTGAACGGCTCGTAGCCGCGCGCCAGAAGCTCGCGGCCAAGCGGGTCGTCATTGACGGCGAAGCCTGCCGGGCCAAAGAGAGCGAACAAGCGCCGCAGCCCCCGTTCGTCGTACCAGTTCTCGCAACGGTGCACCGCTTCCGACAGCGATACCCCTGGATCACCAAGCGGCAGAACCGAATTGGCCCTGCTGGTGAACCCGGCGCCGGCCCGTAGTAGCCAGCCGCCCAGCTCTGCGCGTTCGATCGGCGGCCATCCCTGGACCATGATCTGCTCCAGGTCGTGCATCGAGACGGCCAGGTGCGGGGCGCCCCGACGGGCGGGCCGGGGCGGGACCTCCTTGGCTGCCAGGACAGCCGCCCGTTCGATTGTCTCCACGCCGCGTCGGGTGCGGACCGAGACGGTGTCTGCGTCCATGGCCACCACCTCGCCCAACGCGTCCGTAACGCCGTGGTCGATGCGGCGCCGGACCACTGCACGCATTCCGGGCCGGAGTCCATCGACAGGGTCTGAGTCGGTCATGGCGGAGCGTTCACTTCCTTCGATGGGAATTCTTGACGTTGGCTGGCCCCGCATACCGGCTGGTCTGCGGACGGGGCGCATACTGGGTCTTGTCTGCAGCCGCCCTTCAGGAGGACCACTCACTATGACTTATGTCATCGCTCTACCTTGCGTCGACGTCAAGGACAAGGCCTGCATCGAGGAATGTCCTGTCGACTGCATTTACGAGGGTGAGCGCACGCTCTACATCCACCCCGACGAGTGCGTCGACTGTGGCGCCTGCGAGCCGGTCTGCCCGGTCGAGGCCATCTTCTACGAGGACGACACCCCCGAGCAGTGGAAGGACTTCTACAAGGCCAACGTCGAGTTCTTCGACGACCTTGGCAGCCCCGGCGGCGCCGCCAAACTCGGCAAGATCCCGAAGGACCACCCCCTTATTGTTGCTCTGCCGCCGCAGCCGCACGACGAGTAGCGCCGAAAGGGCAGCTAGACAATGGGCTACGACT
>DAITND010000070.1:0-12358 GCA_036834825.1 Dermatophilaceae bacterium
CACCATCGGAGCCGAGGCACCCCACCTGCAGGAGTGGATCGACCGCGGTCACTGAAAGTGCCACAACCGTCCCTGCGAGACGCCCGGTGCCCGGGGCACTCTGCGGGACTCCCGAGTCCTGGTGGGCTTTTGCACCGATCCGTCGTACTCAACCTCGACGGCGACTCCTACGGGCTACGCGAACACCACGCCCGCAGGAACCTCCGCGCCACCGCCACCGGCAGCCGCCAACCACTACGCTGACACCGTCACAGGGTGGGGACTTTCGATGAGCAGCCCCGGGGACATTCGGTGAGCGCCATCAGATCGAACCCTTTCGCGAGAGACATCCGCTCGGCCCCGTAACTCGCGGACTGCCGCGGCCTTGCCGTCCGGCCAGCTGTACAGCCAACTACCCGAGATGAAGACATCGGCGCCGGCTGTCGCCGCACCGGCAATCGTCTCGTGGGTGATACCGCCATCGACCTCGAGCTCGATCCGGTAGCCGGAGTCATCGATCATCCGACGAAGTTCGGCGACCTTGGGTTCGACTGCGGGAATGTAGGACTGCCCCCCGAAGCCGGGGTTCACCGTCATCGCCAGAACCAGATCGGTCTCGGAGAGGACATGCTGCACGGCGGTAGCTGGGGTGTGCGGGTTGAGGGCGACGCCACTGCGCGCACCGAGGTCCCGGATTCGCGCCAGAGTGCGGTGCAGGTGGGTGCACACCTCGGCGTGGACGATGATGAGTTCGCAGCCGGCTTCGATGTATCGGTGGAGCAGGTCGTCGGGGTTGACTACCATCAGGTGGGCCTCGAACCCGACGCTGCTGTGCTCACTTGCCGAGGCGATCACATCGGGGCCGAACGTTAGGTTCGGCACGAAGACGCCGTCCATCACGTCCCACTGGATCCGGTCGACTCCTGCCGAGCAGAGGTCCTCGACCTCGGTTCCGAGTCGGGCGAAGTCGGCTGGGAGCACAGACGGGACGATGAGGCTGGCACTGGTCATGGGTGGGCCCTTCTCGAGACGGTGGCCATGTCCTCTCAGAACACCGCAAACCTGCGGTTCACGACTCACCCCAATGGGTGGGCTGTGGAGGTGACTTCTCGCAGGGGACGCACGCGTCCAGCCACGGGACCCGGTTGTACGGGGGTCAGCCACGCCTGGGAACATCGAGTAGCCTGGGGTCGATCGTGGCGCGAACCCGGGCTGACACCCGGATTAGGCTAACGCCATGAATGCGCTGCCGGTGAGAATCGTCATGGTCGATGACCACGAGATGGTCTTGCACGGGATCACTGCCATGCTCACTCACTTCAGTGACGACGTGACGATCGTCGGCATCGCGACCGGACTCGCTGACGCCATGACCCTCGTAAGGTCCGAGACACCTGACGTCGTGCTCTGCGACGTCCGGCTCGGCAAGGACAGTGGCTTGGATCTGTGCCGGCAGATCAAGGCCGCCGACCCGAAGATCCACGTCGTGTTCCTGACCGTCTACGATGATGAACAGTACCTCTACCAGGCGCTGCGAGTCGAAGCCTCGGGTTATGTGTTGAAGCGGGTGGACGGAGCGGAGTTGGTCGGTCACCTACGCCGAGTCATGGATGGTGAGACTGTCATCGACCCGACACTGGCGGGTCGGATCGCCTTGTCTGCGGCGAAGTTGAGCGCCGGCGAGTTCTGGCCAGGAGCGCATCTGGGTCTCACTCAACGCGAGAGCGAGGTCCTCGCCCTGCTGGTGGCGAATCACTCCAACAAGGGGATCGCTGCGAAACTGGTGATCAGCGAGGATACCGTCAAGACCCATATCCGAGGTCTCTACCGCAAACTGTCCGTCTCGGACCGAGGCGGCGCGATCGCGATGGCGCTTCGGGAGGGCCTCTTCCAGTGACCGGGCTGTCATCGCTGCGTGCCCTGCTCTTGGCCCAGCGGGATCTTGATCTGCAAGCGGTGGCTCGGTCCTTCGCCGAGTGTTTCGACGGCGACAGATCCCTCGTCCTCACCGTTGACGGCACCGGCAAGGAGCTGGAGGTGGCTGCGGCCCACCCACAGGGTGGTGCGGCCGAGCGCGCGCTGCGGATCCCTGTCGGTTACGGCGTGGCAGGGCTGGTGGCACTGAACGGCCATGCTGTCAGGTTGGACGACGACTGCCCGCGAAACGATGCGCACCGGAAGCTACTTTCCATTGCCCCCGGAGAGAGCGTGGCGCGCATGTGTGTGCCGGCCCGCGGTTTGCCTGGCAGCATCGTGGCCGTGATCTCGCTGTATCGGCACTCGGCACGGCCGTTCCGCGACGCCGACGTTGCCCGCGCGCAGCCGTTGGCCGACCTGCTGGGGCTCCGGTTGCACGCGCAGCGTCTGCTCAACACCGCAGACGCCAACCGCAGCGACAGGGATCGGCTGATCGCACAGGCCATCTCCGCACAAGAGGCCGAACGGCGTCTGATTGCCGGCGACTTGCACGACGGTGTCATGCAAGCCCTCGTTTCGCTCACGTTCCATCTGTCCGCCGCAGACGTCTCCCTGGCCAGGACCTGCGCGGAGCCCGCGTCGGTTCTCGAGGCGGGGGTCCAGATCCAGGCCGCGCGGCGTCTCGCGCGGCTGGCGTACGACGAGACCCGCGCGGCGATCTCCGGCATGCACAGTCTGATCCTGGACGACCTCGGTCTGGTGGCTGCCTTGCAGTCCCTGACTCAAAGCGTCCCCCAGCTCGACATCGAGTTCCGTTCCGATCATGACGGGCACTTCGAAGACGTTCCCAACCACTGTGCGGCTGCGCTGTACCGGATAGCCCAGGAGGCGATCAACAACGCGGTCAAGCACGCCGAGGTCCGGCGCGCGGTGCTCTCGATCCGTCGAGTCAGCGACCTCGTGGTTCTGGGGGTCGCCGACGACGGTGCCGGCTTCGACGTCCAGTCCGTCCGGACGAGCAGTCTCTCGTCCAGTGACGCGCAGCATTTCGGTTTGTCCTCGATCGCAGAACGCTGCGCCCTGATCGGCGCGACCTTGCGAATCGACTCGATCGAGGGACGCGGCACGGCCCTGATCGTCGAGCTCCCGCTGACGGTTGGTGCCGACGACTGAGCTATCCGCCAGTGACAGGCTCGCGTCGCGTCGCTGCGGATGCCCGACGGCAGTGGTCGAGGAGGACCTGCTGCGCGGCGTCGACCTGGTCCGGGCTGCCCTTCCAGGTGCGGAGCGCGTCGCTGACGAGCGCGCGGCCGAAGGAGTAGGTCAGCGCCCAGGGCGCCGAGCCGGCACGCTCGTTGATTGCCGACAGGTAGTCGCAAGCAGCCTGGTGTGGATGTCCTCCCGAGAGGAATGCGATGCCAGGCACGCTCGCCGGCACGAAGGAGTTGAGTACTCCCACCGTTGCGGCGCCGACCTCCCCGGGTGTGGCGATCGGACCGTCGAACCCGGGAGTCACCATGTTCGGTTTGAGGATGATGCCGCGGAGGTCGACCTGGTTGCGGACCAACTGGTCGAAGACTGCAGCCAAGGTCCGCTCGGTTACCCCGAGGCAGGCCTTGATGTCATGAGAGCCAGAACTGAGGATCTCGGCCTCGACGATGGGGACGATCCCGTTCTCCTGGCAGAGCGCCGCGTAGCGGCCGAGCGCGTGTGCGTTGGCCTCGAGCGCGTAGTCGCTGCTCGTGGCTACGTCGATCACCGCCCGCCACTTGGCGAATGCCGCCCCGTGCTCGGCGTAATCAGCCAGTCGTCCAGCGAGCCCGTCCAGACCTTCGGTGATGGTCGCGCCGCCGCCGTTGGGCAGTTGTGACGTCCCGGTGTCCACCTTGATTCCTGGGAGGATTCCCCGTTCCCGGCAGGCGTTCGGAAATGGTTTACCACTCGAGAGCGACTGGCGGAAGGTTTCGTCACACAAGATGATGCCGCTGACCGTCTCGTTGAGTCCGGAGGCGGTGAGTAGAACCTCGCGGTAGTCACGGCGGCTGGTTTCGGTCGCCTCGACGCCTTCCGCGGTCAACCGGGCCGACATCGTCTTGATGCTCTCATCGGCAGCGAGGATTCCCCGACCCTTGGCGACGAGGTCGGCGGCGACTTGACTGGTATCGGGCATGCTTCCTCCAGACAGGGGTGACTCACGACGGGGTGCCGCCGTCCAACAACTGTGCCAGGAGCCGGGGTCCCCAGATTCACCCCGTCGGGGGGTTCCACGGGTGAAACGCCTCGTGGCCCACTTCTTCCCGGTCGGCGATGTGCCGGACGAAGAGCATGGCAGTGAGAGTGGGGGTCTTGGTCGTGGCGACATGCCATGGGCGGTCCAGTGGGGTGTGCGCGAGCGCGAGAACCTCGAGCATTCCGTTCTGCAGGTCTCCCCCGATCGCGTCGGCATGTACGAGCGTGACGCCGAGACCCTCCCGGGCTGCGGCGACGACGGCGCCGTGAGTTCCTAACGTTAGCCTCGGCGGGTTGATCTCCAGCCGGTCCAGCAGGCTCAGGGTCGTGTCCCGCGTCCCCGAGCCGCGGCCGCGCAACAACCATGTCGCGGTGTCTGGGTCCGGAAAACGCCCCGGTGCACTCACGACGACCAGTTTGTTGGGCCGGCGCGCGCGAGTGACCAAGCCGGAAGCCCGAGGCGGTCGTCCAGCGATGATGAGATCGGTCTCGTGGTGTTGGAGCTGGGTGAACAGGTCGTCGCGGGGAAGGACCGAGAGACTCAGGTCGACGCCGGGATATCGATTCCGGAACGAGGCGAGCAACCGGGGCAGGACGTACTCGCTCGCGGTTGCGACGGCGCCGATGCGCAACCGTCCCTGATCTGCCTTCTGCACCGCCGACTGGGCCTCGTCCATCAGGCCCAGGATGGTCCGGCAGTACTCGGAGTAGACCAGGCCGGGGTCGGTCAGCCGGATCCCTCGGCCGGCTTTGGCGAAAAGGTCGATACCGAGCTGCTTCTTGATGTGCGCGAGCGCGGCCGAGACGGCCGGTTCGGTGACGTGCAGCTGCGCGGCTGCACCTCGCACGCTGCCCTGGTCGACGACGGCAAGGAACGTTCGCATCCGTGTCGAGCTCACCGTCCCCATGCGTGCAGCCTACCAAAGGATAAACAAACTCTTAAGTGACCGAAGAAAAGAATCACTGGTGCTTGAGGTAAAACTCGGTCACTCTGATCTCACCGAGAAGCTGACAGTCTCAATGCAGGAGGTAGTGATGACCGAAGATGCCACCAAGGACCGATGGGATCCGGGTGTTCAGAGCTACGCCGGGATGGGCTACTACGCCCCCGACTACCAGCCCAAGGACACCGATGTCCTGGCGGTCTTCCGGATCGCTCCCCAAGACGGGGTGGACCCGATCGAGGCGGCGGCTGCGGTCGCCGGCGAGTCCTCCACGGCCACCTGGACCGTCGTGTGGACGGACCGGCTGACCGCGAACTCCCACTACCAGGCCAAGTGCTACCGAGTCGACGACGTGCCCGGCCGGCCGGGGGAGTACTTCGCCTACGTCGCCTACGACATCGACCTGTTCGAGGAGGGGTCGATCACCAACCTGACATCGTCGATCATCGGCAATGTCTTCGGCTTCAAGCCGCTCAAGGCGTTGCGGCTCGAGGACATGCGGATCCCGGTGGCCTACGTGAAGACGTTCCAGGGCCCGCCGCACGGGATCGTGATGGAGCGGGAGTACCTCAACAAGTTCGGTCGGCCGCTGCTCGGCGCCACCATCAAACCCAAGCTCGGACTGTCCGCCCGCAACTACGGGCGCGTGATCTACGAGGCCAACCGGGGTGGTTTGGACTTCACCAAGGACGACGAGAACATTAACTCGCAACCCTTCATGCGCTGGCGGGACCGCTTCCTGTTCGGCATGGAAGGGGTCAACAAGGCGATGGCCGACACCGGTGAGATCAAGGGGCACTACCTCAACGTCACCGCAGCCACGCTCGAGGAGATGTACGAACGCGCGGAGTTCGCCAAGGATCTCGGCAGCGTCGTAGTGATGATCGACCTCACGATCGGCTACACGGCGATGCAGTCAATGTCGCACTGGGCCCGCAGGAACGGCGTACTGCTGCACCTTCACCGGGCCGGACACTCGACGTACACCCGACAGAAGACGCACGGCGTGAGTTTCCGGGTACTTGCCAAGTGGTGCCGCTTGATCGGGATCGACCATCTGCATGCCGGCACCGTGGTGGGCAAGCTCGAGGGTGACCCCGCCACCACCCGGGGCTACTACGACACCCTGCGTGAGGACCACATCCCGACAAACATGGCCAACGGCATCTTCTTCGACCAGGATTGGGCGAGCATGCCGGGAGTCATGCCGGTGGCCTCCGGAGGTATCCACGCCGGACAGATGCACCAGCTCGTGGACCTGTTCGGCGACGACGTGGTGCTGCAGTTCGGCGGTGGCACGATCGGACATCCGCTGGGCATCGCGGCCGGTGCGGAGTCGAACCGGGTCGCGCTCGAAGCCGTGATCAAGGCCCGCAACGAGGGCCGCGACGTCCTGAGAGAAGGGCCGGACATCCTTCGGAAGGCGGCCCAGAACTGCCGCCCCCTCGAGGTCGCCCTCGCGACGTGGGGCGACGTCACCTTCAACTACACCTCGACCGACGCACCAGACGCCGTCCCCACGGCCAGCATCTAGGGAGCCATCATGTACCTACGCCACGGAGCCTTCTCCTATCTGCCCGAGCTCACTGACGACGAGATCGCCGCCCAGGTGCGCTACGCGCTGGTGAACCACTGGCCGGTGTCCATCGAGTACACCGACGACCCGCACCCCCGCAACATCTACTGGGAGATGTGGGGCCTGCCCCTGTTCGACGTCGACGAGCCAGACGGGGTGTTGGCGGAGATCAACGCATGCCGGGCGACGTTCCCTCGACACTACGTCCGAGTTCTCGCCTACGACGCGAGGCTCGGCAGGCAGACCACCGCGATGCAGTTCCTGGTGCAACGCCCGGCCGAAGAACCGGGCTTCCTACTTACCCGCACCGAGGGCAAGGACCGGCGACAGAGCTACGGCGTGCACTCCTACGCGACGAGGTCACAGGCTGGCGAACGGTATGGCGCGGAGCAATGATGACAACCAGTGGCGAAGGAGCAGATCGTGGCCCATGATCCGAAAGCACAGCGACCATCGTCCGGCTTCGGGTTGTACCGACCGGGTGCGGACGGTCTGAAGCCGGCGGCTGCGGCTGCACCACCGGACGCGGCGCAGGAACCCATCCTCGCCGACACCGCACTGTTGGACCTGTCCGCAGATGACGCGCGCAACCATGTCGAGGAGACGCTTGCCAGGCTTGACGCCGAGCTCGTCGGACTGGCCAACGTCAAACGGCGTGTCCGTGAGATCGCGGCGCTGCTGCTCGTCGATCGCGCTCGGCGGCGGTTCGGTCTCACGTCGTCGCGCCCGACCCTGCACATGAGCTTCACCGGTGCGGCCGGAACCGGCAAGACCACTGTCGCACTACGGATGGCCCAGATGCTGCATGCACTCGGCTACATCCGGAGTGCGAAGGTGCACAGCGTTACCCGCGATGACCTGGTCGGCCAGTTCATCGGCCACACCGCGCCGAAGACGAAGGAGGCGATCGCCAAGGCAGCCGGCGGCGTGCTCTTCATCGACGAGGCCTACTCCCTGGTCCGTCCCGAGAATGAGCGGGACTACGGGCAGGAGGTCATCGAGATCCTGCTCCAGGAGATGGAGAGCGAGCGCGCCAGCCTGGTGGTGATTTTCGCCGGCTACCCGGATCGGATGAACACCTTCTTCTCGGCGAACCCGGGTCTCTCCTCACGGGTGCCGCACCATATTGCCTTCGAGGACTACACCCATGACGAGCTGGTGCAGATCGCGGAGCTGATGGTCGCGAAGGAGAACTTCCGTTTCGACGAACCGGGACGTGAGGCGTTCTCGGAGTACCTCGAGCTGCGGATGCTCCAGCCGCGATTCTCCAACGCGCGCAGCGTTCGGAACGCCGTGGAGCGTTGCCGGTTGCGGCAGGCCAAACGGCTTGTCGAACTGCAGCGCCCACTGACGAAGATCGACCTCATCACTCTTACCGAGCAGGACGTGCACGGAAGCAGCTTGTTCCAGGACAGCGAGGAAGCAGGAGTCGAAGACGACCCCGTCCAGTCCGGGACAAACTCCGACGCGACCGCGTGACCAGAACGGGACGCCATGCCAGAAGGACTCAAGACCCTGACCCGCCACACCATCGAGGAAGAACACCGCTATCCCGGCTCCACGGGAGATTTCTCCGGACTGCTCAACGCCGTCGCGACGGCGGTCAAGATCATCGCCAACCAGGTCAACAAGGGTGCACTCCTTGACATGCTGGGTAGTGCCGGCATCGAGAACGTCCAGGGCGAGGTGCAGAAGACGCTGGACGTGATCAGCAACGAGGTGATGTTGCGCGAGACGCAGTGGGCCGGTCATGTTGCGGCGATGGTCTCCGAAGAGATGGAGGACTTCTACCCGATCCCGGCGCGCTACCGGCGCGGCAAGTACCTGCTGGTGTTCGATCCGCTGGACGGCTCGAGCAACATCGATGTGAACATGACGGTCGGCACGATCTTCAGCATCCTGCGAAGCCCGGACACGGACGCCGATCCATGCGCCGAGGATTTCCTGCAGCCCGGTGTGCAGCAGGTCTGCGCCGGCTTCGCCCTCTACGGGCCGTCAACGATGCTCGTGCTGACGACCGGCCACGGGGTGGACGGCTTCACGCTCGACCGGGACATCGGGGCGTTCGTCCTCACCCACCCGCAGATGCGAATACCCGAGGACACCTCGGAGTTCGCGATCAATGCGTCCAACGAACGCTTCTGGGAGCAACCGGTGAAGCGCTATGTACAGGAGTGTCTGGCCGGCACGGCCGGGCCGCGGGGCAAGGACTTCAACATGCGCTGGGTGGCGTCGCTGGTAGCCGAGACCTTCCGCATCCTGACCCGAGGCGGTGTCTTCATGTACCCAAGGGACACCAAGGACCCGACCCAACCCGGGCGCCTGCGGCTTTTGTACGAGGGCAATCCGATTGCGTTCATCGTCGAACAGGCCGGCGGCGGCGCCAGCACGGGGAACGGACGCGTCATGGAGGTCGTGCCGGACGGCCTTCACCAACGGGTTCCGTTGATCTTCGGCTCGAAAAACGAGGTGGACCGGATCGAGCGCTTCCACCTCGATGCCGTCGCGCCGGCAGAGAACCGGTTCGACGGGTCGCTGTTCAACAGCAGAGCACTTTTCCGGAACCACTAAACGCAGAGGAGGACAACATGTCGGTCAAGCATCCCGTCGTGGCCATCACGGGCTCGTCAGGGTCGGGTACAACATCGGTGACGAAGACGTTCCAGCACATCTTTCGACGTGAGAGCATCACTTCTGCGATCATCGAGGGCGATTCCTTCCACCGCCATGACCGACAGGCGATGAAGCTTGCCACTGCGGAGGCGGACAAGAACGGCAACAACCACTTCTCCCACTTCGGGCCGGAGGCGAACCTGCTGGAGGAGCTCGAGGCGCTGTTCCGGGACTACGGCGAATCCGGCCAGGGGAAGACGAGAAAGTATCTGCACGACGAGGAAGAAGCCGAGCCCTACGGCCAGAGTCCGGGGACGTTCAGGCCGTGGGAGGATCTTGCGCCGGGTAGCGACCTGCTCTTCTACGAGGGACTGCACGGCGCTGCGGTCACCCCGACTGTGAACATCGCCCAGCACGTGGATCTCCTAGTCGGCGTCGTACCGATTATCAACCTCGAGTGGATCCAGAAGCTGAATCGGGATAAGGCCAAGCGCGGTCACTCCGGCGAGGCCGTCATGGACGCGATCTTGCGGCGCATGCCCGACTACGTGAACCACATCTGCCCGCAGTTCTCCCGCACGCACATCAACTTCCAGCGCGTGCCCACGGTGGATACCTCTAACCCTTTCGTCGCGCGCTACATCCCGACGGCGGACGAGAGCTTCGTCGTCATCCGTTTCACCGACCCGAAGGGCATCGACTTCCCCTACCTCCTGTCAATGCTGCATGACTCATTCATGTCACGTCCGAACATCATCGTGCTGCCGGGCGGGAAGATGGAGCTGGCCATGCAGTTGATCTTCACCCCACTGATCCTGCGGTTGATGGAGAGGCGCAACCATGCGAGATAATCCGAGGTCCACGTTCAGTGATTTCGAACGGCCTGTCTTTTCTCAGCTCACGTCGGCAATCCGCGCGATCGCCATGGACGCTGTCCAACAGGCCGGCTCCGGTCACCCGGGTATGCCGATGGGTATGGCCGAGATCGCCGAGGTTCTCTGGAACCACCACCTGCGCCACAACCCCGTCAACCCCCGCTGGCCGAACCGCGACCGCTTCGTGCTCTCGAATGGTCACGGATCTCTGCTCCTGTACGCCTTGCTGCACCTGACTGGTTACGACCTCTCAATGGAGGATCTGAAACAGTTCCGGCAGCTGCATTCGAAGACCCCGGGTCATCCGG
This sequence comes from Dermatophilaceae bacterium, assembly GCA_036834825.1. Taxonomy (GTDB): domain Bacteria; phylum Actinomycetota; class Actinomycetes; order Actinomycetales; family Dermatophilaceae; genus UBA4719. The sequence goes on from DAITND010000070.1 coordinate 10,442, forward strand.
AGTACGGGTACACGCCGGGAGTTGAGACAACCACTGGTCCACTCGGTCAGGGGTTGGCCAACGCCGTTGGGATGGCCCTCGCCGAGAAGCTTCTTGCGCAGGAGTTCAACCAGCCGGGCCTGGACATCGTCGACCACCACACCTACGTCTTCGTGGGAGACGGCTGCCTGATGGAAGGAATCTCGCACGAGGTTGGCTCGCTCGCGGGCACTCTCGGGCTGGGCAAGTTGATCTGCCTATACGACGACAACGGCATCTCCATCGACGGGGACGTCGAGGGCTGGTTCACCGACGACACGCCGAAACGGTTCGATGCCTATGGCTGGCACGTCGTGGCCGGCGTCGACGGCCACGACCCGGAAGCGATCCAGGCGGCGCTCATGCTGGCTAAGGCGGCCGCGGACCGGCCTTCGTTGATCTGCTGCAAGACGGTCATCGGCCGGGGCGCGCCGACCAAGGCGGGCTCGCACGAGTCGCACGGCGCGCCGTTGGGCGAGGCCGAGATCGCGGCGACGCGTCCGGTCATCGGCTGGCACCATCCGCCTTTCGAGATCCCCGAGGAGGTCTATGCGGCGTGGGACGCCAGGGCGCGAGGTGCCAAGTTGGAGCAAGCGTGGAATGCCGTGTTCGCCGAGTACAGTTCGAAGTACCCGCGGGAGGCGGCCGAGTTCGAGCGCCGCATCAGCGGGGAGCTTCCGGAGGGCTGGCAGGAGCAGGTGGCCGCTGCGGTTGAGGCGACTAACGACAAGGCGGAGAGCGTCGCCACCCGTAAGGCCTCTCAGAACGCGATCGAGGCTTTCGCGCCGCTGCTCCCGGAGCTCTTCGGGGGATCGGCCGACCTGACCGGTTCCAACCTCACGAACTGGTCCGGGAGTAGAGCCGTGTCCCGTCAGGGCGGGGGTAACTATCTCTCCTTCGGTGTTCGCGAGTTCGGCATGGCGGCGATCATGAACGGGCTGACGTTGCACGGTGGTTTCATTCCCTACGGCGGCACCTTCTTGATGTTCTCGGAGTACGCCCGGAACGCCATCCGGATGGCGGCGCTGATGAAGGTGCGCTCGATCTTCGTGCTCACCCACGACTCCATCGGGATGGGTGAGGACGGACCCACGCATCAGGGGGTGGAGCAGACCGCGACGCTGCGACTGATGCCCAACCTGAATGTGTGGCGTCCGAGCGACGCGGTGGAGACGGCGGTGGCATGGGCCGCTGCGATCGAGCGTGCCGACGGTCCCACCGCGCTTGTGCTGTCGCGGCAGAACCTGCCGTTCCAGCCTCGCGACGCGGCCACCCGCGAAGAGATCCGGCGCGGGGGCTACGTCCTCCGTGCGGGTGGCAGCACGGCACCGAGAGCGCTGATTCTTGCCACCGGATCGGAAGTCGGGCTTGCCGTGGCGGCGCAAGAGGCACTCGCCGAGGAGGACATCCCCGTGTGGGTGGTCTCGATGCCTTGTACCGAGGTCTTCGACCGGCAGGACTCGGCGTACCAGGAGGCTGTCTTGCCGCACGGAGTGCCACGTGTGGCCGTGGAGGCCGGAGTGAGCGACGGCTGGCGAAAATACGTGCTGGGTGGAGCTGTGGTGGGTATCGACACGTTCGGCGAGTCGGCGCCTGCGGCTGATCTGTTCCAGTATTTCGGCTTCACCGTCGAGAACGTCGTTAAGTCGGTGAGGGGAGTTTTGTGACTTCGGTGTGAGATCGAGCGGTGCAGTATGCAAAGTCGTACCTTTGAGAGCGACACCTTCTCAGCCCGAGAGCCGGGTCGAACCGGGCAGGTCGGCTCGGTCGATGGCTCCGAGCAAGGTCCCCGTCCAGAGGGTGGGGGAGCCGGCTTTACGTCCCGCTTCCTTCGGGGTATCCATGTTCCATGCTGATGCGCCAGTTGGAGTACCTCAGTGCTTTGGCGCGCGAGGGCCA
>DAITND010000071.1:0-12314 GCA_036834825.1 Dermatophilaceae bacterium
CTAGGAGTCGTCCTGGGGGCAGTCTCGGTACGTCGTGGCCGCTGGATGGTGGTGCCTGCCGTTGTTCTGGCAGTGCGCATGTTGCTGGACCCAGGTGCCTACCCTTACTACACCGCCGGATTGGTCCTGGCGACTGTCATCCTGGATGTGGGCTGGTGCCGGACCCGATGGCCATGGGTCAGCATGGGGGTCGTCCTTGGCCTGTATTCCGTGCGGTCCATGGGGTCGCTCACCCCGACAAATGAGGTGCTCGGGTGGCTGCGCGCAACAACACTCCTGGGCGTGCTGGCGGTGGCCTTTGGCCCTGGCGGGCGCCACCACCCTGTTCAAGACCCGGGACTGAAACGCATGTCGGCTGCCTACCCGAGCATCCCACCGCTGGAGAACCCTGACAATCTGGCCGCATGAGAAGGATCGTCTTTCCGCAGGTGGGGGCCGAACCCGAGGGCGCCCCACCTTCTTTGACCAGGTTCGCGTGGCTGTCGATCGCCGCGGCCGTGTTGACGATCGGGTTGAAGTCCGGGGCTTACCTTCTGACCGGATCAGTTGGCCTCCTGTCGGACGCCGCGGAGTCGGGAGTGAACCTGGTTGCGGCCGTGGTCGCACTGGTCGCCCTCCACGTTGCCGCGCGACCCCCTGACGAGAACCACAACTTCGGCCACGGCAAGGCGGAGTACTTCTCGGCCGGGATCGAAGGTCTGATGATCTTTGTCGCGGCGGGGTTCATCCTGGTCACCTCGGTGGGGCGTTTTCTGCATCCGTCCGCGCTCGAGAGCGTCGGGCTGGGCCTGGCGATCTCGACCATGGCCACCGCAGTGAACGGAGCCGTGGGCTTCCTCCTGCTGCGGGCAGGCGCCACCCACCGCTCGGTCACGTTGACCGCGGACGGCAGGCATCTGCTCACCGATGTCTGGACGTCGTTCGGCGTCATTGTCGGAGTACTCCTGGTAGGGCTCACCGGTTGGGAGCGGCTGGACCCGATCGTTGCAGCGCTCGTAGGCGTGAACATCCTGGTGACCGGGTTCCGGCTGGTGTCCCAGTCGATTACCTCTCTGCTTGATGCCGCAATGCCGGCTGAAGACCTCGCCCGCGTGACAGCCGTGCTCGACCGCATGCGGACAACAGACCTCGACTTCTCCGACCTTCGCACCCGCGAGTCAGGCCGTCACCGCTTCATCTCCCTCACCGTCCTCGTTCCTGCCGACTGGACGGTCGAGCGAGGCCACGCCCTGGCCGATGACGTCGAGGTGGCGATCGCGATGGATCTGCCTGACACCGAGATCCAGACGCACCTCGAACCACGACGAGAACCCTGACAGGGGACACGACTGCGTCCTCTGGTTCTCCAGGGACGTCCGGTGGTCAAGATCAACCCGTGGAGATCAGGCTGGTGGACTTCAGCGAAATGGTGCGGCCCGATTCCCCTGCGCTGCAGGCTCCACAACCCCGGGGGCAGGCTCCACAACCCCGGGGGCAGGCTCCACAACCCCGGGGGCAGGCTCCACAACCCCGGGGGCTGCCTCCCCTCCTTTGGATGCTGTCTCCGCGACGAGGGCCGCGACCAGCTCGCTCAAAAATGCGCGGACGGTGGCCTCCGCAAGCTGATGCAGGAGCAGCCGATCCAGCCGCCTGCCGACGGATCCCAGCGGGGGTTCGTAGCTACCAGAGAGCCTCAGCTGCGACTCGTATGTTCCCAGCGGTGCGATCTCCAGGTCGGCCTCCATCACTGGGAACAGCTCGGTGGGGCCGGTGGCCGACCAACGAAGCGGCATGACGAAACCCTCACCACGATCTCTGACCTTGCCCACGTACACGCTGACGGCCTTCGACAGCCCCGGAACGGGGCCGAACGGGCCCACCCGGCTGAGCAGCTCCTCGCCTTCGTCATAGGCGGCTTCGGCCACCTGCTGCCACAACCCGCTCACGGCAACGAGCAATCTGTGCCGGACCTGTGCGACCGGCAGGGGGACGTGGATGAAGTCATAGACGAGCATCCCCCAAGCCAAGGAAGGGTTGACCGTTCGCGCCAGAGTCAAAGGTCCCTAAGACCCTCAAAGTGGTCCGCCATTGCGGACGAGAGACAGCGCCCGCCGAAACGTCAACAGCGGCGTAACGCGCATCCAGGCGACCACTCGCGACGGGCGACATCGGCACAGCATTCCTGATCGCACCAAACCTGGTGGCCACCGGGCCCAGGTGGTCAACGCATCAGCCGGCCAGCTCCCCCGCACCCAAGCGGTTGCCTCCGCACGACGAGTTCTCCGAGCCAAGATGTATGTAGCATCCGGACGTTGACCGGGACGCCTCTTGATGACCACCCAGATTCTGCCCAGATGGAGATCACATGGAGCCACTCACCGATTCCGACGTGCCGGGCTGGTGGCAACGACTCGGACTGCCAGGGGTGATCGACATCCACACCCACTTCCTGCCCGAACGGATGATGCGGCGGGTGTGGGCGCACTTTGACGAAGCGGGGCCACTGATTGGACGCCCCTGGCCGATCGAGTATCGCTGGGAGCAGGAGAGACGACTGGCCCACCTGCGGCAGATGGGGGTCCGCCGCTTCACCGCCCTGACCTACGCGCACAAGCCCGGCATGGCCGGCGACCTCACCGACTTCGCCCTGGATCTGTCGGCAAACGCACCGGACTGTGTCCCCAGCGCAACGTTCTTCCCCGAAGACGGGGTCCTGCCCCACGTGCGGTCAGCCATCGAGCGAGGCGCAAAGGTGTTCAAGATCCATGCTCAGGTGGGCGGATTCGACCTGCGGGAGCCCGTACTGGACGAGGTGTGGGGCCTCCTGGCAGACGCTGGGGTTCCGGTTGTCGTCCACGTGGGCAGTGGCCCGGTTCCGCGGGCGGGCTTCACCGGCCCTGACAAGCTCGAGGGAGTGTTGCGCCGGCATCCGCTGCTGACCGCGGTCGTGGCCCATATGGGTGCGCCGGAGTACGCCGAGTTCCTGACCTTGGCCGAGAGGTACCCGCGCGTGCACCTGGACACGACGATGGCGTTCACGGACTTCTTTGAGGAGGCCGCGCCCTTCCCTGCGAACCTCCTACTGCGGTTGGCGGCCCTGCCCGACCGGGTCGTTCTGGGGAGCGACTTCCCCAACATCCCCTACCCGTATATCCGTCAGCTCGAGGCGCTGGAGCACCTTCGCGAGCGGGAGCCGCGCCTGGACGACGACTGGCTACGCGCTGTCTGCTGGTTCAACGCTCAGAGGCTCATCGGGCATGGGGCGGAGGTCGGCGGACAACCGCCGGAATGACATGCGCGTTGCGAGCTGGTCTACTTTAGTGATGTCTGACCCAGCGCGTCGGGGGCCGCCTGGGCCCTGGCCAACGTGACGACGCGCCCTTGTCGCCTTGGCAGCTCCAACCGGACCGCCCTGCCCGATCCGAACCCTGAGCTCCAACGCCAGGGACCCGCCGAACTCTTGGGAGTGGCTGCACGTGATCAAGCGCATCGCCATCGTCAACCGCGGAGAGGCTGCAATGCGGCTGATCCACGCCGTCCGCGAGCTGAACGCCCAGGGTGAGGCACAGATCGAGACCGTCGCCCTATACACCGACGGCGAGCGGTCGGCCATGTTCGTGCGAGAGGCTGACTCGTCCTACGCCCTCGGCCCCGCCGAGAACCGCCCGTACCTCGACCTCGCCGTCCTTGAAGGGGCGCTCACCCAGACGGGCTCGGACGCCGCGTGGGTCGGCTGGGGATTTGTCGCCGAGGACCCGACCTTCGCCGAGATGTGCGAGCGGGTCGGCGTGACGTTCATTGGCCCGAGCGCAGGCGCCATGCGACGTCTGGGCGACAAGATCGGCGCGAAGCTGCTGGCCGAGGAGGTCGGCGTGCCGGTCGCCCCCTGGAGCCGGGGCGCGGTCGACGATGTCGAGGCAGCGCATGCTGCGGCAAACCAGATCGGCTACCCGTTGATGCTCAAAGCCACTGCGGGCGGCGGCGGGCGGGGTATCCGTGTGGTCACCTCGGACGACGAGCTGAACGATGCGTTCGAACGGACCCGCGACGAGGCCGTGCGCGCTTTCGGCAACGGCGTGGTCTTTCTCGAGCGCCTGGTCACCGGTGCGCGACACGTTGAGGTGCAGATCATCGGCGATGGCCAGGGGACAGCGTGGGCGCTCGGGGTCCGCGACTGCTCGGTCCAGCGACGTAATCAGAAGGTCATCGAGGAGTCCGCCTCGCCCGTGCTGGACGAAGAGCAGGTCGACGACCTGAAGATGTCGGCCGAACGGCTTGCCCTGGCGGTTGACTACTGCGGCGCGGCGACTGTCGAGTTCCTCTACCACCCAGGTGAGCGGACGTTTGCGTTCCTCGAAGTGAACACCCGGCTACAGGTCGAGCACTCGATCACCGAGCTCACGACGGGCTTCGACCTGGTCAAGGGACAGTTGCATGTCGCCGCCGGAGGCCGGCTCAAGGGCAACCGCCCAAGCGAGATGGGGCACGCCGTCGAAGCCCGGCTGAACGCCGAGGACCCTGACCGGGACTTCGCCCCCTCCCCCGGGCGCATCGTGTTGCTCAACCTGCCGTCCGGCCCTGGCATCCGGGTGGACACCGGTGTCGGCCCCAGTGACCTGGTCCCGGCGGACTTCGACTCGATGATCGCCAAGGTCATTGCCTACGGGCGCACTCGCATTGAGGCTTGCTCCCGGCTGAGGCGCGCGCTTGCCGACACCACCGTCCTCATCGAGGGGGGCACGACGAACAAGAGCTTCCTGCTCGACCTGCTCGACCAGCCCGAGATCATCGACGGCAGCGCCGACACCGGGTGGATCGACCGGGTCCGCAGCCAGGGCCGGCTCCAACCGGAACGGTACGCAGGAGTGGCCCTGGTCGCTGCGGCGATCGAGGCGTACAAGGAGCAAGAACAGGCCGAGTGTTTGCACTTCCTCGCCACCTCCCACGGAGGCCGGCCCCAGGCCCAACACGAAGTCGGCCGGGTCATCGACCTGAAGCTACGTGGAACCGCGCACCGGGTCACTGTCGCGCAGGTCGGCCCCACCCGCTTCCGGGTGGGATTCGGTGCCAGACAACGGGATCGCCAGGTCGAGGCCGAGCTCGAGCAGTTCGACGAATACGTCGGCCGCCTGGCCATCGGGGACCGCAGGTTCCGGTTGGTGAGCGCAACCCACGGTCCTGTCCACCTGATCGAGGTCAACTCAACCACCCACAGGGTCACTCGCGACGAGGGCGGCGTCATCCGTTCGCCGGCGCCGGCTCTCGTCATAGCCCTACCAGTGGCGGTCGGTGACCACGTCGAGACAGGCGCGCCAGTGCTGGTGCTGGAGTCGATGAAGATGGAGACCGTGCTACGTGCCCCATATGCCGCCCGAGTGCGCGAGCTGATGGTGGCCACCGGTGGTCAGGTCGAGACGGGCACACCTGTCGTCCGGTTGGAGCCGGTCACCAACAACGAGGTGGACACCCCCGGAGCACCTGCCGTTGCCGCCCCACTCCAGCTCTTGGACTTCCCGACCCTGCCGGAGGCGACCGCTACTACTCGTGCCGCGCGCAGCCTCGACGACCTTCGCAGCCTGCTCCTCGGGTTCGACCTCGCACCCATGGACGCCACACGCACCCTCGCGGACTACCAGCGCGCACGCGCCGAGCTGACCGCCACTGGCGAGCCGCCACTGCACCACGAGATCGGAGTTTTCAGCACGTTCGCCGACCTGGCCGAGCTCGCCCGTAACAGGCCCGCCGCCGAAGAAGAAGCCGACGAGCTGGTGCACAGCCCGCGTGAACACTTCCACGCCTACCTGCACAGCCTGGACGTCGATCGCGAGCATCTGCCGGAGGCGTTCCGTCGGCGCCTCACCCGAGCCCTGACGCACTACGACGTCACCGATCTGGAGCGAAGTCCCGCGCTCGAGGAGGCGGTGTTCCGGATCTTCCTGGCCCAGCGGAAGGCGTCCGATCTGGTCGTCATCCCCCTCCTGCAGCACTGGATGGCTGAGCCGCCGCCCGGGGGCGATCTAGCAGACCGGGCTCGGGAGGTTCTGGACCGGCTCGTGCTCGCCACCCAGCTGCGCTACCCGATGGTCGGCGACCTTGCCCGCAGCGCCCGGTTCCGCTGGTTCGACCAGCCGGTGGTCGACGCTGAGCGAAGGGCCGTGCTGGCGACCGTCGGCGACGAGCTCACCTACCTGACAGACCACCCGGATGCTCACGACTACCGACCCCGGTTGGACGCCCTGGCTGCCATCCCGGAGCAGATCGTGGGGTTCCTGGCCGGTCGGATCGAGCACACCCTGCCCCAGCGAGAGCCGATGCTCGAGGTGCTGATCCGCCGTCACTACCGCGAGTACGAGCTCCATGGGCTCCGCCAGCTGAACGCTGCCGGAAGGCCCTTCCTTGTGGCGGACTATGCCCTGGACGAACGTCCGACCCGGCTGATCACGACGATCGCCCAGTCGTCCGAGCTGCTCGCCTCCTCCGCGCTGGTCGCCGCTATCAACACCCAGCTCGAGGAGGCGCCAGCCGGCCACGCGGCCGTGGTTGACCTGTACCTGTCCTGGCCCGGCGCCCCGGACTCGGTGACCGAGCTCCAGGCTGCGCTGCAACAGGTCCTGAGGGCGCTGCCCTTCACCCAGAGGGTTCGACGCGTCGTTGTCGCAGTCTGTCCTGGCGGCGGGCGCCTCGTGTCCTACTTCACCTTCCGACCCGGCCCCGAGGGGGTCGTCGAGGACGACCTGGTGCGCGGAGTCCACCCGATGGTCGGCCGCCGCCTCAACCTGTGGCGTTTGCGCGACTTCGAGATCACCCGGCTGGACGCCCCTGAGGATGTATTGCTGTATCACTGCATCGCACCGGATAACGCAGCCGACCAGCGGCTCGTTGCCCTGGCCCAGGTCCGCCAGATGGCCGTCGTGCGGGATGCCGACGGGCGCGTGACATCGTTGCCCCACGCCGAGCGCGCGGTCGCCAGCTGCCTCGAGGCGATCAGGCGCGAACGCGCCACCCGCGGCGCCGCAGGCCAACAACTCGATATGAACCACGTGTTCCTGCACATCTGGCCCGCCATCGACGCACCCCTGGATGAGCTCACCGCGTTACAGACCACGATGGCGCCGCTGACCCGTGGCGCCGGGGTCGAGGAAGTGCTCGTGCAGGGCCGGATCACGGCCCGCGACGGACGAGTGCACTCAGCTGCCGTCCGGTTCTCCTACCAGCCTGGCGCCGGGGTCGTCACCGCCGTGACCGGCCCACCCACCGAACGACTGCACCCTCTGGACGACTATGCGCAGAAGGTGATGCGCTCTCGGCGACGCGGGACGGTGTACCCGTACGAGCTGGTGGGCCTGATCACCAGGGAGTACGGCAGCTTCGTCGAGCACGACCTGGACGACGACGGAGCCCTGGTGCCCGTTCTGCGCGCGCCAGGAGGCAACCGCGCCGGACTGGTGATCGGGCTGGCCCGGACACTGACCGTGCATCACCCCGAAGGAGTCACGCGGGTGGTTCTGTTGGGCGACCCCACCCGCGCGTTGGGTGCCGTGGCCGAGGCCGAGTGTGCCAGGGTCATCGCTGCGCTCGATCTGGCCGAGCATCTTGGCGTGCCTGTGGAGTGGTTCGCCTTGTCGGCCGGCGCGCGGATCTCGATGGACTCGGGCACCGAGAACATGGACTGGGTGGCACTGGCGCTGCGCCGCATCGTGACCTTCACCCAGGGCGGCGGCGAGATCAACATCGTGGTGGCCGGGATCAATGTCGGAGCCCAGCCGTACTGGAACGCTGAAGCCACGATGTTGATGCATACCAAGGGAATCCTGGTGATGACCCCAGACAGCGCGATGGTGCTGACCGGCAAGCATTCGCTCGACTTCTCAGGTGGGGTCTCAGCCGAGGACAACTTCGGCATCGGCGGCTACGACCGCGTGATGGGTCCCAACGGCCAGGCGCAGTACTGGGCACCCGACCTGGCCGGTGCCTGCGACGTGCTGCTCTCGCACTATGACCACACGTACGTCGTGCCAGGGGAAGACGCACCCCGGCGGGCCGCCACCGGTGACCCGGTGGATCGCGACGTGTGCAGCTATCCGCATGAGGTGGCTGACAACGACTTCCGCACCGTCGGGGACATCTTCTCGTCGTCGACCAACCCCGACCGCAAGAAGCCGTTCGACATCCGCACCTTGATGCGCGCCGTAGCCGACCAGGACCACAGGGTGCTCGAGCGCTGGGCCGGTATGGCCGGGGGTGAGACCTCCGTCGTCTTCGACGCCCACCTCGGCGGGTGGCCGGTGTCGCTGATCGGGATCGAGTCCCGGCCCCAGCCGCGGCCCGGGTTCCCCCCGAGCGACGGGCCCGACACGTGGACGGCGGGAACGCTCTTCCCTCGCTCGTCTAAGAAGACCGCCCGAGCCATCAACGCCGCGAGCGGGAACCGGCCGGTCGTCGTGCTGGCCAACCTGTCAGGTTTCGACGGTTCGCCCGACTCGATGCGGCACCTGCAGCTCGAGTATGGCGCCGAGATCGGCCGGGCGATCGTGAACTTCGAGGGGCCGATCGTGTTCTGCGTTGTATCCCGCTATCACGGCGGCGCGTTCGTGGTGTTCTCCAAAGCGCTCAACAGCGAGCTGACGGTGCTGGCGGTCGAAGGTTCTTTCGCGTCGGTCATCGGCGGAGCACCGGCAGCTGCTGTCGTCTTCGCAGGTGAGGTGGACTCACGCACCGCATCCGACCCGAGGATCGTGGATCTGGAGGTTGCGATGTCGAGCGCGCAGGGCGCACAGCGCACAGCTCTGGTCACAGACCTGGCCCAGCTGCGTACCAGCGTTCGCTCCCAGAAACTCGGCGAGGTCGCTGCCGAGTTCGACCACATCCACAGTATTGAGCGGGCCGTGCAGGTCGGGTCGGTTGACGCAGTGATCAGTGCGCGCGAGCTGCGTCCGCGACTGTTTGAGGCCGTCGAACGCGGTCTTACCCATCCACGCAGCCAAGACATGCCACTGGATGCAAGGACCACAAGTACCCCAAGAGCGGCTGGTCACGGCAGTATGAGGGAGTGAACCCGACCCCGCTCGCGTATGTCGACGAGAACAGGGTCGAAGTCATCGAGCCGCCAATCGGACGCGTCCGGCGTCCCATAGACCTGTTCGCCCTGCTGTTCGGCCTCGTGGTGTTGTTTGCCGCAGTGGGCCTCGGCACCCTCGCCGTGGGAACCGCCAGTGGCCTTGAGCAGGATCTCGTCGGCGTCACTGGCCTGTTGCCGAGAGTCCTGCTGCAGCTCATCAGCTGGGCCGGCGGAATCGGGCTGCTGGTCCTCTTGGTGCTCACGGGCGTCGACCTCGTGGTGCGCTCGCGGACCTGGCAGCTTTTCGAGGCAGTCACCGCAACCGGCGTCGGCGCCCTGCTGGCGTTGCTGTTTCAGCGGTTGGTACTGGATGGCCACCTCGGCGCCGTCCTGGCCGCGTTGACCAAAGGGCTCCCCAGCGACGGCCGAACCGAACCCCTCGACGGGTTAATCCTGGCCAGCGTCGCTTTCTTCACCGTGTCGGGGGTCGGCGGACGATCGATCCTGCGCAGGGCCGCTGTCATTGTCGTCGGATCGGCGATCTTGTCAGGGTTCCTCTCCGGCGCGATCACGGCATTGGCGCTCTTCGCGAGCGCCATCCTGGGGTGGATCTTGGGCCTGATAGCCCACGTCGCATGGGGCGTCGTCTCGAACCGCCCGCCGGGCACAGAAGTTGCCGCTGCCCTCATCGGTTGCGGGGTGCACATCACCCGGCTCGAGCTGGTCGAGTCGGCACCCAGCCCAGGACGGCGGTATACCGGATCGGGACCAACGGGACTCCTGGACATTCGCGTCCTGGACCGCGAGACCTTCGGTGCCGCCGCCAGCCGGCGCCTGCTGCGTCGGGTGCGGTTGCGTGGACCGTCGGCGCGTGGTCCATCCCTGACCGTCCGCGGCGCGGTCGAGCACCACGCCTTGATGGCGATGGCTGTGGCGAGGGCTGGTGTGAGGGCACCCAATCTCCTGGCAGCTGCCGAGGTGGGCCCGTTTGCGGCGGTCCTGGCTTACCGCCCGAGCGAAGGCACCCCGCTTGACCAGAGAGCGTCGAGGGATCTAAGCGACGCCGACCTGGCCGCTTTCTGGGAGTTGCTCAGCCTTCTGCAACGGGCCCAGATCGCCCATCGTGGACTGAGCCTGGAGAATCTCCTGCTCGACGAGCGTGGAGGTGCCGGCCTGAGCGAAACGGGAACCGGCGACATCGCAGCGGCGGATCTCTCACTGCGGATCGACGTGGCCCAGCTCCTGACAACGCTGGCACTGCTCGTGGGACCCCAACGAGCTGTGGCCAGCGGGGTGACAACCCTTGGCAGCCAGGCCATGGTCAGGGCCCTGCCACTGGTCCAGAGCGTCGCCATGGGCACCTCAACACGGTCGGCCCTGCGAGCCCACAAGGGCCTTTTGCGACGCATCCGCGAGCTGGTACTCCAGCTCGCCCCAGAGGGAGAGCCGAGCGAGCCGGTCGAGCTTCGACGCCTGACCCCCCGCACTCTGGTGACGGTGGTCGGTGGCGGCATCGCGGCCTATCTGCTTCTGGGGCTGCTGGCGCAGGGGAAGTTCGGGCAGGTCCTGGCCGACGCCCAGTGGGGCTGGGCTCTGGCAGTCCTCGGCTTCAGCGCGTTGACCATCACGGGGGCCTCGCTGGTGATCACGGGGGCGGTCACCACGCGACTCAGCTTCGTCCGGACCTATCTGACCCAGCTTGCAGTAGCTTTCAGCGGACTCGTGGCGCCATCGGCCATCGGCAATATCGCGCTCAACCTGCGTTATCTGCAGCGAGCAGGCGTCGACCCCGCCGTCGCCGGGGGCAGCGTCGGACTTGCCCAGTTGGCTCAGTTCTCGAGCTACTTCGTCCTGCTGCTGCTCTCCAGTGTCCTGGCCGGTACCGGGCCACGGGCTTCGTTCACGCCACCGCTGCCGGCCGTGATGGGGTTGATCGTCCTCGTGGCCCTGCTGCTCCTGGCGCTCGCCGTCCCCGCCGGTCGCAGGCTCTTAATGGGACGGTTCCTGCCCCTGGTGCGCCGCGTCGTCCCCCGGGTCGTGGCCATATTCCAGGACCCACGCAAGGTGGTGACCCTGTTCGCGGGGGCGCTGCTACTGGACATGTCGTTCGTGGCCGCGCTGACCTGTGCGACGCGTGCCTTCGGCGCTACCCCCTCCATCCCAGCCGTCGCGGTCGTCTACTTCGCGGGCGCCATCATCGGCTCCGCGGTGCCGACGCCCGGAGGGCTCGGCGGGGTCGAGGCAGCGCTCTCTGCCGGGCTCGTCGCGATGGGGCTGAACCCCGGCATCGCCGTCTCGTCGGTCCTGTTGTTCCGGTTGTGCACGTATTGGCTGCCCATCCCGTTCGGATGGGCTTCGCTGAACTACCTACAACGGGTCGCCGCAATCTGAGGTTGCCCAGATCTGCCCCGGCCCTTGGACGGCAGGTGGCGCCACCTGGCTCATCATGTGCCGGCATCCGGCTGATCACGGACGGGCTCCGCCACAGAGCCCAAGGCCCTTGTGGCGGGGTGTGCCCGCTACCGGCCACACCCCGCCACAAGACTTACCCGCAGCAGGCCTACCCCACGTGGGCCCACTCGCCGCGGACCTACCCGAACGCGAGCTGGGTGTCGTCAGGGGACGGTTTGGGAACTGGTTGCCCACTGGACGAGGAGGGCGGTCGGCTCCCTGCCGGCACGTCGGTTGAGATTGCCACGACGGCCGGATCGATACGCATCACGGTGTACCCGGCCACCGCGCCGGCACCGAAGCCCGGAGCGAAGATCCGGGTGGGCTCCTTGATGACGCCGCCGCAGACCGCGTCGTGGATGGCCAGGGGGATGCTGGCCGAGGAGGCGTTGCCGACCGTCTCGACGTTGAAGTAGAGGCTGTCTTCGGTCAGCCCCGCCTTCAGGGCAAGGTCGGTCACCATTGTCTTGTTTGCCTGGTGCGGAACGATGAGGTCGATGCTCTCCAGCAGCGACGCCTTGACCCCGTCGGGGTCGGGGAGCACAGTGAGCTCGCCGATCATCTGCTGCAGGTAGCGGCCGGCCAGCGCCTTGACGTCCGGTCCGTACACGGTGATGTTGTTGTCGAACGCGGGGTTGGGCCAGATGATCGAGTTGACCTGGCTCGCCGGACCGCTGGCGTACGTCTGCATGAATTCGATATCCGGCGGCTCGCCGGCCGGGGCAACCCCGATGACGAAGGCAGCCGCCCCGTCGCCGAAGATCATCCGTGAAGGCCGGACGTTGCCGATCTTGTCCGAGAACTTCTCCACGCACACGACCAGCAC
>DAITND010000072.1:0-12057 GCA_036834825.1 Dermatophilaceae bacterium
ACCTACCGGATGGGTGCGCACACCACCTCCGACGACCCGACGAAGTACCGCATCTCCGCCGAGGTCGAGGTCTGGAAGCTGCGCGACCCGATCGCCCGGCTCAAGGCCTACCTGACGTCCAGTCTCAAGGCCGACGCGGCGTTCTTCGATGACGTCGAAGTTGAAGCCGATGAGCTAGCGGCAAGGGTCCGCGCGGGCTGTCTTGCGATGCCTGACCCGGAGCCACTGTCGATGTTTGACAACATCTATGTCGAGGAGCACCCGCTGATCGACGCCGAGCGCGCCGGGTTCGCTGCCTACACCGCGAGCTTTGAGGGAGAGCACTGACATGGCGAAGGTAACGATCGGCAAGTCCATCAACGCCGGTCTGCGGCGATCCATGGAGCGCGACCCCAAGGTCGTCATCATGGGTGAGGACATCGGCAAGCTCGGTGGCGTGTTCCGGGTCACCGAGAACCTGCAGAAGGACTTCGGCGAGGACCGGATCATCGACACCCCCCTTGCCGAGTCTGGCATCGTGGGCACAGCCATCGGTATGGCGCTGCGTGGCTACCGGCCCATCGTGGAGATCCAGTTCGACGGGTTCGTCTACCCCGCGTTCAGCCAGATCATCTGCCAGGTCGCCAAGATGCATGCGCGGTCCCTCGGCAAGATCAGGCTGCCCATGGTGATCCGCATCCCCGTCGGTGGTGGTATTGGCGCGGTCGAGCACCACAGCGAGTCCAACGAGGCCTACTTCGCCCACACGGCAGGGCTTCGGGTCGTCGCGTGCTCGAACGCCGAGGATGCCTACTGGATGATTCAGCAGGCCGTTGAGTCCGACGACCCGATCATCTTCTATGAGCCCAAGCGCCGCTATCACGAGAAGGGCGAGGTGGACCTGACTGCCAGCTCGGCGCCGCGGCCTCTCTTCAAAGCCAACATCGCGCGTGCCGGCGAGCACGTGACCCTGGCGTCATACGGCCCCATGGTCAAGGTGTGCCTGGACGCGGCCACCGCCGCAGGCGAAGAGGGCAAGTCGATCGAGGTCATCGACCTGCGTTCGCTGTCTCCGCTGGACCTGGACGCTGTGGCAACGTCGGTGGAGAAGACAGGCAGGCTTGTCGTTGCTCACGAGGCCTCGACGTTCCTCGGCCTGGGTTCGGAGGTGGCAGCGGCTATCTCGCAGCGCTGCTTCTACCACCTCGAGTCCCCGGTGATCCGGGTGGGCGGGTACAACCTGCCCTACCCGCCCAGCAGGCTCGAGGAAGAGTTCCTGCCCGACCTTGACCGCGTGCTCGACGGCGTCGACCGCGCTCTCGCCTACTGATACCGAACGGGACCACAAGCCATGGCTGTAAAGCATTTCAACCTCCCGGACCCGGGCGAAGGCCTTGTCGAGGCCGAGATCGTGACCTGGAAGGTCAAGGTCGGGGACGTCGTCAAGGTCAACGACATCTTCGTCGAGATCGAGACGGCGAAGTCCCTGGTCGAGCTTCCCGTGCCGTATGCCGGCACTGTTAGTGCACTGCTCGTTTCCGAAGGTGACATGGTGCAGGTCGGCGCCCCGATCATCTCGATCGACGACGGGCTCGGTAGTGACGTTGCCCCGGTGGCGGCACCTCCCACCACGACGGTTGCCGGGACCGCGAACGCGGTGACGTCGAAGGCAACGACCTTGGACGACGAGGTCGAGGCCGGCAAGACCGGTGATGCTGACACTGGTGAGCGGGTCGCGAACCTGGTCGGTTACGGCCCGCGGGTCACCTCGGGCAAGCGTCGTCTTCGCAAGAGTGAGAGCGCCGCGGCCACGACGACCGCCCAGGTCAACCAGGCGTTCTCGCCCGTCCCCGCCCAGCCCGAGTCCCTTACGGCACAGCCTGTCTCGGTACCCGTACTGGTACCGGCTGTCGGCGGCAAGGCGTTGGCCAAGCCCCCGGTGCGCAAGCTCGCCAAGGACCTGGGTATCGACATCTCGCAGGTCACCGGGTCCGGCGAGGGTGGCATCGTCACCCGTGCCGACGTCGAGGAGTACGAAGCAGGCGGCATAGCGGCCGCATCCGTCAACGGCGCTGGCTCCGCGGCGGCCGGCTCATCGACATACTTGGCGCCCGTGTTCGCGGCGACCGGCGAGCGTGAGACGCGCATCCCGATCAAGGGCGTACGCAAGATCACCGCACAGGCCATGGTCGCCTCTGCATTCACAGCGCCACATGTCACGGAGTTCATTACGGTCGACGTGACCCACACGATGAGCCTGGTCGACCGGCTCAGGACCGATCGAGAGTTCCGGGACGTCAAGGTCAGCCCGCTGCTCATCGTTGCCAAGGCGCTGATCATCGCCAGTCGCCGAAACCCCGGGATCAACGCCACCTGGGACGAGGCCGCACAGGAGATCGCGGTCAAGCATTACGTCAACCTCGGAATCGCCGCGGCGACTCCGCGTGGGCTGATGGTGCCCAACATCAAAGACGCCGATCAGATGTCGCTGCGACAGCTGGCCGACGCCATGGCCAACCTGGTGTCGACGGCCCGCGAAGGCAAGACACAGCCGGCGGCCATGTCGGGCGGGTCGATCACGATCACCAACGTCGGGGTCTTGGGAATCGACACGGGCACCCCGATCCTGAACCCGGGCGAGGCTGCGATTCTGGCCTTCGGTGTGGTTCGGCAGATGCCGTGGGTGGTCAACGGAGAGATCAAGCCTCGTTGGGTCACCCAGCTGAGCCTCTCGTTCGACCACCGCATGGTCGACGGCGATCTGGGCTCACGGTTCCTGGCCGACGTGGCGGCGATTCTGCACGACCCGAGCCAGGCTCTCGTCTGGGGCTGAGAGAGGCCGAATGACACGTCGTCGGCTTGGTCAGATGACCAGCCCGACGATGCCATTGGTGATGAGAACGACTGCGACCACCGCGCGCACGACGGTCAGAAGCCGGTGGCCATCCTCGACCCGCAGATGTGCCACTCTCGATATCCCCGGGGCGTCCTGCCGACCGAAAACCAGCGCCAACAAGGGGGCCGAAACTCCTGCGGAGGCAACGATGATGAATATCATCAGGACTACCGTGGCCCACCCTTGGGACAGCCCGGCCTGCACCACGTTGCCGATGGCTGGGTCCACGGTCGCGTGGTTCAGCAGGAATGCTCGCGAAAGCGAAGGCTGGTGGGGGTGTCATCGATTCCAGCCGCGCCGTCCACTTCGGTTGCGAACTCAGTGGTTGGGTGCCCCGCCCTTGGGCATCCGACGTCGCCGCGACCGGCCTTCGCATTCCCACAAGCAGCCAGCCGCCCAGCGCAACGCCTGCCGCAAGCTGGACCCAGGTGACCCACGGCGAGCTCGACGCTACCTTCGGCGTCTCCGGGTACAGCGAGACCGTGGCGAGGGCCGTTGCCGCGAGGGCCAGGACCCAGCCCGCGACATACGCCATCGTCTTCGCGACGCCGCCTTCGGCCGTGACGAGTAGCACCGGCGCCAGCACCGACCAAGGCTGGACCGCCAGTGCCGACGCGAGCAACGGCAGCGTAGTAGTGCAGCAGAGTCCACCAGGCCTGTCCTGTTGTGGACAGGGCCGTTCTGCCAGGGACGGACCGTCTGTCAGGGACAGACACCCTCGGGTCATGGACGGACCGGAGGTCAGTCCGGGCTCAGTGCGAGAGGCTGGGTAGCGCGTCGTCCTGCTTGGCGGTCGTCTCCGCTTCGGCGGCATCCTGCTTGCCACGACTCTCATAGGACGAACCGCTGCGCAGCTCGACATGCGGCAGGAACCACACGACGATGAACGCAATGACCATGACGCAGGCGCCGATCAGGAAGACCAGGTCCATCGCCTGGGAGAAACCGACCAGGAACGGCTTGGCCAGTCGTGGGTCGAGCTGCTGGATGAACGAGGAGTCGCTCAGCGGGTTGACCGCTCCCCCGCCACCCCCTCCGGCTTTTGCCTGCGCCAGATTGTGGATGAAGGCGGTGTTGGCCCCAGCGTTGCCGGTGGGGGATTGAGGATTCTTGAGAGCCGCCTGGAAGTCGGGGGTGGGAGCGACCTTGGTGAAGGCGGTCTGGATGCGGCTGGGCACTGCGGTGAACAGAATGGACAAGAAGATGGCGGTGCCAAGGGTGCCGCCGATCTGACGGGTGAACGTCGCTGATGAGGTGGCCACGCCAATGTTGCGCGGGGAGACCGCATTCTGCACGGCCAGGGTCAGTGGCTGCATGTTGAAACCGAGGCCAAGACCGAAGGACAGCATGAGGATCATCGTCTGCCACAGGGCGGTGTCGGCTCCGACGTAGTGGAAGCCGAAGAGCGATGCGATGAGCAGGCCGCAGCCGATGATCGGGAACTGCCGGTACCGGCCCGTCCTGGAGATGATCTGCCCCGAGAGGATCGATCCACTCATCAGGCCCAGGGTCATCGGCAGCAGCATCAGGCCGGCGCTGGTCGGCGTCGCGCCCTTGACGATCTGCAGGTAGAGCGGCAGGCAGGCAAGTCCACCGAACATGCCCATACCCAGGATGACCGAGGCGATGGAGGCGACGCCCACCGTCTTGTTGGTGAACAGGCTCAGCGGCAGCAGTGCCTCAGCACCCATCGAACGCTCGATCAGGACGAAAGCAATGGCCCCTACCAGTCCGATGCCGTAGCAGAGCATGGACTGACCGGAGCTCCAGCCCCACGTGCGACCCTGCTCGGCCACCAGCAGCAGCGGGACGAGCCCGACGGTCAGCGCTGCGGCGCCGCCGAAGTCGATGCGGTGATCCAGCCGGGTGTGTCGCAGGTGCAGCGTGCGGTTGACCACGAAGAGCGCAGCGATGCCGATCGGCACGTTGACCAGGAAGACCCAACGCCAGCCGGTGATGCCCAGGATCTGGGACTGACCGGCGAAGAAGCCGCCTACGACCGGACCCAGGACGCTTGAGGTGCCGAAGACCGCGAGGAAGTAACCCTGGTACTTGGCGCGCTCACGTGGCGGCACGATGTCGCCGATGATGGCCAGGGCCAGGGAGAAAAGTCCACCCGCACCCAGACCCTGCACAGCGCGGA
This sequence comes from Dermatophilaceae bacterium, assembly GCA_036834825.1. Classification (GTDB taxonomy): domain Bacteria; phylum Actinomycetota; class Actinomycetes; order Actinomycetales; family Dermatophilaceae; genus UBA4719. The sequence continues at coordinate 5,019 of DAITND010000072.1, forward strand.
AGCTTGCCAGCATCGGCATCGAGGTGGCGAACGTACACAGGATTGAGCCGAACAAGAAGATGACGATGGCTGCGGTGAAGAAGGGTTTGCGGCCATAGATGTCCGAGAGCTTGCCGTATAGCGGCGTCACGATTGTCGAGGTGATGAGGTAGGCCGTGATGACCCAGGCCTGTCCGGCCAGGTCATGAAGGTCGTCGGCGATGACGCGCATGGCCGAGGAGACGATGGTCTGGTCGAGCGCGGCCAGGAACATACCCATCATCAAACCGGCCATGATGGTCAGGATCTGCTTGTGCGAGAGCGCCCCGCCGTTGGTGGGCGCTGGGGCGATTGCGGTGGCCATTACTTGGAAACCTCGATCGGTGTGGTCTTCGGAGCCTCGGAAGGCATGGCGTTTGGAACGTTGATCGGCGTGGTTTTCGACAGGTCGAACGGTGTGGTTTTGGAAACCTCGAAAGATGCGGCGAACCGCTCGAGATAGTCGCCAAAAGCTTCTGCGTCGGATGGCTCCCAGTCCTGCAGCAGCTGGCGTAACCACTCGCCGCGGCTGATCTTGAGATGCTCGACGAGCGCTATCCCCTCGGTGCTGAGTGAGACCATGCAAGCCCGGCCGTCATGGGGGTCGGTCACCTTCTCAAGCACCCCGTGGGTCACTAGCGTCGACACCTGACGGCTCACCGTGGAGACGTCCGAGTGGACGTGCTCGGCCAGCAGGGAAACCCGCTGAGGTCCCACGACGAGGTTGAACAGGATGGGGTAGGACGCAGGCTCAACTCCCGGGTGCACCTTCGGGGCGTGCTGGCGCATGGACGCGAACAGCTTCATGACGCGGACCATCTCGATGCTGAGACGGCTTGCGTTCTCCAGGCTGATCGCCATTGTGCCTCCACAGTTTCCGAAAAGTTGCTTGCGCCATACAACTATCACAAATAACTTGCATGATGCAACCAAGCGTGTAGATCTCGGCGGCGCTGGGCCGCTGCGGGGTGACTCAGTGGGTGACCACCAAGGCTTCCAGAACGCCGCGTGCGATCGCGTCGCCACCGACCATGCTGTATGCCGTATCGCGTACTGAACGTCGGCCGGCGGCCCGACGCGTGAAGGCTTCGGTGGACAGGCTGATGGTCGTCGTCGGACGATCTGGCAGCCGGTCGGATATCGCCCGGCCGCGGGGTCGACCCTGTTCGTCCAGCTCAACCAGGAATCCCTGGCGGGCCACAACCGGGCCGGTGACGTCGATGACGACAACCTGCCCAGGCTCAATAGCGGCGTGCTTGGCGATCAGCCTGGGCAGCTGCACCATGACCGAGCCGACGCACACCCCGGCGGCAGCGGAGTCCAGGTTGCCGGGTCGTCCGAGTGCGCTGCGGATATCCTGCTCATGGGTCCATATGTCGAAGACGCGCATCAGCAGCACGGTCGCTGCCTGCTCCGGGCCGAACGGCCCAGCGACGATGCTGCTGTCCGTCAGCATCGGATCGCTCAGTGTCTGGAGTCGTTGTGCCAGAACGCGTTCGAGCTCCGTGACGAGCTCGGTGCCGGTGCGGCTCCGACGCACCTCCACGGCATACTCCACCTTCTTGCCGAGGTCGTTTCTGATGTGTTCGTAAGGCGGCACCTCGACCCGCGGGTCCCTGTGTCCACCAAGCCAGGCCTCGACGCCCACGACATGGGATATCTGATCGTGGACCGTCCATCCGGGACACTCGGTGGGTTGCGCGAGGTCGTGCGGGCTGCACGCGCGGGCAAGATCAACGACGCTCTGGGTGGTGTTGGCAAACGCTTTGACGAGGTCGGGCAGGCGCTGAGGGTCGGTCGGGTATACAGACATGTGGTGAGCCTACTTAGGGTGTGCAGATGAGCACGGAACCCGGCCTCGCTCCACAGGGGCAGAAACTACCCTTGATCCTGGCGGCTGTGGCCGTCGTCGCTGTGGTCATCCCAGCCGGTCTGCTCGGGGGTGTGTTTGCCGCCCCGGCCACCGGGCTGCCGGACGCCGGCACGCTGGTGCGCTGGGGGTTGCCGATCGTGCGCGCCATTCACGACCTCGCCATGGCCAGCACCGTGGGCCTGCTCCTGGTGGCCGGGACGATCATCCCCGAGGCGCGCACCACCTCCCGCAGAATCACCGCCACCCGCTATGCCTGCGCCTCGGGTGTTGTCTGGGTGCTGGCCGGGCTCGTCGGACTGGTCTTCTCGTTTGCCAGCATCTCCGGGACCGCACTCACGGACCCGACGTTCGTTGCCCAACTGCAGACCTTCGTCTTCCAGCTCGACTTCACGCGCGTCGCGGCGACCAGCTCAGCGATGGCGGTGGTCGTCACCATCGGCGCTGCGGTAGTCCGGCGCCGGTCGAGCATGGTCGCCCTTGCGGCGCTCGGCATCCTGGCGATACTTCCGCTGTCTCTTGCCGGCCATGCCTCGGGCGCCGCAAGCCACGACCTGGCAGTCAACTCCCTTGCCCTGCATTTGGTTTCAGCCGTTGTGTGGGTCGGTGGCCTGCTCGCGCTGGCGATGCTGCGCCCCCTGCTCGGCAAGGCCCTCGGAGTCAGTGTCCAGCGGTACTCAACCCTCGCCGGGTGGTGCTTTGTCGCCGTCGCCGTGTCCGGGGCGGTCAACGCCTGGATTCGGATCGGCTCGATAAGCAATCTGGCGTCCAGCTATGGCGCGTTGGTGATCCTCAAGATCGTCGCACTGGTCGCACTCGGCGTCGCGGGTTGGCAGCAGCGCTCACGGGTGGTGAACCGGATTGCCGCGGATCCGCTCGCGGGACGGCTTTTCGGGCGACTGGCCCTCATCGAGCTGGCCGTGATGGGCGCCGCCCTTGCCCTGGGCACCGCACTCTCACACAGTGCCCCGCCAGGCATCGACACGCCCGTGGTCAGCCCGGACCCCGCATACGCCCTGACCGGATATCTCGCTCCCGGGGGCCCGCTCACGACGAGTGGCTGGTTCACCGTCTGGCGCATCGACTGGCTGTGGCTCGGGGTGGCTTTGACCGCCGTGACCCTCTATCTTGTCGGCGTGCGGCGGATGCGCCTTCGGGGCGACTCATGGCCGGTGCGGCGAACCGTCGGCTGGGTCCTGGGCTGGGCGATTTTCGTGTGGGCCACCTGCGGGGCCCCAGGTGTCTACGGGCGCGTTCTGTTCTCGGTGCACATGGTCATGCACATGACGGTCTCCATGGCGGCCCCGATCCTGATGGTGCTCGCCGCCCCGGTCACCCTCGCGCTCCGAACCTTGACGCCGCGCCGCGACAACAGCCTGGGTCCTCGCGAGCTGTTGCTCGCTGTGGTGCACTCCAGATACTTTGCGGTGATTGGCAATCCGATCGTGGCTGCCGTGATCTTCTTCAGCAGCCTGATCGTGTTCTACTTCTCGCCGTTGTTCGAGCTGGCACTCCGGACGCACACCGGGCACGTCCTGATGACAACCCACTTCCTGTTGGCCGGATATCTCTTCGCGTGGGTGCTCGTAGGAATCGACCCAGGGCCCAAGCGCTGGCCACCGGTTCTGCTGCTGGTCATCCTCTTCGGCACGATCTCGTTCCATGCGTTCTTCGGTGTTGCCCTGACCAGCGGCACGACATTGTTGGCGCCCACCTTCTTCCAGGGTCTGCACCTGCCGTGGGCGGTGGATCTGCTGGCCGACCAACGCACTGGTGGCGCAGTGGCCTGGGGGATCGGCGAGCTCCCCACGCTGATCTTGGCCTTGCTGGTCACCTTGGACTGGGTGCGTTCCGATAGTGCCGAGTCCACGCGGCTGGACCGCCAGGCCGATCGTGACGACGACGCGGAGCTGAAGGCGTACAACGCCCACCTGAGCGCGCTATCTGGGCAGTCCGGGCCCGATGAGCCCACACTGCCTGCGCCAACATTGCCGAGATCAGGAGACTGACATGCGCATTGCCGTGATCCAGCTTGGGTATGACGACCGGGAGCCTGTTGCTGACCGGGTCACCCGGGCCGGTGCTCTCGTGCGTGCCCAGGCGGGTCACGACCTCGTGGTCCTTCCGGAGCTATGGGCCCCCGGCGGTTTCGCCTACAAGCGGTGGCAGGAGCGTGCCGAACCCATTGACGGCCCGGTCGCCTCCCTAATGTCCGCCGCCGCCCGGGACGCCGGCGTCATGCTGCACGCGGGTTCGATTGTCGAGCGTCCGGCTCATGGTGGCCGCGGTCCCGAGGGCAAAGACCTGTGGAACACGTCACTGGTCTTTGCCGCAGACGGGTCCCTGGCCGCGACCTACCGCAAGATTCACCGGTTCGGCTTCGGCCAGGGCGAGCCCCTGCTGATGGAAGCCGGGAACGCTCTGTCGCTGCTCGACGTGCCCGATTCCTCGACAGCCGGAGGAGTCGCCCGTGCGGCGCTGTCGACATGCTACGACCTTCGCTTCCCCGAGCTGTACAGGGCACAGCTTGACGCCGGCGCAACACTTTTCGTCATACCCGCTGCGTGGCCTGCGGCTCGGGTCGCGCACTGGACGCTGCTCGCCCACGCCCGGGCGATCGAGAACCAGTGCGTCGTCGTGGCCTGCAACACGGCAGGTACCCACGCCGGCGTGGTGATGGGCGGGCACAGCCAGGTCGTGCTGCCCACGGGCGACGTGGTGGCCATGGCCGGCAGCGACCAACAGGTGCTCAGCGTCGAGGTCGACATGGGCCTCGTCGGTGACTACCGCACCAGCTTCCCGGTCCTGCGCGATCGCCGACTGCCGCTGGTGTGACCGTCGGGAGCATGTTTGTCGAGGCTGTACTTGGTGGCTGTCTAGAACGCATCCTCTGACACGTCCATGAGGGAGTTGTCCGTCGCTTCGGCGATCTGGCGCTCGGCGGCGATCTTCGGCAGGACCGTACGCGCGAAGAAGGACGCTGCCGCGATCTTGCCTTCGTAGAACTTCTGGTCCTTGACTGACGCCGTGCCTGCGTCGAGAGCAGCCTTGGCTACCTCGGCCTGGCGTAGCAGCAGCCATCCCACGACGAGGTCGCCGGCACAGAGCAGGAGTCGAGAGGTGTTCTGGCCGACCTTGTAGAGGTTCTCGATCGAGCTGCCTTCGCCCCCTCGGGGATCTGAGTTCATGAGCTCGGTGACCATGAACCCGAGGATGCCCTGCAGGTCCTCGAGCCCTTTGCCCAGGAGCTCTCGTTCCGTGTGCTGGAAGTCCGAGTCGTCGGCGACCTTGACGAACTCCTGAATCTGGGTGGACAGGTGGGTCACTGCCTTGCCCTTGTCGCGGATGATCTTGCGGAAGAAGAAGTCCAGACCCTGGATGGCCGTGGTGCCTTCGTAGAGCGTGTCGATCTTGGCGTCGCGGACATACTGCTCGATCGGGTAGTCCTGCAGGAACCCCGAGCCGCCGTATGTCTGCAGCGACTCGGTGCCGAGCAGCACCCAGGCGCGTTCGGAGCCGACACCCTTTACGATCGGCAGCAAGAGGTCGTTGACCCGGCTCGCCATCGCGGCCTCAGAGCCCTTCTCGAGCTCGTCCGAGCCGCCGCTCAGCTGCGCCTGGTCGATGATGTCCTGCTGGGTGGCGGTGTAGATGACAAGGGCTCGTAGGCCCTCCGCATACGCCTTCTGCAGCATCAGGGAACGTCGCACGTCGGGGTGGTGGGTGATGCTCACCCGTGGTGCGAGCTTGTCCGTCATCTGGGTCAGGTCGGCGCCCTGAATACGCTGCTTGGCGTACTCGAGTGCGTTGAGGTACCCGGTCGACAGCGTGGCGATTGCCTTGGTGCCAACCATCATTCGGGCGAACTCGATGATCCGGAACATCTGCGCAATGCCGTCGTGGGTGTCCCCGAGCAGGGTGCCCACTGCGGGCTGTTTGTCGCCGAAGGTCACCTCACAGGTGGTGGATGCCTTCAGGCCCATCTTGTGTTCGACGTTCGTGACGTAGGCGCCGTTGCGCTCGCCGAGCTCGCCGGTCTCGAGGTCCACGTTGAACTTGGGCACGACGAACAGCGAGAGGCCCTTAGTGCCAGCTCCGCCGCCCTCGGGCCGAGCCAGGACGAAGTGCACGACGTTGTCGAAGAAGTCCGCCTCGGCCGACGTGATGAAGCGCTTGACACCGGTGATGTGCCACGTGCCGTCTGGCTGCTGGACGGCTTTCGTCCGGCCGGCGCCTACGTCAGAGCCCGCGTCGGGCTCGGTGAGCACCATCGTGGCGCCCCACTGCTTGTCGACCAAGTGGTGGGCCATCTTCTTCTGGTCGTCCGTGCCCAGGTGGAAAAGCACCTTGGCGAAGGCGAAGCCGGCCGAGTACATGTGCACGGCCGGGTTCGAGCCCAGGACTAGCTCCGCGACAGCCCAACGCAGCGACGGTGGGATGACCGTGCCGCCCAGCTCGGCGGGGACGTCGAGCCGCCACCAACCTGCGTCCAGGTAGGCCTTGTACGACTTGGTGAACGATGCCGGGATGGTGACCGAGGATGTTGCTGGGTCAAACACCGGCGGGTTGCGGTCGGAGTCGAGCAGGCTCGCCGCGAGCTCGTTCTCGGCGAGGCGACCGACCTCATGCAGGATCTCGCGGGCGGTGTCTTCGTCGACCTCGGAGTAGGGGCCGCTGCCCAGGACCTCCTGGCGGTTGAAGACCTCGAAGAGGTTGAACTCGAGGTCGCGAAGGTTGCTTTTATAGTGGCCCATCAGGGTCCTCCGTGGTCAGGTTTGGCCGCGTGGTGGCCTCCAATACCCGCCATTACTGACGGGTAACATCTATGATGCTACCGATGGGTAACAAAGCGCAAGCGTCTCATCCCATGTGTCCCACGTGACGGACGAAAGGTGTGAGGTAGCGGCTGGGTGCATCTGTCAAGATCACGAGCTCGGAGACTGTGCCGGCCGGCGTGAATTGAACAGCGTGGGCAAGACGGGAGCGAGCAACGCGCGAAGCTCCCGTGAGCTGGTGTTGGAGTACTTGCGCAACCGGTATTTGTCAAGGTGGTTGATTGATTGCGCCGTGAGGCGCTGTTGTTCGAGTGGAGGTGAGAGACCATCACCGTTTGCCTGTCGTAGCAGGTGGACGTAGCTGAGGGCAGCCTGA
>DAITND010000073.1:0-12046 GCA_036834825.1 Dermatophilaceae bacterium
CCTTGTCGCGAACCTTGCGGATGGTTTCGAGAACGTTCTTTGTCTGGCGAACACCTAGCGCCGCAGTCGGTTCGTCGAGGAAGACGACCCGGTTGGCCCAGGAAACCGCGCGGGCGATCGCGATCGCCTGGCGCTGCCCGCCGGACATGCTGCCAACCGGCGAGGTGAGGGACCGCACTGGTGCCCCCAGTTCATCGAAGGCTGCACGGGATTCCATGCGCATCTGCCTCGTCTTCATGAACCCGAGGATCCCAGCCAGTCCGTCGTGCATGATCTCGCGGCCAAGGTACATGTTCTCCACCGGATCGAGATGCGGCGCAAGGGCAAGATCCTGATACACCGTCTCAATACCCATCGCTCTCGCCTGGGCAGGGTCGGTCAAATTGACTTCCTTCCCATCGAACAGGATTTCCCCGCTGTCTATGTCCAAGTTGCCCGAGAGAGCTTTGATCAGCGTCGACTTTCCGGCACCGTTGTCGCCGATGAGCGCTGCCACCTCCCCGGGATAGAGATCGAAATTCGCGTTGTCCAAAGCCCGGACATGACCGAACATGCGGGAAAGCCCTCTCGCCTCCAGTAGTGGTGCAGACATTGCTAAGCCCCTTCACTCGAGAACCACGCACGGCCGGTGGTTGCCTTCACGCACTCATCCAGCCGCCGCTCGATACGGCCTTCTGGCCCATCGATGGTCGCCAGAAGCCGTTTGATACTGGTGCTGCCCCTGTCGAGTCCGACGACGGCATGGGCTTTCATCGCTGCTCCTGTCCAAGACTCGCCGGCCACCCAAAGCCAGGGGCGCCGACAAGCACGCTGGCATCGCCGTCGACCTCCCAAGCACCGAACGCATGCGGGACAGCCAGCACCTGTCCGGAAGAGACCTGAATACTCTCGTGAGCACCGACCAGCATCGCATTGCCCGACAACACGAGCACGACGGCGAATCCAGAGCCAATCCTGTCAGTGGAACCTGGCACGGGGGCGACATGATGCAACGTGAAGAACGGATCCGCGTCGACCGGCAGAACGCTCTTGGCCTCGGGATGGCGAACCGCCAGGTCGTTGCGGACCACCAAGCGGTCAAGCCTCGAGAGTGGCAAGGCCATGGTGGAGACGGCCTGCATGGCAGCATCGAAGCCAATGCCCAAATGAGACTCTTCGCGCGTAGAGGTCGTGATCGACCACTCGAGAACAATCGAAAAGTCCGTCGGCTCCTGTACTTCCATGACAAAGACCCCCGCATCAATGGCGTGCACCGTGCTGGCAGGCACAAGGATTCCCATTCCCGGCACCACCTCGACCCGGTTCATGTGACCAAGCATCCAGTCACCGTCTTGGCTGTCGCGTCGGCTGGCGAGTTCTTCTGCGTCCATGTCCGTCTTCCACCCCAGGTGCACAGCCGCACCTGGTTCGCTGCCCAGCACCAACCACGACTCTGTCTTTCCGTAGGGGCAGTCCAGATGGCTACGCGCGAACGAGCGGTCCGGGTGAGCATGTACGGGTAGCCGCTGGCCGGCATCCAGCAACTTGACGAGGATGCCGACATCACCGTCATTGCGCGCCGCGGCGTGTTCGGGCCCAGTCCACGACGCCGGGTCATCTGAGACGAGGTCACGCAGAAGCTCGCCCGATTCAATTCGCGACAGTCCAATCATTTCCTCGTCGGCTCGCGAGACCGTCGCGGCCAGCCACTCTTCCGGTTGCCGGGCTGACGTCGTCTGAATACCGCGCAACGCGGCAATCCGGTCTCCCCCGAGGTAGAAGTGGTCGATCAGGTTCGGCGCCAGCACTACAGGCATCATCGCGAGTCTCCCTTTCGAATCGGGCAGGGTGGGAGTTCTCCGGAGCCCCGCTCCAACAACTCCGTCTCAATGAGGATCTCTTCGGGCGTGGTCTCTGGTGAGTCCATGAGTTGCATCAGCCGCTCGATCGCTGCGTTGCCGATGCGATGGGGATCCTGATCTATACAGGTCACGCCAGGCTTGAGCGCTCCGGCAAGCGAGAAGTCGCCAAACGAAATGAGCGCGACGTCGGTGCGATTCAGGCCATGCAACGCGTCGACGACTCCCATACCCGACCTCGGATTCGCGGCGAAAATAGCCGTCGGCGGCTGTGGCAGGTCCAGAAGCATGGTCGTCACCGTCCTGGCTGAATCGGCCTCTGCCGCCGAAGGCGGCGACAATGCGGGGTCACGTTCAATGTCGTGCTCGATGAGCACCTGGTCATAACCATGGGCACGTTGAATGATGGTGCTGAATCGCTCGTCCCGACCAACGAACGCGATTCGGGTATGACCCCGCGAAATGAATCCTTCGACGGCCTCTCTTGTCGCCTTGTCGTCATCGACGACAACGGAGTCGAATCCTTCCTTGCGCCGGTCGATCATGACTACTGGCGTTGTCGATCGATATCGCCCCAAATAGCTGTGGTCCTGGGCAACCGGGGCAAGGACGATGCCGCGGACCCGCTGCCCCGTGAGACGTAGAAGCTGGTGGCGTTCACGACCCGAGTCGAATCCGGTGCTGGCGAAGATCACGCTCAGTCCATCCTCAAGGGCTCTGTCTTCGATGGCACTGACCAGCGAGGAGAAGAAGGGGTCAGCGATGGTGTCGACCAAGACACCAACGGCATCTGGCACACCGGACTTCAGTGCTCGGGCCCTCGTGTCGAGCACATAGTCCAACTCCGAAATCGATCGCTTGACTCTCATCCGGGTGGCGGGCAAGACAGATGCCTCGTTATTGACGACCCGCGAGACAGTCTTGATGCTCACTCCTGCATGAGCGGCAACGTCCTTGAGGCCGGGGCGAGCGTTCACGGGCGCCCTCCCGGCAGTGCGGCGACGAGGTCCCGGCAAGCACTGGCGTTCCCGCCCCTGCTGCAATTGTGATCCCGAGCCGGGAGGCTCATCGCAAGAAATGGAGTCTGCATCTTGGTGCCCCTGGCAGCCTTGTGCCCGCCCCCGGCACCCGATACCGGCCTCGACAAGGCACAGGCTTCCGTATTTCGAGCCGATCTCCTGCGGACAACCCACCGTGAAGAACCTGTCCCGCTGGATGGCTCCGTCCCGACCTCCATTGGCCCACACTCGGGCTACATGACAACGTTGTCAAGAGCAAGATCAAGAGGGGACATATCGTAACCGAACCATGACAATTGCAAGGCCCCACCGTGGGATCCCGGTCCCGCTGACCAGGTCGGACGAGTGGTCCGGGCCGAATGCGCCCGTCGTCCTGGTCCAACCAGCTCAGCTGGTCGCGGACACTCCAACACGCGAGCCAGGGGAAGTGCGCCTCAGACGCCACCCTGGACGGGCTCGGACGTCGACCGGTAGCCATCAGTTTCACCCAGGGCAAGGCACTGCGCCAACGGCTGCACGCCGTCTGACGTCGCTGCGCCCTCCAGGCTCGCGGCTGCAACACAGACCCCGAGCCGCAAGCACTGCGCGACCGGCAGTTCCTCATGCAGCCCGTAGATCACCCCAGCAGCAAAAGCGTCACCGGCTCCGGTCGCGTTGCGCACCGCCGAACGCGGCAGACGCACCGACCCCTGTCGCCAGAGCAGCCCACCGGGTGCGGCGGCCACGCACCCAGCGGGAAAGTGCACGGCGACCAGGCGCGAGACGCCGAGCTCCACCAGGGCCATGGCAACGGACTCCAGCGCCCTCCAGTGGGGATGCCCGTCCACGTCCGCTGGCCGGATCTGCGCGCCCGTCAAGGCGGCCGCCTCGACCTCGTTGATCACCAGGTAGTCCAGGTTGGGCAGGCACGGCAGCGCCACCGCGCGGATCTCCTCGTCGAGCAGCGAGACCAGCTCCATGGTGGTGCGCATGCCCACCGACTGTGCTGCCTGCAGCAGGGATGCCCAGCCGTTCCCACCCCCCTGACCGGGTGCATCCATGCGCGGGTGCAACCCGAGTGCCCCAGCGTGCAGGATCTTCGCAGGGGAGCCAGTCACGTCGACGTCTTGCGCTGAGAGCAGTGCGCTTGCCCCGGGGTGGTGGAAGAACGTGCGGGTACCGCCGTCGCGCACAACCATCGCGTCGGTGAACGAGGTGGCCACATCCGGTACCGTCCGCAGGGCGCTCGTGTCGATGCCCAGTGCCGCGCAGGCGTCACGCACCAGCCGGCCGTGCTCGTCGTCCCCCACCACACCAGCCAGTTCGAGCGGGAACAGCGCGCCGAGCCGGCGCAGGTCCACCGCCAGGTTCAGGGCCGGCCCGCCTGTGCTCACCGAAACGTCCCTGATGAGGGTGAGCCGCTCCTGGTCGGGGTAGGCGTCGATGACCTTGGCCAGGTCCACGACGATTGAGCCGACGCACGGCACGCCTGACCGGGTCGACGCCACCTCAGCCCTGTCTGAGCACGGGCTCGGTGATGGCCAGATCTTCCTCCAGGGTGCGCCGCGCGAGCAGTGCCTGGCTGTGCAGCGACTGGTGGTACTCCTGCACGGCCTGCTCGGGGCTCAGGTCCCGGCGCAGCACTGACCGCATGAGACCCACCAGGTCGCTCTGCGACTCCGCCTGCTGGATCTTTCGTCCGAACAGGGCAACTCGGGCACCATGCCGCTCCGCCTGCGACAACAGCTCGAAGGTGTCTCGCGTCGTCCCCGCAGCCCCTCCGAGGACACCGACCACAAGAGCGGGGTCGTAATTGACGAGTTCCTCCAGTTCGTCCGGCCCGTTGAAAGCCACCTTGAGAAACAATGGCCGTTCGGTGCTCGTCAGGCCAGCAAGGGTCCGCACGATGCTGTCGTTGATGAAGGCGCCCACGTCCTGCCCGGACAGCCCGACGGGCGCGTTCGGGTTGAAGACCTCGAGGATGTGACGCAGCCCGGCGGCGCGGGCATCGGCACGGAAACGGGCGTAGGCCTCCAGGGTCGCCAGGTCGAGATCGCGGTCGTTGTTGAAGGTGATGGAATACAGCACGAGGTCGCAAAATGCACTGACCGACTGGAGGTCGGCAGACCGGAACGGTCGCGACGGCCGCTGCGGGTAACCGCCACCGCGCTGATTCCAGATGTCCGTGGCATCGTTGGCCCGCACCACAGGCGTCACCGGTGAACCCTCCAGCACCCGGTCCCGGGCCAGCTGCTCACCGTTGGACGCGGAGGTAAGCATGATGTCAACCGTCTCATCCCGTACCAGGGCGGTCATCGCTTCCAAGTACTCCTGGCGTGAGCGCAGACGCGGCGGGGTCTGGCCCGGCGCCATGCCGGCCGCAGCCACCCCAAAAGCCATGTCGGCGTCCTTGGCATCGGCGATGATGAAATCGTCGGGCGTGTACCCACCCGCCAAGATCGTGGCCAGCTTGCGGTCCAGTGCTTTCATGGTCTCGCTCTTTCCATCGGTTTCCGCAGGACGACCTGGCGGTCATCCGGTTCACGACTCTTCGATCAGACCCTGGCGGCTCGGTCGATCAGCTCGACGATGCGCCCGGCTCCCTTCTGTGCAGCCGCCACCGTTGCGACATGTCCTGCTGCCAGACGCTCATCGTCGAGGCGATCGGACACGTCGCAGATGTCGGCCACATACGCTGCGGGACCAGCCATTCGCGGCCAACTCTGGCCTTCAGCTGGTTTCTCATCTACCCACGGCCTGGCTGGGACGGTCTGCCCATCGATGCCCTCGGCGTAGCGCGCCGAACCGGCGATCGCGGCGATCAACCTCGTGACCTTGCGAAGACCCAGGCACGGCGCCTCAGTCAAATCGAGGCCTGGACGGAAGCCCGAAAAGCCACCACGAGATACATCTAATACCCTCGTCAATAGGCAGTGACAACGGGAGGGGTCCGCGGTGGGCGAAGGGGTGTTGATTGGCCTGGATGTAGGATCGACGTCGAGCAAGGCCGTGGTTTACACCCCCGAAGGTCAGGCGGTTGCTGACGGACGAGCCCCTACCATCTGGAGCTCCACGCCGTCGGGGGTCCAGATGGATGCCCGCGACCTGCTCGCCGGCGCCATTGAAGCGGTGAACCAAGCCCTCGCGCAGACCTCGAGCGTTGCCGTCCTGGGGCTGGGCGTTGCGAGCATGGGCGAGTCCGGTGTGTTGCTGGATCGACATGGTAGGCCAGTGGCACCGGTGATCGCCTGGCATGACACCAGGGACCGTGTTGAGCTCGCTGAGTTGGACGTCCGGTTGGGGGCCGACAAGTTCAGCGCTCGCACCGGACTGCCGTTCCTACCGCAATGGTCCCTGACGAAGCATCACTGGCTTGTGCGCCACCACCTCGCGGCCACAGACGCCGTGCGTCGCTTGAACATCGGCGAGTGGATCGTCCTCGGGCTGGGCGGCGAGGAGGCCAGCGAGCTGTCCCTGGCGTCGCGTACAGGCTGGCTGGACTTGGCAACTCGTACCTGGTGGGCTGAGAGCTTGTCGGCGACAGAAATGAAGGAGTCCCTGCTGCCGCCGCTGGTGACCGCCGGGACGGCGCTGGGAGGGGTGACCAACAGCGAGGTCTCGACCGCGCTCGCTGGTGCCGTTCTGACCGTGGCCGGTCACGATCACCAGGCGGCCGCTGTCGGTGCGGGGGCCATTCATGAGGGGGACGAGCTGGACTCGTGCGGGACGGCAGAAGCGTTGGTGCGAACCGTGCAGCCAAACCTGCCGGAGGAAACCATCGCCGAGCTGGCGCGTGCCGGGATCACTACGGGTTGGCATGTACTGGCTCAACGCTGGTGTCTGCTCGGCGGCACGGAAGGCGGGCGCACCTTGCAGCACGTACGCGCGCTGCTCGGTGAGGATGGTGAGGATCTGGATGCTCTGGATGCGGCCGCGTTGGCCGTCTCTCCCTTGGAGGTGCGAGGACTCGTTCTTGAGGTGACCTCAGAGGGAGTCGTGGTCAAAGGCGCCAATGAGAACACCCGACCCGAGCACATCTGGAGGTCGGCACTGGAGCATGTGACCAGGGAGGCGAAGTTGACCCACGTAGCGATGTCCAGGCTGTCGGGCCCACTTCGTCAGCTGGTTGTAACCGGCGGGTGGAGCAACAGTCGCGCCCTCCTACACGTGAAGCGCGACATGCTCGGCCCGTTGGAGCGCTCCGGTGTCAGCCAGGCCGGTTGTCGGGGCGCGGCCCTCCTCGCGGGGCTGGCCGCTGGAGTGTATGAGACCACCGATCAGTTCCCCGACCCCGCATGACCAGAGCCCGGATTGCGAGGGCAGGTTCCAAGACGAGTGGCGATGCCAAAATTCGCGATGTCAAGGGCCATTGTCTGGAGTATTCCGCCAGCATCACCTGTCCTGGCAGAGTTGAAGGCGAAGGGCAGCTGAGTTAACGCTGTCACCGGATGCTGGCAACCGAAGTAGCCTTGGGGCGCTCACAGTCACTCATCGACCGCGCTGCTCACGTCACTCGAGGCGCCACCTGAGGCGACCGTGCTGCCGATCCGGGCCGGGCATAGGCACCTGAGCGATCGGCGTTCTGACATCATCGAAGATCAGAGGAAAACCGTGATATCGGCAGAGGGCTTACTTTTCGACTGTGACGGCGTGCTGGTCGACTCCGATGAGGCGGCCGCGCAGGCCTGGAACAGCTGGGCGGCGGAATATGCGCCCGGCTTCGACTTCGCCCGGGACATCACCCATGGGCGCCCCGCTGGCGATACTGTCGCGGAACTGGTTCCAGCGCAGGACCTCGATCGTGCCAAGCGAGCTTTGATACAGCTCGAGATCGACACGGCGCCGATGGTCCACGCTCTTCCAGGGGCTGTCGAATTGCTGAGCTTGCTTCCGCAGGACAGCTGGACGGTCGTCACATCAGCTGTCCTCGCGGTCGCACGCGCGCGGCTGAGTGCGGCAGGACTGCGCTGCCCAGACGACATCGTGACGGCGCAGGACGTGCGCCAGGGAAAACCTGCACCCGACCCGTACCGCATCGGGGCCGAACGGCTAAGGATTGCGCCGGCACGCGGCGTGGTGTTTGAGGACGCTGAAGCGGGCGTGAGCTCGGCCCTGGCAGCCGGGATCGGACTGACAGTCGGCGTTGGCGAACGAGGGTTGCGCACGCGGGCCCACCTTGTGGTGGCAGACCTGCGCAATATCCGCTATGACGGGAGCGTGCTCGATCTTCGGAAAGCACACGTCCTGCGTCATCCCGATCCGACGCAGCCACCGGTCATCCCAGTGCAGCGAAGCAAGGTCAGGAAAACGGCCTGACCGACCAGGCGTCCACGGTGGCGAGAGCACCCATGGTGTGCAAGGACGCGAGGGCACGCAGGTAGGCATCGGTGAACCGGGGGTCATCCACCAGGTCACCGAATATCTCCCGCTGGGCCAAGAAGGCAGTCGGCTCCTCCTGCTGCCGCGCCGCCGCCGCCATCAGCTGCTCCCGCAACGGATCCACGACCTCGATCGAGTGGCCGGCATCATCGACCCCCTCGGCGTAACGCGCCCAGGCTGCGATGACCAGGGCCGAGCGCTCGATAGGGCCACCATGAGCCAGGTTGTGCCGCACCGACGGGAGCAGGAACTTCGGGATCCGGTCCGAGGTGTCGGCACATAGCCGCGCCAAGGTGTCGCGGATATATGGGTTTGAGAACCGTTCAACCAGTGTGCGGCGGTAGTCATCGAGGTCGACCCCGGGCACCGGCGGCAGGGTCGGGGCTGCCTCGGTGGCCATGAACGTGTTGAGGAAGGCCCGGAAGGTCGGGTCCTGACACACTTCATGGCAGTAGCCGAACCCGGCCAGGGCGCCCAGGTAGCAGACGACCTGATGTCCGGCGTTGAGCATCCGCAACTTCATCAGCTCGTACGGCGCGACGTCCTGGACCAACTGAACCCCCACCTCCTCCCAGGCCGGTCGGCCAGTCGGGAAGTTGTCCTCCAACACCCATTGGGTGAACGGCTCGCAGACCACCGGCCAGACATCGTGCACGCCGAATTGCTCGGCCAGAGCGGCCCGGTCAGCATCGGTGGTGCCTGGGGTGATGCGGTCCACCATCGAGTTCGGGAAGGCCACCGACTGATCGATCCAGTCGGCCTGGGCGGGGTCGAGTAAGCGGGCGAAGGAAACGATGGCTCGACGTGCCACGTGCCCGTTGCCCGGCACGTTGTCGCACGACATCACGGTGAACGGGGCGATCCCCCGGCTGCGACGCAAGGCCAAGGCTGCTGTGATGAGTCCGAAGGCCGTTTCGGGCTCGGCCCCCGGCTGCAGGTCGGGCTGGATCGATGGGTGTCTGACGTCAAACTCCCCCGTCACCGAGTCAATCAGGTATCCACCCTCGGTGATGGTCAACGACACAATCCGAACTGATGCGACGGCCATCGCCTCCACGACAGCCCGTGGGTCGTCATGGAGGTACATCATGCCGGTGATCGACCCGATAATCCGGGGCTCCAGCCGACCATCGGGATGCTTCATGACCAGGGTGTAGAGGCCGTCCTGGCCGTTGAGCGCGTCGACGATCCGGCGGTCGTGCGGCAGCACACCGACCCCCCGCAACGCCCAGTCGAGGTCGCGTCCCGACGCCATCAGCCGGTCCAGGTACATCGCCTGGTGAGAGCGGTGGAAGCCGCCCACCCCCAGGTGCATGATGCCGACCGACATCGCCGCCCGGTCGTAGGTCGGCACGCGGATCCGTCCGGCCAGCTCCGGCAAGGTGGTCCATGCCACGGCGGTACCCGCGACGGTGGAACCCATGGTGTGCACTCCCCTCAGCGGTTCGTGTAGCCGCCGTCGATGGGCAACGACACCCCGGTGATCATGGCGGCATCATCACCCAGCAGAAAGGCGATCGGGCCCGCAATGTCGTCCTCGGTGGCCCACCGGTGCAGGGGCATCTGCGCCAGGAAGGGCTCACCGATCTCTGGACGCCCCCAGTAGAACTGCGACATCTCGCTCATCACGACGGTCGGGTTCACGCTGTTGACCCGTATGTTGTGCTGACCCAGCTCCAGGGCACACACCCGGGTGATGTTGTCGAGCGCGGCCTTGGACGAGCCGTACGAGACGTGCCCCTTGAGCCCCACCAGGCTGGCCTGGCTGGACACGTTGACGATGGAACCGCCACGTTCTGAGGCAATCATGAAGCGCGAGGCGTACTTGATCACCAGCAGGCTGCCCCGGGCATTGATGCTCATCACCTTGTCGAAGACGTCGATGTCGGTGTCCTGGGGGGTCGCGATCTCACCGCCCCAGCCGCCGCAGTTGACCACACCCCACAGTTCGAGACCCTCCACCGCCTCCCGGACGCTGTCCTCAGAGGTGAGCTCGAAGGGAAGGGGCCGCGCGCCGGTCGCGGACGCCAGCTGTTCCAGCTTGTCCACGGACCTGCCCCCGGCAATCACGTCGGCTCCCTGCCTGATCAGGCGGTGCACGGTGGCACCGCCGATCCCTCCGGTGGCGCCCGTCACGAGGATGGTGCGCCCTGCTAAGTCGTTCATGATGTTGCCTCGTTCCTTGGGGGTTGAGTGCCGCCCGCGGTTGGCTCGACCGTACCGGACGAGAGCTCGCGCTGACGCCGAGCCAGGGTGTGGCTGATGTCGCGGGTTGCTGGGTAGAAGGCCCGGTAGAGCTCGTACAGCTCGTTGTAGTTATCGCGGGTTTCTGGGTTGGGCCGGCAGATCCGCTGCGTGGGGTTCCAGTTGCTGATGGACACGTCGAGGACACTGGCTGCGGCGAGATAGGCGGCCCCGTAGCTCGCCCCAATCGTCTGGGTGGGGATGACCTGCTCCACGCCGGTCACGTCACTGACGATCTGGGTCCACAGGTCGCCCTGGGTCCCGCCGCCGACCGCGACCACGCGATCGATCTGCCCACCGGCGGCCCGAAAGGTCTCGATGTTGTGGCGGACCCCCAGCGCGGTCGACTCCAGGGCCGCCCGGTAGAGGTCGCCCCGGGTGTGGGAGACCGTCAAGCCGGCGAAGATACCGCGGGCGTCGGGGTCGGCGACCGGGGTGCGCTCCCCCGCGAAGTAGGGCAGGCATAGCAGTCCGCGGGCCCGCGGTCCCGACTCGTCGGCCAGCCGCAGCAGCTCGAGGTAGTCGGGACGGCCGAACAGCTCGCGGAGCCAGCTGGTGATCGCTCCGGAGGTGGCCATTCCGGCCGCCAGGTTGCGGGTGTCGGGCAGGGCGCCGACCGTGCCCCACAGTGCCGGGTGGGTCAGCGGCTCGGCGACGGTATTGACCATGAACATCGTCGTGCCGTACATCAGCATCAGGTCGCCGACGTTGTGGGCGTCGACACTCACTGCCTCCGACCAGGCGTCGATGGTGCCGGTGATGACGGGGGTGCCAACCGCCAGCCCGGTACGTGCCGCGGCCTCCTCGTGAACCGTCCCGGCCACCTCGGTGGCCCAGTTCAGCGGAGGCATCTCGAACTCGGGAGCGATCCGCTTCACCCACGGGGCATACCAGTTGCGGGCATGGGTGTCGTAGAGCGGCGTGGCCTGGCTCGCCGACTGGTGGTCGAGGAGATAGGCCCCGGTCAGGCAGTAGGCCAACCAGCTGCTGGGCATGAAGAGCCGGCGGGCGCGGGCGAACACCTCGGGCTCGTGCTCGGCGATCCAGGCGAGCTTGGGGCCCACAGCCTGGGTGGACAGGGCCGAGCCGCAGCGAGCCAACACCTCGGCACCACCCAGCTCGGCGTCCAGGGCCTCGATCTGCGCCGTGGCCCGGGTGTCCACCCCGTACAGGATGGCTGGCCGCAAGGGCGTCATCTGCTCGTCGGTGACCATCACGCAAGGACCCATGCCACTGACCCCCACGGCATCCACCTGCCCGGGTGCGGCAGCGACCAGCTCGGCAATGATGGCGACGCACTCCTTCCACCAGATGTGGGCATCCATCTCGACCCACCCGGGATGGGGCCGCGACACCACGTGCGAGCGGACGGCCTGACTGAGCACCTCTCCGGCCCCGTTGACGAGCACCCCCTTGCTGCTCGACGTTCCGATGTCGACACCTATGAACAACGACATATCCACTCCTGCCTTCTGGCCCGTCACAGGCCCTTCCGCACCGGTTGGCCCGGTGGGTCAGCCCACCAATTCCTCAGTTAGCTGCTGGAAACGATCAAAACGCGGGCCGTAGTCAAAGGTCCCGCTCGGG
>DAITND010000074.1:0-12030 GCA_036834825.1 Dermatophilaceae bacterium
ACCTCGAGCGACAAGCCGGATGCGCCGCTGGTGGAGAAGGCCGCAACCGATGGCAAGCCGATGACGCTGACGCTGGATGCGAAGACGCAGAAAGCGGCCGAAGCAGCGCTCGTCGGCACCGGTGCGGTCCCCTCGGCCCTGGTGGCCGTGGACGTCGCCACCGGAGACCTGCTCGCGGTCGCCAGCTCGCCCCAGGCCGGTATGAGCCGCGCACTGATGAGTGCGTATGCGCCGGGGTCGACGCTCAAGGTCGCCACGACGTACTCATTGCTGACCAAGGGGTTGACGCCGACGACGCCGGTGAACTGTCCCCCAAGTGTGTTGATCGAGGGCACAACTTTGAGGAACTACGAGCACGAGACCCTGGGGATTGTGCCGTTCTCCGTGGACTTTGCCAACTCGTGCAACACCGCCTTCGTGGGGCTCTCGCAGCAGATGGGTGACTCCGACGTGCACGATGCCGCGGCGGTGCTAGGCGTCGGGGCACCGTGGGACAAGCACCTGGGGCTCGCCGGAGCCTTCGCCGGCTCGGTGCCGGTGGCCACCTCCAAGGTGGAGAAGGCCACTACCGCTTTCGGCCAGGCCAAGACATCGGTCTCGCCGGCATCTCTGGCGGTGATGGCAGCCTCGGTGGCGCGCGGGAGCTACATCGAGCCCGCGCTGATCCGCACTCCGGCAGTGGCCGGGGCGGACCGGGCGCCAAAGCCGGTAGATGCCAAGGCAGCCGCTGAGCTTCGAGCCCTCATGCGCCTTGTCGTCACCAATGGAACAGCGACCGGCGTCATAAGCTCCGTCCCTGGGGGTCCGGTCTACGGCAAGACGGGTACCGCAGAATATGGGACCAGTAACCCCCCGGCCACCCATGCCTGGTTCGTCGGCTGGCAGGGCAACGTCGCCTTCGCCGTGTTGGTGGAGAACGGCACGAGCGGTGCCACGGTGGCGGTGCCCGTCGCCGCGAACTTCCTGGAGAACCTCCAGCGCTGAGTCCGCCCGATCTGACCCAACCATGCCTATCGGACGCGACAGAGCCCCCCGGCCGAAGCCGGGGGGCTCTATACGACGACTCTTCAGTCGCAGCTCACTGTGCAGGGATCAGAGGGCCTGAACCTTCTCAGCCTGCGGGCCCTTCGGACCCTGGGTGACCTCGAACTCGACGCGTTGCGCCTCTTCGAGCGACCGGTAGCCACTCGTCTCGATCGCGGAGTAGTGAACGAACACGTCTGGGCCGCCGCCGTCCTGGGCAATGAATCCGAAGCCCTTTTCAGCGTTGAACCACTTAACGGTGCCTTGTGCCATGGGGATAACTCTTTCTTTGATAGCCATTGGAGTCCACACTTCGTGGGCCCCAGGCTGCCGCACTACCCCCACAACTAGCGGGACATGCCCGTTGTGATGAAAATAGCCCGCTGGTGAGCGGGCACTTCTTCGATCTGCGAGGAACTGCAACTGCAACCATTGATGAGGCTAGCACGCAAACCGTGCCGTGCGCCTCTTAAGGAATGACGTGTTCCAGCGCCCTGGTTCCGCTGATTCGGCGCGTCCCTAGCAGTCCGCTTGCCGGCGCGTCCGCTCCCCTTGTCAGATCGCCCAGGTCAGATCGCCCAGGTCAGATCGCCCAGGTCAGATGGCCCGAACGGTGGCACGCAGATGATGCCGACCCCGCGGGCAGGTCGAACCGCAGGGTCTGAACCCTGATCATGTTGTGTCACACGGAGATTCACGACGAAAAGAGCCCAGTGCGTCGCACGCCAGAATCCGAACCATCGCATCCACGGCACCTGATCACCGAGCCCGGGGTCGGCTACCGCTTCGAACCGTGACGACTTCTAGCCCATGGTCTTGGCGCCGTCCAGGCACTCGCGCAGGATGTCGGCGTGACCCGCGTGCTGGGCGGTCTCGGCGATCAGATGGAGCAGCACCCGACGCGCTGTCCAGCGTGCGCCGGGCTCGAACCACGGAGCCTCGGGCAGTGGCTGGGTGGCCTCCAGGTCAGGCAGGGTCACGACGAACGCCGCGGTCCGGTCCGCGACCTGCTCATACTCCTGCAGCAGTCCGGCCAGGGTCTCCCCCTCCAGCATCCGGAATCCTGCCGACCAGTCAGCCATGGTGTCACCCTGGTCGGGACCCATAGCCGAGGGGCCCTCGGTGATGAAGCTGATCCATCGTCGCTCCATGGACGCGACGTGCTTGATCAGGCCGCCCAGGCACAGCTCGCTTGCCGTGGTGTGTCGCGCAGCCTGCTCATCGGTCAGGTCGCGAACGGTGTAGCGCAGCAGGTACCGGTGCTGTGCCATCGTCTCGAGCAGGTCGGCGCTCTCACTGGTCACGGGTTTGTCGGACATGGTCAGGAGTCTGCCCTTCGTAGGTCTGCGATGACTAGGGAGCGATGCCGAGGTACTTGACCTCGAGGTACTCCTCGATGCCCTCGAAGCCGCCCTCGCGCCCGAAGCCGGAGTGCTTGACTCCTCCGAAGGGCGCAGCCGGGTTGGACACGATGCCCTGGTTGATGCCGACCATCCCGAACTCCAGCGCCTCGCTGACCCGCAGCGTGCGCGAGAGATCGCGGGTGAAGACGTAGGCCAC
The DNA here is from genome assembly GCA_036834825.1 of Dermatophilaceae bacterium. Taxonomy (GTDB): domain Bacteria; phylum Actinomycetota; class Actinomycetes; order Actinomycetales; family Dermatophilaceae; genus UBA4719. The sequence continues at coordinate 2,584 of DAITND010000074.1, forward strand.
CAGGCCGTATTCCGTGTCGTTGGCCCGTGCGATCGCCTCTGCCTCCGTGGTGAACGTCGCAATCGGCGCCACCGGACCGAAGATCTCCTCGCGCATCAGCAAGGCGTCCGCTGGCACGCCCGTCAGGAGCGTGGGGGCGAAGAAGTAGCCGTTGTCCCCCACCGTCGTCCCCCCGCAAACGACTGTGGCGCCCTTGGCCGTGGCATCGTCCACCAGCGCGGCGACCGAAGCCTGGGCCGCGGCGTCGATCAGCGGTCCGACAGTGACGCCGTCCTCCGTGCCCCGACCAACCGACATGGAGGCCAACTTCGCGGCGAACTTGGACGAGAACTCCTCGGCAACGCTCTCATGGACCAGGAACCTGTTGGCTGCCGTGCAGGCCTCACCGATGTTACGCATCTTGGCCAACATCGCCCCATCCACCGCCGCGTTCACATCCGCATCTTCGAATACCAGGAATGGTGCGTTGCCACCGAGTTCCATCGAGACGCGCAGCAGCTGCTCGGCGGACTGCTCGACGAGTGTGCGGCCCACCTGGGTGGACCCGGTGAAGGTGAGCTTGCGCAGTCGAGGGTCGCGGATGATCGGCTCGATCACGTCACCGGTGCGGGTCGTGGTGATGACGTTGACGACACCGGCAGGCACACCGCAGTCGGTGAGCAGATCCACCAGGGCCAGCATCGACAACGGCGTCTGTTTGGCCGGCTTGACCACCATGGTGCAACCGGCCGCCAAGGCGGGGCCGATCTTGCGGGTGCCCATCGCCAGCGGGAAGTTCCAAGGCGTGATCATCAGGGTGGGACCGACCGGCTGCTTCATCGTCACCAGCCGGGTGGCGCCGTTCGGTGCCGTGGACCAGCGTCCGCTGATCCGGACCGCCTCCTCGGAGAACCACCGGAAGAACTCGGCGCCGTAAGTGACCTCACCACGAGCCTCGGCCAGCGGCTTGCCCATCTCCAGGGTCATCAACAGGGCAAACTCCTCGGCGCGGGCAGTGATCGCCACAAACGCCCTGCGCAGGATCTCGCCGCGCTCGCGAGGTGCCGTGGCGGCCCAGTCAGCCCGTGCGGCAACGGCTGCATCAAGGGCAGCAGCACCGTCGGCGACCGTCGCGTCCGCCACCGAGACCAGCGTCTCGCCGGTCGAGGGATCCTCAACGTTGAGGGTTCTGCCATCGCTGCTGTCACGCCACTTGCCGCCAATGAACAGACCCGTGGGGACCCGTGCCAGCAAGGACTTCTCAGTATCGGTCAACGCCACGGGGCACGGCCTTTCGGTTCGCGATGCGGGTCTGGGGTCATCGGGTATGTGGGTGAGTGAGTCAGATGCTAGCTGCGAAGGCCTGCTCGACGATGTCGAGTCCCTCGTTCAGCAGATGGTCCCCGGCTGAGAGCGGTGGCAGGAAGCGCAACACGTTACCGAATGTACCCGCCGTCAGGGTGACCACACCCTGACGGTGGCAATAGACGTTGATCGCGCCGGTCAGCGCCGGGTTGGGCGTCTTGTTACCGCCACCGGTCACGAGCTCCATGGCCAGCATCGCCCCACGGCCACGAACGTCGCCGATGACGTCGAACTTCTCGGCCAGCTCGCGCAGACGGGGCATGAACAACGCCTCGATCTCGCGGGCGCGGCCACACAGATCCTCGGCCTGCATCGTCTCGATGGCGCCGAGAGCCGCCGCGCAGGCGACTGGGTTGCCGCCGTAGGTTCCGCCCAGGCCACCGCCGTGAACCGAGTCCATCACGCCCGAACGACCGGTCACCGCGGCCAGCGGCAACCCGCCCGCTATGCCCTTGGCAGTCGTGATCAGGTCGGGCACGACGCCCTCGTGCTCACAGGCAAACCAGTCGCCGGTGCGACAGAAGCCGCTCTGGATCTCGTCGGCGATGAACAGGATCCCGTGCTCCGTGCACCAGTCAGCGATCCGCTTGAGGTACCCGGGTGGCGGCACGATGAAACCACCTTCACCCTGGATCGGCTCGATGATCACGGCGGCCGCATTCTGCTCACCGACCTGGGTATGCACCTGCGAGACGAACGCCTCGAACGCCTCGTCGGCGCAACGGTCCACGCCGGTGGGCCAGCGGTAGGGGTAGGCCATGGGCACGCGGTAGATCTCGCCTGCGAATGGCCCGAAACCCTGCTTGTATGGCATGTTCTTGGCGGTCAGGGCCATCGTCAGGTTCGTTCGGCCGTGATAGGCGTGGTCGAACGTGATGACGGCGGTGCGCCCGGTGAATACGCGTGCGATCTTGATCGCGTTCTCCACCGCCTCCGAACCCGAGTTGAACAGGGCGCTTCGCTTCTCGCCATCGCCAGGAGTCAAAGCATTCAGGCGTTCGCAGACCGCGACGTACTCCTCATACGGGGTGACCATGAAGCATGTGTGGGTGAAGTCCTCGACCTGGGACTTCACCGCCGACACCACGCGAGGCGCCGAGTTGCCCACAGTGGTGACCGCGATTCCCGAACCAAGGTCGATCAGGTGGTTGCCATCGACATCCACCAGGATGCCGCCGCCGGCCCGCTCCACATACACCGGAAGCCCCGTACCAACACCGGCCGAGACCGCCGACAACTTGCGTTTCTGGAGCAGCTCTGAGCAGGGACCAGGGATGGCCGTCACCAGGATCCGACGCTGTTCGACGTGCCGGGGCTGGACGGGGACAGTCGTCATCGGGGTGCTCCTTGGGATGTGGGCCTTCGGGCAGGTCTTCAGGCAGGGGTCATGACCGGATCGCCCCATGCTCCGGCAGCCGTAGCATGTAGTCCAATACTTGTTCGGCACACATCTAATGCCTTGGAGGCATGCCGTGGAACTACGGCACGTGCGGTACTTTCTGGCCGTGGTTGACGCCGGGTCCGTGACGGCCGCCTCATCTTTGGTCCACGTCACCCAGCCCTCGCTGTCACGCCAGCTGCGCCTCTTCGAGAGGGGCCTGGGAATCACCTTGTTCACCCGGACCGGCGGGCGCCTGGTGTTGTCCGCCGCGGGTCGCCAGTTCGTGCCCGTCGCGCGCGACCTGGCCCGACGGGCCGAGGCAGCGGCGGAGGCGGCCGCAACCTTGGCCGCTGGCCGTCTGCAGCACATCAGGATCGCCGCTCCGGGAACGACGTTCACCGACGTCCTGGCTCCGTTCCTGGCGACCCTGCGACCGAACGACCCGTTGCCTGCCGTCTCGGAAGAGCCTCCGCAACTGATCTACGAGGCCCTACAGTCTGGTGCGGACCTGGCGATCTCCACCGAGCAGCCACCCGCCGGACTGGCCTCCCAGCCGCTGGCCGTGCTGCCCATCTGGGCGTACGTCCCGCGCGGTCATCACTGGGCCGAGCGGGACTCGGTCACCGTCGCCGAGCTGGTCAACGAGAGGCTGCTCCTGCTCACCGGGGACTACAGCCCGCGTCGAGTGCTGGACCACTGGGTGGATCAGTCGGGGCTCACCTATTCCTCGATGCTGGAGTTCGGCACGCCGCAGGTCGCCCAGGCGGTCGCAGCTGCGGGTCGAGGCATCGCCATAGTCTCCGACGACCCACGCTTTGGCCTGCACCCACTGGATATCATCGGCGCTCGGGGGGCTCTGCACATCCAGCTGTATGCCGCGTGGGACCGCGAACACCACGCCGCGACCGCGATCGGGACAGTGGCAAGACGGCTGAGCGAGTACTGTATCGAACGCTACGGGCCCCAGGTCGCGCCTCGAAGTTCTCCCTCTCATGCAGGTGGTATGCAGCCACAGATGAGAGAGTGAGGCCCATGTCGCAACCAGCGGGGAACCGGCTTCGGGATACCCGACCAGGATTGCGGCGTCAACCGCACCAGCAGCCGGGAAATGGCGCAACCCGACGTCGGCGGTCGCTCCTGCAGGAGACGGCTGGCATCCTGGTCACTGCCGTCGTGGTGTCGCTGATCATCAAGACCGTTCTTGTCCAGGCATTCTTCATCCCCTCCGGATCCATGGAGCCAACCCTCCATGGATGCCCGGGCTGCCTCGGCGACAGGGTGCTCGTCAACAAGCTGACCGACCAGATGGGGGGCGTAAGCCGCGGCGACATCGTGGTGTTCCACGACTCCAGCGGCTGGCTCACGCCGGCTTCCTCGACGCCCGGTCTGGAAAGTCGCGTTCAGGACGCTCTCGCCACCATCGGCCTCGCGCCCACGACCAGCGAGAGCGACCTCGTCAAGAGGGTCATAGGCATCGGCGGCGACACCGTTGAAGGCCGAGGCGGCAAGGTCTACGTCAACGGGACCCAGCTCGACGAACCCTATGTCTTTTCCGGCAACAGCCCCAGCGATGTCGATTTCCGGGTGACCGTGCCCGTCGGCAAACTGTGGGTGATGGGTGACCACCGCAGTGAGTCAGCCGACAGCCGATTCCACATGCACGACCCCGGGAAGGGCTTCATCCCTATGAAGGACGTCGTCGGGCGAGCTTTTGTCATCGTCTGGCCGCTGGACCGTATCGGCTCCTTGAGCCGACCAGTTACGTTCGACCGACTTAGCGTCAGTCCGCGGCGCTGAACAGCGGCGCGCCACAATGCGCCAGTTCCTCAGCCACTGCTGCCAGCTCAGCTGTGGAGCTCCCCAGATCCCACGACACCGGCCTCGCGCAGCCGGCGCACCTGGTCGCCGGACAGACCAAGGTCGGCCAGGATGGCGTCCGTGTGCTCCCCCACGGCTGGTGGCGGAAGCTTGAGCTGCGTCGGGGTCGCCGAGAAACGTGGAGCCGGCGCCGGCTGAACTACGTCGTCGCGCGTGACAAAAGTGCCGCGGGCGACATTGTGCGGATGTTGCGGCGCCTCGGACATAGACAGCACGGGGAAGACGCATCCGTCAACGTCGGCGAACAGCTCCGCGGCGTCCGCACGGGTGCGCGAGGCGAACTCCCCAGCGAGCCGGAGCCGGAGCGCCGGCCAGGACCGGGGGTCATACTGGCTGCCCGCTTCGATGTCGTCGATCCCAAGTCGCTCCAGCAGGATGGCGAAGAAGGCCGGCTCGATCGGCCCCACAGACAGGTAGCCGCCGTCTGCACTTGGATACACGTCATAGAAGGGAGCTCCGGTGTCCAGCAGGTTGGTTCCGCGCTCGCCGGTCCACCGGCCAAGGGCGCTCATCCCGTAGAACTGGGCCATCAGCACGGCGGACCCGTCCACCATGGCGGCATCCACCACCTGACCGGCCCCGGTGCGAGCGACGGACAACAGGGCAGCGAGGACGCCGCAGGCGAGCAGCATCCCCCCGCCGCCATAGTCGCCGACGAGGTTCAGCGGCGGCACCGGTGTCTCACCGCGGCGCCCGATGGCCCCCAGCGCGCCCGACAACGCGATGTAGTTGATGTCATGGCCGGCGACCTGAGCGAGCGGACCGTCCTGACCCCAGCCGGTCATTCGGCCGAACACCAGACGCGGGTTTCGCACGAGGCAGACGTCGGGCCCAAGGCCCAGCCGTTCCATGACCCCGGGACGGTAACCCTCGATGAGCACATCGGCCGAGTCGACGAGTCTGAGCACCAGTTCGACCCCCTTGGCGGACTTGAGGTCGACGGCGATCGAACGTCGCCCGCGGGAGACCACGTCGGCGCGGCCTGCCGACAACAAAGTCATCAGGCCGCCGCCGGAGAGCCGGTCCACGCGTGTCACGGTGGCACCCAGGTCGGCCAGCATCATCCCCGCGAAGGGGCCGGGGCCGATTCCTGCAATCTCGACAACCGTGATTCCTGACAGTGGTCCCGTCATGGCGAATCAACAGGATTCGGCAGCCCTGCGTCCATCAAACCGGAATGCGCGCGCCAGGACATGAACGTCTCATGCGAGCGAGCCGACAGGATGGACGCCCTGATGCTCATCGAGCCGATCGACAGTATCGATTCCGCGGAACCGATCGAGCCGATCGAGCCAATCGATCCGGTGGAACAGATGGACAACGGTGAGCCCTTGGAGCGATGGGACCACCGGGACCCGTCAGCCCCGCTCACGCGCCCACCCCGGCAAGCCCATCCGGCTCTCATGAGGTCCCGGAACTGGCGGCTGCTGCTGTGGCGTCCTCGGCCCAGTCGGGCTTGCCCCGCACCTCGTAGATCAGGAAGCGGGAGTCGGCCATCCGGGGGCGAAACTTGCGCACGGTCGAGCGGTGCGGGTCGCTGTCCGAGTAGGCGGCGATGGACTTCTTGTCCGTCCAGCTCGACAACGTCCAAAAGCAGCCCTTGAGAGGCTCGGCTTTCAGTGAGGCTCCGGCAACGCCGGGTGCCCGCAGCACCTGTACGAACACGCCCAGTGCCAGGTAGAGGAACAGCGGCACCGATTGGCGGCCGGACAGCTGCAGGCGCGAAGCCATTACCACGACGGGGCCGGCCGTCGATCTTTTGGCGGTCGATCCACGGAACGCTGATCATGATCGAGGTCCTTCGGTTGTCTTGTCTGCGAATCAGGCGGAACGAGAAGTGGCAATGCCCAAGTTCATCGGCACCGTCGAATCTGGCTTCCGACACCCCTGTCCCCACTGCCGCAGTGCCTGAGGCTTTCACTGGTCGGGCGTGACGTTCCACACTGGCCGACACGCCAGCCACCCGAGCGCCCGGACGCCATAGCTGTCGCGCCCTCAGACGTTGAGCCGCTGGTCCATGAGCACGCGAAGGCCGGGCAGCACGTCAGCAGCAAAGGATGACAGGAACCGGGACTGGTCGTGGCCGGGTCCATGAAAGACCAGGTGGTTGAACCCCAGGTCGACGTACGGCTTGATCAGGTCGAGCGCAGCCGCTGGATCGGACGCCACGATCCAGCGGCTGGCCACCTGCTCGATCGACAGCGCATCGCTGGCCGCCTCCATCTGGGTCGGGTCGCTCAGGCCGTGCTTCTGCTCGGGCGTTAGCGCCAGCGGGGCCCAGAACCGGGTGTTCTCCATCGCCAGCCGGGGGTCCGGGTCGTAGGAGAGCTTGATCTCTATCATTCGGTCGATCGATCCGCCAACTCGTCCCGCCGTAGCCAGACCCTCGTCGACAGCGGGGATGAGCTGGTCGCGATATAGCTCCGGACCCTTGCCCGAGGTGCAGATGAACCCGTCGCCCGAGCGGCCGGCATACCTCGCCACCACAGGACCACCTGCGGCGATATAGATGGGCACCGGCCGGTCCGGCCGGTCATACACGGTGGCGTCGTGCGTTTGGTAGTAGTCACCGTCAAAGGTGACTCGTTCGCCGGCCCAGAGCTCGCGCATCAGGGCGACCGCCTCGCGCATGCGTGCGAACCGCTCCTTGAACTCAGGCCACTGCAGCCGCGAGACCGCCACCTCGTTCAACGCCTCGCCCGTGCCGATGCCGAGCATGACACGGTCGGGGTACAGGCAGGCCAGGGTGCCGAACGCCTGCGCGACGACAGCCGGGTTGTACCGAAAGGTCGGCGTCATGACGGAGGTGCCCAACAGGACCCGCTCGGTGCGCTCGCCGACCGCAGCCAGCCAGGCCAGCGAGAACGGGGCATGGCCGCCGGTATGGCGCCAGGGCTGGAAGTGATCGGAGATCATCACGCTGTCCAGACCGACCTGCTCGGCCTGGACAGCGAACTCGACGAGCTCCCGGGGGTTGAACTGCTCGGCCGAAGCCTTGTAGCCGATCCGTAGCGTCATGCCAACAGTTTCCCGTACGGCCCGAACGGCCGCCACCGGGGTGTCCCCGCGGTGTCGGCCCAACGAACGGTCACCGTTGCTTTCGGCCCGCTCTCAAGATCCAGACTGCTTCGGGGATACGTCGGTAGCGACTAACTTTCCTTCTTGGCGGACTCGATCCAGAGCACATGCGAGGACGTGTGGCTGTAGAACAAGGCATCGGAGAACCTGCTGGCCTCTGGGTCGCTGCTCGGCGCCGCCTGTAGGGCCGCGGGCTCACGTCGCACCTGAAGGTGGGCCGCGACCCTCACCGACGCCGGTGTCCTGACCTGGCAGGTCATCAACATCCACGGCGACATGGTCGCCACCATCTCAGCTGGCGTCACCGACCCGCCATCCACTACCTCGTCGACGAATACGGCATCCCCCCACGGCACCTTGCCGTCGATCGGGCCGACTCGCCTCTGATCGTCGTGGAAGGTGAGAGCGCCCGGCACAGTGACCGACCGCCGTGCTGTCCCGCGGGACAGCTGAGTCGTTGGGGTGAGCGGCATCCGCACCCGAGCCGTGGCGACTATCTGAGGCGCCGTGCCGCCCGGACTCCGCGGATTCCCCCGTAGATCACGCCCAATAGCAGCAGGCCCACCGCTGTCAGGGGGAGAGCGGTCGTCCAGCTCTGGTCCGTGGCGCACAACAGTGCCGCAACGCCGCCGAGGGCTACAGCAGCCCATCCGACTATCTCCATCGGCATGCCTCCCGCGCGATGCGCTGCCGACCAGGCTTCATCCGACCGCATGGTTGAGGGCGTCCGGATACCCGCCCAGTGCTGGCGGGACAGCCGGCCTTGCTGGCCACGTCGGCCCACCATCGCGACCACGACCCCGCCGGCGGCAAGGACACAGCCCGCGACAAGCGGGTCGACCGCTGGGCTGTCCATGGGCGCAACAGTAGTGAACAAGCTCCTGTTCACACGGCCGGACGACATCCCGCCGTCAGAGCGTGACGGCGGACTACGACGCAATGGATTCGGGCTCTTGCTGATATCCGTCCGGGGACGAAGGTGCCGCATACCGCCAAGCACGTTGCCAAGCGACACACTGTGATGTCAGCGGTGCAAGATCAACGCAGTGCGTTCGGCTTGCACGACGGCCATGCATGAGTCGGCCACATGAGATCAGCGCCAGACATCCGGCAGTACCTCATTGCCTGTTGCTTTGCGGAGATGTGGCCTCAGGCGCCATCGGTGCGGGCAATACGGGGTGTGGAATCCAGCCAGGAACTGCGGGAGGCAACTGCCGATGGGAGTGGTCATTCCGGGTCCGTGTGGAGCAGGCCGTTGGAGGCGCCAGAGCAGGCCCCACTTGAGCGTGCTGAGACTGGCGAAGTCCTTGACCTGCTTCTCGGCGCCGCGCGAACCGACGATCAGCGCCTGTCGACTTCGGAGTGATGCAGGCTCGGGGCGCGGATCGGAGCATCCGCGCTGACGTGCTGCGGCACCTGCCAGTAGTTTCGCAATGGCCGGTGCACCGCCAAGAGCGCCCTTCTGCCGGGGGCTCCGGATCATCGGGACACTCGACCTCGAGTCGGCAACAACAGGAGAGCACCCGCCAACGGGTGGACTCCACATTGAGCTTGACCACGAATAGTCCACAGACGCCCGTAGATGATCGGACAGCGCCGGACACAGCCGGATCACACGAGAAGGCCTCTGACCAGTGATTGTGCTGGTCAGAGGCCTTCTCGTGTTGATTTCGTGCGGAGGGCGAGAGATTCGAACTCTCGGTGGGTTTAACCCCACAGCGGTTTTCAAGACCGCCGCACTAGGCCACTATGCGAGCCCTCCTGGC
>DAITND010000075.1:0-11897 GCA_036834825.1 Dermatophilaceae bacterium
GCCCTCATTCATCGTCTTCACGTCTTGATCCGAGGGATCTCCCGGCCACCGAAGCGGCCCGCGCAGACCACGTCATCCACTACGACCGCTGGTGGAACCCCGCCGTCGAAGACCAGGCCACAGACCGCGCCTACCGCATCGGCCAACACAAACCGGTCCAGGTACACCGCCTCATTACCCAAGGCACCGTCGAAGACCGCATCGCCCAGATGCTGCGAGCCAAACGCGCTGTCGCCGACTCCGTACTCGCAACCGGGTCAGAAGCAGCACAACTCAGCGAGCTCAGCAACACCGAGCTGGCCGACCTCGTCACGCTACGAAGGCCGTAGAGGAACCTACTCTGAGCAACCGGCGCACCCAGTGGTTGGCCGCCGGCGCCTGACGGCGACGTGCTGGAAGGAGCCTTGGCCGCCTAAGACCGCATCATCGAGTGCGGGACTGTCCGAGGTCACCCGAGACGGCAGCATAGGCTCCGCCGGAGGCTGTTGCCTACCCCGCGAGTTGACTTCCGATCAGATGTAACGGCCGCCGCAGGATCACCAGCAGGGGCGACCGTCGCCATCCACAAGGCACAACTGCTGGGTTATCGAAGCCGGCCCTGTGATTGTTGCGATGTACTGGTCTGCGAGAGCCCCGAACGATTTCAGATCGGCAGGGATGATGTTGGCCACGTGCCACGCCCCGCACTGCAGTTCCACATCCTTGTTCTTGACAGCCAGGACCACGTCCACGTGCCCGTGCCCGGCGGGCCCCAATACCTCTAGCCGTATCCAGGCGAAGCCGCGTAGAACGTCATAGTGAACGTCCTTGACGCCGATGGCCGCTCCTGCTGCCCCGGAGCCAACCTGAAGGAACCACCCGAGCAGGTCCGTTCGCTGCTCGTCGCTGAAACCCGCGTCCTCGAGGTTCGCTCCGGGGTAGATGCTGACCGGAACGAGCCGGGCGGGTGTGGGGTTCGGGCTTTCGTACACGGTCACCTTCATATCCTCGTCGTTCCCGCCGACATGACCCCAAAAGGGACGGCAGAAAGGGGCAGTTTTGGCTCGGCGTTGACAAGGGAGGACCTGCGGGAACTCTGGTCGGGGTGACAGGCTCTTAGCCTGCGGCCTCTTCGTCCCGAACTTCACGCAGCCCCAACTAAGTTGGTGGCTGAGCACGGAGGAGTGGCACACAGCCCAGCTGGATGGTAAAACGCGGTGGTGGTGTTGCGGTACTTCGTTGCGGTACTGATGCTGGGCGAGTGGATCAGAACCACTGGGGGAGTGCATCGCCCGACATCGTTGTGTTGATGGGGCCCGTCTGGCACGCAGGGGACAGGCGACCTCACGCGGATTGCGGAAGGCGACTTGGTCCAGCTGGGAAGGCTCTTCAACGCGGCCTGCGGCCCACCAACCCCAACAACAACCTGACCACCCCGCCCCAACAGGGCCCAATCAAGGAGCCAGTGGAAGAACCGGACAGACCGGCGGCTTCCTCACGCCCCCACACCGAAGACCGGAACAGAATCGCCTGACTGCCCCGCGAAGACTTCGTCGGTGGATCCAGGCTGAGGCACTGGAGGATGGCGCTGGGGAAGACCACGCCCAGTGAGAGTCCAGCCAAAAAGAGTGAATAAAAGGTGATGAGTGAATAAAAGGTGAGTGGCGACCCATCCGGAGATAGATCGCCACCCACTTCGTGCTCAGTCAGTGCGCCGTCAGGGACTTGAACCCCGAACCCGCTGATTCGGACTACTCGGTTGTCATCAGTTGTCGCTAGTTGTGGAAACCATTGCGCTACAACGAGATCTGCGGTTTCTCACCATTGGGAACTTGTTGCTGGTTGTGGCTAGTTGTGGCCAAAAGATGTGGCGAAAAGTGTGTGTGATGGCGACCAGGAACCTGACAGCGACGGGGTGCCTGGGCGCCGCGGGGCTGGGAGTAGCCCACCGTCATTGGGGGTGACCTGCTCTGAACGACACTGCGGAGTGGGCTGGACCATGCGGGTTCTCGTGGCGCGTTTCATTAGTAAATATATGGTTGCTGGGTTGGGATGATGGGATATGGCGAATCGTCCCGCTCCGGCTCTTGCGCTGCGTGAAGGTGACCGTGAGGAACTTGTCCGGCTGACTCGGTCTCCCAGCGTGCGGTCTGGGGCGGCTTTGGCTCACGGTCCCTCTGCGTCATCAAGGGTGACGGGCACGCCGCACGCTCACCTTCGGCGAGCGATACGGTGACCGATAAGTCCAGAACCACTCGAGGAGGCGCAGACGTGGCTGATTTTGGCGCGCCCACTCTGTTGTACGCGGTGAAGCAAGTGGAGCTCGCAACTCGTGCGCTATTGGACGAGGCTCTGCGCGAGTCTGGCGTCACAGCGCTGCAGTACACGGCCCTTACCGTTCTCGCGCGACACGACGGACTGACCGCGGCTGAACTCGCGCGCAACTCCTTCGTCCGTACGCAGTCGATGGCCGACCTCGTTGGCACTCTCGACCGAATGGGCCTCATCGAGCGGCTTCCGGACGAGCAGGACCGCCGACGCGTGCGCATCAGTCTGACGGCCCGGGGGCGAGCACTGGTGACGGAGTACGCCGAGTCGGTGACCCAGCTGGAAGCACGAATGGTCAAGGGTCTGCCTGCGGCCATCGTTCGCGCTCTGGACAAGGTGGGCTTTGACGAATGGTACGTCCTGGAACAGGACACCATTCTGGACGCGGAGCCCTACGACGAGGGACCGGTCAGGGACGTCCGCACCTCGATCGGATACCTGCGCAACCTCGCCGGCTGACGCTGGCCAGACCGGTCACCCGATACCCAGTGCCCGGCCCGACGGCGACCGTCGCGTCGGGCACTGTAGGCGGTGGCCTTCCAGGAAACCGGCAGATATGGAGCTTGTGCAGCCTTGCGCGTGTGCGGACTCATTGCGAGGCAGGACCTGGCTCAGTCGAGGGCTTCTGCGACTCCCGGAATTCCCTGGCGGTAACGCTCAAGAAGATCACGTCCCACCCCGACGGAGTCCACCAGGGGGTGCAGCGCAATGGCCTTCCAGGCGAGCGTGGCCGAGTGGTTGACGACGGCCTCGATCGCGAGTTGTTCGACAGCCTTGACCGACTGCATGAGACCAAGCATGTGGCCGTCGACCGGCGCTATGCGGTGCGGGTGTATGCCGGCTGCGTCGACGGTGCAGGGCACCTCGACCACCGACTCGGACGGCAGTCCGTTCACGGTGTCCCCGTTGCGGACATTAAGAATCATGGTCGAAGGCTTGTCCGCTGCCAGTGCCGCGATGAGGTTGAGGGCCACCTGCTGGTAGCCGCCGTCCTCGAGGTCGGACTCCTCGCGGGCGTGCTCCTGTCCCTTGGGTCTGCCCTCCGCCATATACGTGGCTTCGCGCTCGTACTTGGTCTTCTCCCACAGTTCAAGCGCATGAGCCGGCTGGTCGGCCGCGCGGTGGTAGAAGTCGGACTGCTGACGGAGCAGGAACTCTCCGCGGGTGGCCTCGCTGGCGCGGATCCGCTGCACTGCCTCACGGTTGTAGTAGTAGTAGTAGAGGTACTCGTTGGGCAGAGCCCCGAGCGCCTTGACCCAGTCCAGACCCATCAGGCGTGCTTCCTCGAGGCCGTGCAGCAGGGAGGTGTCCGCCAGCAGGTCGGGCAGCCTGTCCCGGCCGTCGATCTCGAGCGAGCGCAACCACCCCAGGTGGTTGAGCCCGACGTAGTCAAAGGTGTGCACCGTGGCGCTCCCAGAGACCGCCAACGCCGCGCGCCGCATCAAACCGATCGGGGTGTCGCAGATCCCGACCACGCGGTCGCCGAGCACCCGGCGCAGGCCTTCGGTGACGATGCCCGCGGGATTGGTGAAGTTGATGAACCAGGCCTCGGGGGCGAGCACCCGTACTCGCTCGGCGATCTTGAGCATGACCGGCAGGGTGCGGATCGCGTAGGCGAGTCCACCCGGCCCAGTGGTCTCCTGGCCGAGAACGCCCAGTCCGAGGGCGATGCGCTCGTCGAACGTCCGTCCCAGCGCGCCCCCGACCCGGATCGCGCAGAAGATGAAGTCGGCGCCGGTCAGCGCAGCGTCGAGGTCGGTCGTGGCAGTGACGCGTGGGGCGTGAGGAAAGTCCTGCTCGAGCTGCGCCACGACCGCGCGGATGGCCCCGAGCCGTGACGCATCGGTGTCGTAGAGCACCAGTTCGTCAATGCGCACGGCGGCGTCGTCGGCCGCGATCGCTTCGAACACCTGCGGAACTCTGAATCCGCCTCCGCCGAGAATGGTGAGCTTCATACAGTGATGACCTCCGTTGTTGCTGCCTCGAAGACGTCGAGAGTCGCCTGGTCTGCACCCCGGTTGGTCACGAGCGTCGCTATCTGGTCCGGCCCGCACACCGACAGCAGCCCCGTTCCCGGGAACTTGCTGCGGTCGGCAAGAAGGATCGTGCGCTCTGCGGCAGCCACCATCGCCCTCTTGACCGGGACTTCGATGCCAGTGGTGTCCATAACCTGCCCCCCCGCGCGAATGCCCGAAGCGGACAGGAAGCACAGGTTGGCACGCAGCTGACCCAGTGCCTGCTCGGTCAGCATTCCGACTAGTGAGAGGTAGTTGTTGCGCAGGACCCCTCCGAGCACGATCAGCTGGATGCAGTCTTCGTCCCGCAACTCGTCGACGACCGCAAGACTGGAGGTGATGACGGTGAGCCGGCGCCCGCGCAACTGGTGGGCCAGCCGCGCTGTCGTTGTGCCGATGTCGATCACGACCACGGACTCGTCGGGGACGAGCTGGGCGGCGCGAACCGCGATTGCCTCTTTTTCGTCGCTCGACTGGGTGGATACCTCCCCGAAGGGGATGGCATCGGGCTCGACGCTGCTCCCTCCGCCGCGAACCCGGCGCAGGAGCCCGTCTGCGCTCAGGACGTCGAGATCCCTGCGGATGGTGGACGTACTCACGCGCAACTCCGTGGCAAGGGTCTGTACCAGGACCTCGCCGTCGGAGCGCAGACGTTTCAGGATCTCGTCTTGACGTGTTGAACTGAGCACGTAACGAACGATAACACGCAGCTTCGATCATAAATCGTCATTCGTGTCGTCAAATTGTGTGATTTGCATTCGTGGTTCATTCGTGCAACTGTTCAGTGCGCGCAGCGAAGCACGCTTCTATGTGCATAATGCGTCATCCTGATGCAACGACGCATCGCGGATGTGAGAACTGCGGCCATGCCACCTCAGGCGGTCGCGGTTCGTTGCTCCAACGAGCAGGGAGGATCGGTGGACGACGCCGGACGGACCGATCAGCGGGACTTCGATGTCCTGATCTCGGGCATGGTGTTCCTGGACATCGTGTTCACCGATCTGCCGTGCCCGCCTGCACCGGGCACCGAGGTCTGGACCGGTGGTATGGGCTCATCGCCCGGCGGAATCGCGAACCTCGCCGTCGCCACCGCACGACTCGGTCTGCGTACCAGCCTCATAGCTGGATTCGGCGACGACGGGTACGGCGAGTGGTGTCGGCGGGTGCTGGCCGACCAGGAGTCCGTCGACCTGAGCCTGTCCCGGACCTTCGAACACTGGCATACCCCGGTGACGGTATCGATGGCGTTCGAGAACGACCGCGCGATGGTGACCCACGGGCATCGCGCGCCGATGAGCACCACCGAGATGATCGGGAAGCCGCCGTCCACCCGTGCCGTCGTCGTTGAGCTCGAAGACGATCCCTGGTGGCGGCCCGCCCAGCAAGCAGGTGCTCTCGTCTTCGCGGACATCGGATGGGATGCCAGCGGAGTGTGGGACCCGCGGATCCTCGATCAGCTCGACGGTTGTCACTGTTTCATGCCGAACGAGGTCGAGGCGCAGGCGTACACGAGGACGACGACTCCCGAGGCGGCCCTTGTTGCTCTTGCCGAGCTTGTGCCGATTGCCGTGGTGACCCGCGGCTCACGCGGGGCGCTGGCCCTGGACGCCGAGACGGGGGAGCGCGTTGAGGTTCCCAGCCTGCCGGTCACCGCGATCGACCCCACCGGCGCGGGTGATGTCTTCGGCGCCTCGCTGGTCGTGGGCACGCTCGCGGGCTGGCCGCTCGAGCATCGTCTGCGGTTCTCATCACTGTGCGCCTCTCTCGCGGTCCAGCAGTTCGGAGGCGCCCTGGCTGCGCCCGGGTGGGGGGACATCGCGGACTGGTGGGCGGCCCTGAACGACAAGGTTGTGGCCGGCGACCCAGATGCGCGGCGACTTCGAGAGTCCTACGCCTTCCTGCCCGGTGTCCTCCCGGCGGAGCCGGCAAAAGCACTTCGACGCGCCGAGGCCACGATTGCCAGACTCTCCGACCTCGACAAACGACTACATGACCCGAAGCACGAAGTGATGGAAAGGACGACATGATCACGCAGAGGCTCTCCCGGGCGCGTCTCCTGACGGCCACCATGGCGGTGGCCGCTCTTGCCCTCACCGCCGGATGTGCGCCGAGCGCGAACACGACGCCAGCCGCGACCGGCACTGCACCGGGGAAGGTCCAGACCGATGCCAGCAAGCTGGGCAAAGTCACGCTGACAGTCTGGGACCAGGAGGTCCGAGGCGGTCAGAAGACTGAGATCGAGGCGCTCAACAAGTCCTTCCATGAGAAGTACCCGAACATCACGATCAAGCGGAACTCGCAGTCGTTCGACGATCTCGCCAAGACGCTGCGGCTCGCGCTGAGCGGTCCCGACGCCCCCGACGTCGTCGAGTCCAACAACTCACGCAGCCAGATGGGCGCGTTCGTCGGGGCGAAGCAGATCGTCTCCCTCGAGCCCTACGCAAAGGCCTACGGATGGCGCAACCGCTTCCCCGAGTCGGTGACAAAGCTCTCCTCGTACTCGGCCGACGCCAAGACATTTGGCTCCGGGGACATCTACGGCCTTCCCCAGATGGGCGAGATTGTCGGCGTCTACTACAACAGGAAGAAGCTCGCGGCGCTCGGCCTCACTGTGCCGAAGACGTGGGCCGAGTTCAACAAACAGCTCGCGACCATCAAGGCCGGTGGCGAGACGCCGCTGACGCTCGGAGACCTCGAGAAGTGGCCGGCGATCCATGTCATCGGACCGATCCAGGGTGCGCACACGCCCGCCAAAGAGGTGCAGGCCCTCGCCATGGGCAACGCCGGTGGCGACTGGACGGACGCCACCAACACAGCCGCGGCGACCGAGCTGCGCGACTGGGTCAAGGCCGGCTACTTCAACAAGGACGTCAACGGGTCGAAGTATGACGACATGGTCGCCAAGTTCGGTGCGGGAACCGGCGTCTACCTGATCGCCGGCTCGTGGAACACGGCCACTCTCGAACCGGTGATGGCCGGCAACCTCGGATTCTTCGCCCCGCCGCCGGTCACCGCCGGCGGCGCCGCGTCGACCACAGGGGGGACGTCGCTGCCGTTCACGATCACCAGCGCTTCCAAGCACCCGGATGCGGCCGCGGCCTACATCAACTTCCTCACTAGCGACGACGCCATGAAGGTCATTGCCAAGGCCGGCAACCTCCCGGTCCTGCACAGTGCCGAGCTGGCTCCGGCATCCGGTGGCGGCAAGGACGTCTACGCCGCATATGAGACCGTCACGAGCAAGGGCAACCTGCTGCCGTACCTGGACTACGCAACCCCGACCTTCAGCGACACCCTTGGAGCAGCGCTGCAGGACCTGATCGCGGGCAAGCAGACGCCGGAGCAGTTCACCAAGACGCTGCAGGCCGACTATGGCAAGTTCGTCAGTAAGTAGGGCCGTGGGCGCTGGGAGGCGGGGGCGCGTTCGCCACGCCGCCTCCCACGGTCATGGCGTCCTCACCCCCTATCTATTCATCCTGCCGGCGTTCTCGATCTACGCCGCCTTCATCCTCTATCCGCTCGTGCGGGCTGCACAGTTCTCCCTGTTCTCTTGGGACACCATCTCTCCTGCCGTCTTCGTGGGATTCCAGAACTATGTCGACCTGACGCGGAACGAGGACCTCAGGAACTCCTTCGTGCACGCGTTCGTCCTGATCTTCTTCTACGCGATCCTGCCGTTGTCCGTCGGGCTGGTTATCGCGGCGATACTGAACCGGGCGAAGGTCCGCGGCATGGCGTTCTTCCGAACGGTGATCTTCCTGCCGCAGGTGATCGCGATGGTTGTCGTGGCGGTGGCCTGGACCCGTCTCTACGCGACCGACGGCTCGATCAACGCATTGCTCAACCTGATCGGACTGGGCTCCTGGTCCCGCGCCTGGCTCGGGGACTACCTGTTCGCGCTGCCCGCAGTCGGGTTGATCGGCTCATGGGTCGAGACGGGACTGGTGACAATCCTCCTGCTCGCAGGTATGGGGCGAATAAACAAGGAACAGTATGAGGCGGCGAGCCTCGACGGTGCCGGCGCCGTTCGGGAGTTCTTTGCCGTCACCCTGCCCTCGGTGCGCGGCGAGATCGCGGTGGCGCTCACCCTGACGATCGTGGCCGCGCTCAAGACGTTCGACCTGATCTACATGACTACCCGAGGTGGGCCCGGGACCAGTACAACGGTTCCCTCCTATCAGGTCTACTACCAGGCATTCCAGCTCGGCCAGGTGGGCACGGCCTCCGCCATAGGGATCGCGCTGACTGTCCTGATCTTCGGTATCAACCTGGTGATCAACCGGATAGCCGACAAGGCCACCACATGACGTCACGCCGCGAGATCTCGGTCAACTACCTGATTCTGGGTGTCTTCTCGGTCGTTGCCCTCTGGCCCGTCATCTCGATCCTGGTGAGCGCCTTCGGGTCGGCCGGGCCCGCGTCTGGCGGTGGCCTGATGGGCATCCATCTGGAGAACTTCGCGACAGCCTGGGACCAGGGGCAATTCACCCAGTACATGCGGAACTCGGTCATGGTCTCCTCCCTTGTCGTGGTCCTCTCGGTGGTGTGTTCGGTCCTTGCCGGCTATGCCTTCGGCACTATGACGTTTCGCGGTAGCGGGGTGCTGTTCTACCTGTTCCTGCTCGGGATCATGGTTCCTGCCGAGGCGATCGTCGTCCCGCTGTTCTTCGACCTGCGCCAGCTCGGGCTCACCGACACGATCTGGGCCGTCGCCATGCCCCAGGTGGCGCAGTCAATCGCCTTCGGAACCTATTGGATGCGCACCTACTTCCGTTCGAGCAACAGGTCCATCTCGGAGGCTGCGCGCATCGACGGGGCAAGCAGCGCGCAGATCCTCTGGCACGTTCAGGTGCCGGTCGCCCGTCCCGCGATCGTGACCCTCGTGGTCCTCGTTTTCATGTGGACCTGGAACGAGTTCCTGATCCCCCTGGTCATGTCCCCGAGCGGGCAGATGCGCACTGCCCCGCTCGGCCTTGCCTTCTTCCAGGGGCAGTACTCGACCAACACCGCCCTCATGGGCGCAGCGGCAGTGCTCGTGGCCCTTCCGGTGGTGGTCGTGTATCTCGTCCTGCAGCGTTACTTCATCCGCGGCATGATCGAGGGCGCCGTCAAGGACTGATCGGGCGCCTGCCGGCATCGGTGCGCCCCAGGCTCGATCACAACCAGGGCAACAACTTTGGAGCGACAAGTGAAGACGATCATGGCTCAGGAGATCGCTGAGCAACCGGCCGCGATTGCGGCAACTCTGGCGGCGCTGCGTCCCTTGCGGGAACAGATAGCGCAGCTGGCCCAGAACCGTCAGCAGATCCTCCTGGTTGCTCGCGGCTCGTCGGACAACGCCGCCATCTACGGTCGCTACCTGCTCGAGGTGCACGCCGGACGTCCTGCCTCCATGGCTGCCCCGAGTGTGGCGACACACTACCGGCGCGAGCTCGACCTGACTGGCGCTTTGGTGGTCTGCATCTCGCAGTCCGGCCAGACTGAGGAGATCGTCCAGACCCATGACTGGGCCAGGCGCTGCGGTGCCGCCACGATTGCCGTCACCAACGTCCAGGGCAGCCCGCTGGCGCAGGCCGCTGACCTGGCACTGGTCACCATGGCGGGCCGTGAGTGGGCGGTTCCGGCGACCAAGACGTTTACCACCCAGATGGCTGCAATGGCGGTGCTGGCCACGGCGCTGGCATCCAACCCGAGCGCGCTGGACCCCGATCTGGACCGTGTGCCGGAGGAGGTCGAGAAGCTCATCGCCAACCGCTCGGGTGTCGACGAGGCCGTAACGATGCTTGCACGCACCAACGAGGTGCTCGTCAACGGACGCGGACTGGCCTATGCCGCGGCCGTCGAGATCGCGCTCAAGCTGGAGGAGACCTGCTTGCGGCCGGTTCGCGGATTGTCCTACGCCGACCTCAAGCACGGACCCATCGCGATCGTTGACCCCCAGCTGGTCTCGATCGTCGTGGCCGCCCAGGACGGACCCCTGCTCGAGGGGCTCACCGACCTGCTCGATGATCTTCGCTCGCGCGGGGCGCTCACGATCGGTATCGGTGGTGACAGCGGGTTTGCCGCTGCAGCAGATGTGAGCGTGGCCGGGCCGGACCTTCCTGAGATGGTCGCACCCATCGCTCTGGTGGTCGCGGGTCAGCTGGTCGTCGAGAGCCTCGCCCTCGCTCTCGGGCTCAATCCTGACGCACCCCGCGGGCTCAACAAGGTGACCCAGACCGACACGTGAGCCCTCCCGCACACTCTGACCAGGCTGGGCTTTCACCACCACGCTGACCTCGTGACGCAGCGCCTATCCGAGGGGGACATCGCTGGTCCGGTCATGATTCCGGCGAATTGTCACCGGTAGGCCAGCTCAGCTATTCGCTCACCGGGTGGGGCGCGGCCTTGAGCGCGTGGGCTGCCTCGACCATGGCGGGCCCGTACCAGGTGAGAAGGCGCCCACTGACGTGCTCGGTTCGGACGTTCTGGAATGCCTCTGGACCGTCATTGATATTAATAGCGTATGGCTCGTCTGGAAGGAGCGCTGCGCAGGCTGGGGGAGTTCCTTCGATGAGCACCGTTGCGGTACTTCGCTCTCGCGACGAATCCAGTACGTGATGCAGACCGGTTGACTGCGCGTCCGGCCAAGGAGCCATGGGCTTTGACCCTTGAAGAACGCCAGCTGTTGCTGAAGAAGCTTGCGGCCAGAGGATCGGCGAGTGCTTGGGGGTGCTGTGGCTGGAAGTGGATCTCGCTCAGCGTCAGGTGGAGGTGAGTTCAACGGTGATCCGCTGGAATGGTCATGGGCTGGTCCGCAAGGACACCAAGACGCGCGCCGGGCGACGGATCCTGGTTCTCCCCTCCTGGGCTGTGGCCGACTTGCAAAGACGGTGGGCCCGAGGAGTGAGGCTTGAGGATCCAGTGTTCTCCAATTCTCTCGGTGGTCTGCGCGACCCTAAGAACACTCGACACGCAGGGGAGCGGCACTTGACCGCGCGGGCTGGGTTACCTCGCACAGCCTTAGGAAGACGACGGCGACGATGCTGGACGAGGCGGGTCTGTCGTCTCGGGTAATTGCTGACCAGCTCGGACATGCCAGACCGTCAATGACGCAGGACGTCTACATGGGTCGCAAGGTGGTGGACGCCCGGGTTGCTGAGGCGCTGGAGGATGCGCTAGGGGAAGACCACGCAGTGCCACGCCAAGTGAGGGTCCAGCCAAAAAGAGTGTATAAAAGGTGAGAAGTGAATAAAAGGTGAGTGGCGACCCATCCGGAGATGGATCGCCACCCATTTCGTGCTCAGTCAGTGCGCCGTCAGGGACTTGAACCCCGAACCCGCTGATTCGGACTACTCAGTTGTCGACAGTTGTCGTTAGTTGTCGAAACCATTGCGCCACAACGAGATCCGTGATTCTCACCACTGGACGTCTGTCGTCAGTTGTGGTCAAAACATGTGGCGAAAAGTGTGTGTTGGCGACCAGATGCTTGCGTGGCACGGGGTACGGGGTACGGGGTACGGGGTACGGGGTACGCGAGAGGCTGTGGCTCACTGGCGTTCTTTCGCAACTCGTGTTCGACGGCTCGCCGGATCC
>DAITND010000076.1:0-11891 GCA_036834825.1 Dermatophilaceae bacterium
ATGAGTCCAGTTTACGCCACATTGGGGTATTCGAGCGTGTCTGCACCGTCGCCGGTCGGTGATCGTTCGGACCACCGAAGCTGGTGAGGTGCTCGAGGCGGTGCGGATCGTCAATGACGTGCAGCGGTTGGCGTCGGTGATGGCCAGGGCTGGTCAGTGCCCGGAGGTGGTGCTGGAGGCCACCTACGGCTGGTACTGGGCCGTGGACGCGCTGCAGGCCGGTGGTGCCAACGTGCACCTGGCCCACCCGCTGGGCGTCAAGGCCTTTGAGTACCGAAGGGTCAAGAACGACTTTCGAGATGCGCGACGGGCCAGCAGGCGCTCGCTTCGTGCCTCCGGACTCAGCGCGGGGCGAAGATGGCTGGCAGGGTCGAGGTGTGGGCCGTACGCAGCTCTTCGAGCGGCAGGATGAACTGACCTTGCACATCCAGTGACCTCGCCTGGCCCTCGACCACGCCGATGCTGGCATGGGCGAAGCCCCGACTTGTGCAAAGGTCGCTGAACCGAACCTGTTCACTGGCAGGCACCGCGACGATCGCCCGTCCGGCCGACTCACTGAACAGCAGAGTGAAGGCATCAACGCCATCGCGCCCGCAGACCTCGTCCAGCCAGATCCGGGCCCCGACGCCGTTTCGCAGGGACGCCTCCGCCAGGGCGACCGCCAGGCCGCCCTCGGACAGGTCGTGAGCGGCAGCGACGAGACCCTGGCGCGAGGCGTTGACCAGGATCTCACCGAGCCTGCGCTCGGCGTCAAGGTCGACGCGAGGCGGCAAACCACCAAGATGGTCGTGCGCGACCTGGGTCCAGGCCGAGCCACCGAACTCGTCGGCCGTGGTTCCCAGCAGGTAGATGACCTGACCGGGGGTCCTCCAGCCCGAGGCCGTCCGACAGGCCACATCGTCCATGACGCCTAGGACTGCCACCACGGGGGTCGGATGGATCGCGACGTCGGCAGTCTGGTTGTACAGCGAGACGTTGCCGCCGGTCACCGGGATACCGAGAGTCTGGCAGCCTTGCGAGATACCACGCGCTGCCTCCGCGAACTGCCACATGACACCCGGGTCCTCCGGCGAACCGAAGTTCAGGCAGTCCGAGATCGCCAACGGGACCGCACCGGCCGTCGCGACGTTGCGGTATGCCTCCGCAAGCGCCAGCTGCGCCCCGGCAAACGGGTCGAGCTTGGCGTAGCGGCTGTTGCAGTCGGTCGAGATCGCGACACCACGGCCGGTCTCCTCGTCGACGCGCACGACTCCGGAGTCGTCGGGCATCGCGAGCGCCGTGTTGCCCATGACGTAGCGGTCGTACTGGTCGGTGATCCAGGACTTGTCACACAGGTTCGGGGACGCCATCAGCGCCAGCAGTGCTGCCTTGAGTCCCGCACCGTCGTCGGGTCGGGCCAGGTCGTCCGGAACAGAAGCCTGCAAGGCATCCAGGTATGCCGGTCGCTGCATCGGGCGGTTGTAGACAGGGCCGTCGTGGGCCACGGACCGCGGCGGCACATCGATGATCAGCTCGTCGGCCCAAAAGACCTCGAGGTGATTGCCGTCGGTGACCTCGCCGACCACCGTTGCCTCGACGTCCCAGCGCTTGGTGATCGCCATGAACTCCTCGAGGTGGACCGGCTCGACGACTGCCATCATCCGCTCCTGGGACTCTGACATGAGGATCTCCTCCACGCGCAGCGAGGCGTCGCGCAACGGGACCCTGTCGAGCCAGACGCGCATACCACCGTCACCGTTGGACGCGAGCTCGCTTGTCGCGCAGGACAATCCGGCCCCACCAAGATCCTGGATGCCGTCGACGACGTGTGCGGCATACAGATCCAGGCAGCACTCGATCAACACCTTCTCGGCGAATGGGTCGCCGACCTGAACGGCCGGGCGCTTGGCCGGACCGTCGGCGTCGAACGTCTCGGACGCGAGGACGGAGACACCTCCGATGCCGTCGCCGCCGGTCTTGGCCCCGAACAGGACGACCTTGTTGCCGACCCCCGAGGCCTTGGCCAGGTGGATGTCCTCGATCCGCATCTTGCCGACCGATAGCGCGTTGACCAGCGGGTTGCCCTGGTAGCAGGAATCGAAGACGACCTCGCCGCCGATGTTGGGCAGGCCGAGGCAGTTACCGTAGCCCCCGACACCGGCGACGATCCCCGGGAGCACCCGCAGCGTGTCCGGGTGCTCCAGGGCACCGAACCGCAACGCGTCCATGACGGCAATCGGGCGCGCACCCATCGACATGATGTCGCGGACGATGCCGCCCACGCCGGTCGCGGCACCCTGGTACGGCTCGACGTATGACGGGTGGTTGTGGCTCTCGACCTTGAAGGTCACCGCCCAGCCGTCCCCGATGTCGACGACGCCGGCGTTCTCACCGATGCCGACCAGTAGCTTCGCGTTCATCGCCTCAGTGCTGTCTTCGCTGAACTGCGCGAGGTGGACCTTTGAGGACTTGTACGAGCAGTGCTCGGACCACATGACCGAGTACATCGCCAACTCGGCAATCGTCGGACGCCGACCCAGGATCTCGCGGATGCGTTCGTACTCGTCAGCCTTCAGCCCGAGCTCGGCCCAGGGCTGCTCCGTGTCCGGAGTCCTCGAAGCGTCCTCGATCGTGTCGATCTCGGTCTTGGCCTTGGAGGTCATGCGTTCACCACTGATTTCAGGACAGACGTGAAGAACTTCAGTCCGTCAATCGAAGGACCGTAGCCCTCTTCGATGGCGTGCTCGGGGTGCGGCATCAGGCCGACGACGTTGCCGCGCTCGTTGGTGACGCCGGCGATGTCGCGGTAGGAGCCGTTGGGGTTGCGGCTGGCAAAGCGGTCGTACCTCTCGACTGCCCAAGGCTCGGGGGCCTGCGGACCGTCGACGACGTAACGGAAAGCCACCCGACCTTCGCTCTCGAGCTCGTCGAGCGTGTGCCGGTCGGCGACATACTGCCCGTCCTGGTTCTTCAGCACGATCGTGATCTCGTCATCCTGCTCGAAGTCCGACGTCCAGGCGGTCGTGGCGTTCTCGACGCGCAGCCGCTGGTCGCGGCAGATGAAGGTGCGATGGTCGTTCTGGATCATCGCGCCGGGAAGCAGGTGTGACTCGCACAGGATCTGGAAACCGTTGCAGATCCCCAGCACCGGCAAACCCCCCTGAGCCGCCGGGATCAACGCAGACATGACCGGCGCGAACCGGGCGATGGCGCCGGCCCGAAGGTAGTCACCATAGGAGAAGCCCCCCGGCAGCACCACCGCATCGACATCCCGCAACGAGTCGTCACCGTGCCACAACGAGACAGGCTCGCCACCGGCGACGCGGACCGCCCGGTGGGCGTCGTGGTCATCGAGCGAGCCCGGGAAGGTCACGACGCCGATCCTCATGCCCGCGACTCCGCCGGCTGCGACGTCACTGCCTGCGCCTCAGCTGCCGGTGACACCGCCCGAACGCTCACCACGTCCTCGATCACGGGGTTGGACAGCATCGTGGCGGCCGCCTCACGCGCGGCGGCCAGCACCTGGTCGGTGACCTCACCCTCGACGGTCAGGACGAACCGTTTGCCCTGGCGGACATCGGTGAACTGGTTGAATCCCAGCCGCGGCAGGGCACCGGCGACGGCCTGGCCTTGGGGGTCGAGAATCTCGGACTTGAGCATGACGTCGACGACGACAATTCCCATGCGAGGCGCTCCTCAGGTACGGGGTGGGTCGACCCGAGTTTAAACGAAGGTTCGACCCGTCAAGGACTCGAAGGCCTCGATGTACTTCGACCGGGTGGCTTCGACGATGTCTTCAGGGAGCCCGGGAGGCGGCTGCCCTGAGAACCGGTCCCAGCCGCTGGCTGGCGAGGTGAGCCAATCTCGGACGAACTGCTTGTCGAAGGAGTCCTGCGCCCGGCCAGGCTCCCACGTGGCGGCCGGCCAGAATCGCGACGAGTCCGGGGTGAGCACCTCATCGGCGAGCATGATCGTGGGATTGCCTTCACCGTCGGGCCGAGAGGTGTCGAGCCCGAACTCCACCTTGGTGTCGGCCAGCAGGATGCCGCGCTCTGCGGCAATCTCGTTGCCGCGCCTCAGGATCGCGATCGTGAGGTCACGCACCCTGGCCGCCATCGGGATACCGACCATGACCTCGACTTCGGCGTAGGTCATCGGTTGGTCGTGCTGGCCTATCGGCGCCTTACTCGTCGGGGTGAAGATCGGCGTGGGCAGCCGTGACCCGTCCTGCAGGCCGGCGGGCAGGGGGATCCCGCAGACCGAGGAGCTCTGGCGGTACTCGGTAAGCCCGCTTCCGGTCAGATAGGCCCGTCCGATGCACTCGACCGGCACCATGTCGAGCCGCTGCACCAGGATCGCACGCCCGGCCACCGCCTCCGGCACCTGCGTGGAGATCACGTGGTTGGGGAGGATGTCGACCAGCTGGTCGAACCACCAGAGCGAGAGCTGGGTCAGGACCTTGCCCTTGTCGGGGATCTCACTGTCCAGGATGAAGTCGTAGGCCGACATGCGGTCGGTGGCCACGAGCAGCAGCTCGTCCTTCCTGGCCTGACCGGTCGACGGGTCAGTCGGTGCATAGAGCTCACGGACCTTGCCCGAGTAGACGTTGGTGTACCCAGGCAGCTCCACCGGCCGGCTGCGTTCAGCCTGCCGGCTCATTGCGGGACCGTGATCTCGCCGCGCTGGGCCGCCAAGGCGATGTCGGTGCGATACGTGGAACCCTTGAGCCCGATCCGGTCAACGGCGCGGTATGCGCGGTCCCGCGCCTGGGTCAGATCTGCCCCGGTCGCGACGACGGACAGGACACGCCCACCCGCGGACACCAGGGAGCCGTGCTTATCAATTGCCGTACCAGCATGAAGAACGTATGCCTCGTCGCCGACCTGCGACATGCCCTCGATGATTTCGCCGGTGCGGGGTGAGTTCGGGTAGCCCTTGGAGGCCACGACGACGGTCACCGCGTGATCCGGACGCCAGCGAAGTGGGGCTTCAACGTCGAGCTTACCGACAGCCGCCGCGTACAGCAGGCCGCCAAGGGGTGTGGCCAGACGGGCCAGGACCACCTGGGTCTCCGGATCACCGAACCGGGCATTGAACTCGATGACCCTCAGGCCCCGCGAGGTCAGGGCCAGTCCGATATAGAGCACGCCGGCAAAGGGCATCCCCTGGTGGCGCATCTCGTCCACGGTCGGCTGCGCGACGCGGTCGACGACATCCTGCACCAGGGACGCCGGCGCCCAGTCCAGTGGTGAGTACGCGCCCATGCCACCGGTGTTGGGGCCTTCATCGTTGTCCGAGAGGCGCTTGAAGTCCTGGGCCGGGGCCAGCGGCACCACTGTGGTGCCGTCGGTGATGCAGAAAAGCGAGATCTCGGGACCGTCCAGGAACTCCTCAACGACGATGGTGGAGTCCCGTCTTTCCAGGCACTGAACCGCATGGGCCAGGGCGTGGGCCCGGTTGCTGGTCACGACGACGCCCTTGCCGGCAGCCAGGCCGTCGTCCTTGACCACGTACGGCGCCCCAAAGACCTCCAGGGCGCTGGCCACCTCATCGACCGTGGTGCAGACGTGGGCCAAAGCGGTGGGCACACCGGCCTCGGCCATGATCTCCTTGGCGAACGCCTTGCTTCCCTCGAGTCGGGCCGCCTTGGCGGTTGGCCCGAAGCAGGCAATCCCACGTTCGCGCACCGCGTCGGCCGCACCGGCAACCAGGGGTGCCTCCGGGCCGACGACGACCAGGTCGACCTTCAGCTCGGCGGCCAGAGCCGCGATCCCCTCACCGTCCAGCAGGCCTTGTGGCAGCTCGCGGCACAACGCAATCGCGTCGATGCCCGGATTGCCGGGTGCAGCGATGACGGCGTCGACCGACGGGTCGAGCGTCAGAGACCTGACGATGGCGTGCTCACGAGCACCAGTGCCAATGACGAGAACCTTCACGAAGACCAAGGGTAGGCGACCGGCAACCGGCGCACTGGGCGGGTGTCCACAACTGTGGCTGGATCAAGGGCTAGACTCATGTGTTTGCATCGGGGGTCGCGCGGTTCACGCCACCTCCTTCGAGGGTGGACGTCTCTTCGACGGCCCCCATCCCACAACCATGACTCAAGGGGAGCAGTGAGCGATTCCCAGCAACGGATCGACCCTTCGCCACGCCCCGGCGCGCCTGTGACCCAGGACTCCATCGCGGCCGAGATTGCCGTCGAGCAGAAGCTGGTCGACAGGGTCTACGAGGAGCTCGCCAAGGCCACCGAACGCGCCTCCATGGTGGAGGCCGAGGGCCTTGCACGCGGCAGAACCGACCGCACAGGCGACATCCGCGACGAGGAGATCACCGGCCTCTTCGAGCGCGACGCCCTGGTGTTCAACGCGAACAAGCGGCGCACGATCCTGGAGACGCAGTACGAAGGGCTCGTATTCGGACGGCTTGACCTCGGATCGGACACCCGCGACCAAGACGACCGCGAGAAGCGATATGTCGGTCGCCTGGGAGTGCGCGACGACGACTACGAACCGCTGGTGATCGACTGGCGCGCGCCCGCCGCAGCACCTTTCTACCGCTCCACGCCCCTGGAGCCGATGGGTGTCCTGCGGCGGAGGGTCCTGCGCTGCAAAGGTTCTGAGGTGATCGGCATCGAGGACGACCTGATGGTGCCCGAGGCACCCGAAGACCTCGTGGTCGTCGGCGACGGTGCGCTCATGGCAGCCCTGACCCGCTCACGTGGCAGCCGGATGCGCGACATCGTTGCCACCATCCAGCGTCATCAGGATGAGGCGATCAGGGCACCTGCCCGCGGAGTCACCGAGATCACCGGAGGTCCCGGCACCGGCAAGACGGTTGTGGCACTGCACCGGGCGGCCTACCTGCTGTATTCCGATCGCCGCCGTTACGAGTCCGGCGGAATCCTGGTAGTGGGACCCTCGGCGGCCTACACGGCATACATCGAGCGGGTTCTGCCCTCCCTAGGCGAAGACACGGTGACCCTGCGGTCGCTCGGCGACCTTGCGGACGGGATAACGACCGAACGGCTCGATGTCCCGGCTGCTGCTGCCATCAAGGGTTCGCTGAAGATCCGACGCGTCCTGGCTCGAGCGGCCCGCGACGTCATCCCGGACACCCCCACCCAGCTCCGCGCCTTCGTCGATGGTCGTGCGATCCGGCTCGACTCAGCAGACCTCGACCGTGTGCGCCTGGAGGTGCTGAGCTCCCAGCAGCGCAACGATGCCCGCAGGGCCGCCACCCAGGCCCTGGCCGAAGCAGCCTGGGCCGCCAACCCCGGGGACGACCGCTGGGCGTTCATGGACAAGTTCCTCGACCACATCAACGTCGAGGCTTTCGTACGCCAGTGGTGGCGACCACTGGACGCTCGCGAGGTGCTGCTGTGGCTGGCCGATTCGGAGCGGACCCGGCACTATGCGAAAGGAGTTCTCAACGAAGCCGAGTGCACGCTTCTGCGTGACTCCATCCAGGCCGCGATCGACACCGGGACGTGGTCGGTGGCCGACGTCGCGCTGATCGACGACATCGCCACCACTCTCGGCACCATGCGGCAGCCCGATCGGGAGGAGCGTGCCTTCTACCAGGTCGAGGAGCTCGACGACGTGAGCGGGCACGGCGTCTCCGAGGTGAGGAGCCGCGATACCGCCGCTTGGGCAGCCAACCAGGCAACTGCCCGGACCGGGTACCAGGTCACCCCGCAGACGAACATGGAACAGCTGATGAACGGCCGTTTGGAGGACCCCCAGGAGTACGCACACGTGCTGATCGACGAGGCACAGGACATCTCGCCGATGCAGTGGCGGATGCTGGGTCGTCGCGGCCGTTGGTCGTCCTGGACCGTGGTCGGCGACGCAGCACAGGCCTCCTGGCCCGATGCTGCGGAGGCACGTCACGCTCGCGAGCAGGCGTTCGGCAGCAAGGTGCGCTCCAATTTCCACATGGACACCAACTACCGCAACGCGCGAGAGATCTTCGCCTACGCAGCTAACATGATCCGGGCCGAGGTGCCCGACGCGGACATCCCGAAGGCCGTCCGTGAGACCGGCGTGGAGCCGATCATCATCCTGGTCGACGCGCAGGGAGTCCCCGCTGCGGCCGCGGCCGCCGTTCAAGTGCTGCTGGGCGAGGTCGAGGGGTCCATCGCGGTCATCTCCGCCTCACGGTGGCTCGACTCGCTCAAGTCGCTCAGCGGTGACTCGTCGGGTCGTGTGAACGTCGTGGACCCGATGTCGACCAAGGGTCTGGAATACGACGCCACCGTCATCGTGGACCCCACCGAGATCACCGCAGAGTCCCCCGGCGGCATCCGCGTGCTCTACGTCGCACTTACTCGGGCCGCGCACCGGATGACCGTCCTGGAGCTGACCGGCTGACTCAGGTCTCGCCCACCCCTTCCTGCAGCAGCGCGACGGGGTGGGCCATCTGGCGAGCGAGCTGGCGCGTGGCCGAGACGAACAGCGGTGCCGAACGAGCGTGCCAGCGGGCCGGCGAGCGCATTGGCGACGGGCATCGCGATGAACGAGGTGAGCGTGTCCCACGACGCGACGCGGGCCAGCAATCGGTTTGGCACATGGTCCTGGATCGCCGTGGCCCAGGCGATGGACAAGAATGAAGCCCGGCGTGACCGAGTGCGGCGCCGACAACGACCGCAGCCAGGTCGCCGGGCCAGAGGTATGCGAGCACCCACAGCCGCCTGGACCGGCTCGTCTCCTCCCACCTGGTGACCCGCAGGTCGACCCACCAGACCGCCGACGCCTCAGAATCCGACCTGCCGCGGCCGGCCGCGCGGCCTGGGACAGCTACGTGCACAAAGCCATGTCATGCGAACAGCACCTTTGCAGGCACTGATCCCCGCCAGCTGGGACAACTGAACGCATTGCTGCGCAAGTAGCCAAGCCCTCGACGACTGAGCCGTGGGGGCCAATCAGCCGAGCCGGCTCACTCCAAGAACGAGTGGCGCTCGATGATCTCGTCGCGGCCGGGGCCGACCCCGATCGCCGACACCCGGGCGCCGATGAGCTCCTCGACCCGCAGGATGTAGGCGCGGCAGTTGGCCGGCAGCTCTTCGAACGAGCGGAAGGTCGAGATGTCCTCCGACCAGCCAGGCAGGTTCTCGTAGATGGGCTTCGCATGGTGGAAGTCGCTCTGGCTCATCGGCATCTCGTCGTGGCGTACTCCAGCCACGTCATAGGCGACACAGACCGGCACCTGGTCCAACCCGGTGAGGACGTCGAGCTTGGTGATCACGAAGTCGGTGACGCCGTTGATCCGCGTGGCGTAGCGCCCGACCACTGTGTCCATCCAGCCGCAGCGACGGGGGCGGCCGGTTGTGGTGCCGTACTCAGCTCCGGTCTTGCGCAGGAACTCGCCCGAGTCATCGAACAGCTCGGTCGGAAAGGGGCCTTCGCCGACCCGGGTGGTGTAGGCCTTGAGGATGGCAATGACCCGGTCGATCCGGGTCGGCGGCACCCCTGACCCGGTGCACGCGCCGGCCGCGGCAGCGCTGGATGACGTGACGAACGGGTACGTGCCGTGGTCGACGTCCAACAGGGTCGCCTGACCGGCCTCGAACAGCACCGTCTTGCCTTCGTCGAGTGCTGAGTTGAGCAGCAGCCCGGTGTCGACGACCATCGGACGCAGCCGGCCGGCATACTTCCGGAACTCTTCGAGCACATCTTCGACCTCGACGGGACGGCGGTTGTAGATCTTGACGAGCATCTGGTTCTTGACCTCGAGAGCCGCCTCGACCTTCTGGCGCAGGATCGACTCATCGAACACGTCCTGGACCCGGATGCCGACGCGCGACATCTTGTCGGCATAGGTCGGACCGATACCGCGACCCGTCGTGCCGATCTTGCGGGATCCCAAGAACCGCTCGGTGACCTTGTCGAGCACGCGGTTGTACGGCGTGATCAGATGCGCGTTGGCACTGACGACCAGCCTTGAGGTGTCGATGCCCCGCGCGTTGAGCTCGTCGATCTCCTCGAACAGCACGGCCAGGTCGATGACGACCCCGTTGCCGATGACAGGAATGCAGCCGGGGGTGAGGATGCCACTGGGTAGCAGGTGAAGGGCGTACTTCACACCGTCGATGACGACGGTGTGACCGGCGTTGTTGCCGCCGTTGAACTTGACGACATAGTCGAGCCTGCTACTCAGCAGATCCGTCGCCTTGCCCTTACCCTCGTCGCCCCATTGGGCACCGACCAACACGATCGCCGGCATCCCGGCCTCCTCGTTGTCACTGGAATGGCACGCCCGCCCGGCAGTCTGCTCTGCGACCGGCCGTCTCGTCTGCGGGAATGGCGCGGACCCGGTGCGCATGCGCAGGGGCCCGTGCCCGCAAATATTAGCCGCACCAGTGCTCCGAAACCGAACCGTGTCATCAGCCGGCGTCGCGCGGATCGGATGGCCTGAGCCAATATCCTTACAGGCCCAGGTCCTTGGCGATGATGACCTTCATGATCTCGCTGGACCCGCCGTAGATCCGCGACACCCTGGCGTCGGCGTACATCCGGGCGATCGGGTACTCCAGCATGTATCCATACCCGCCATGCAGCTGCAGGCAGGAGTCCATCACCTCTGCCTGCACCTCGGTGGTGAACAACTTGACCCGGGCGGCGTCAGCGACGGTGAGAGTTCCCGCGTCCAGTTCCTCGATAGCCCGGTCAACCAGGTGGCGTCCCGCCTCGACCTTCGCCGAGAGCCCCGCGAGGACGAACTTGGTGTTCTGGAACGAGGCGATCGGGGTGCCGAAAGCCTTGCGTTCGCGGGTGTAGTCCACCGTCAGTTCGATTGCCCGCTCGCTGGAGGCCTGGGCCGAGATCGCGATCGACATCCGTTCCGCCGGAAGGTTGGCGGTCAGGTAGGCGAAGGCATTGCCCTCGACACCAAGGCGATTGGCGACCGGCACCGCGACGTTGTGGAAGAAGAGCTCGCCGGTGTCCTGAGACTTCAGGCCCAGCTTGTCCAGGTTGCGGCCACGGCTGAAGCCGGCCATGCCCTCTTCGACGACCAGCAGAGTGAGGCCGGCCCTGCGGTCATCCTCAGATCGCGAGGTACGAGCCACCACGATGACGAGGTCGGCCAGGACGCCGCCGGTGATGAACGTTTTGGCGCCGTTGAGGACGTAGGAGTCACCATCGCGAACAGCGGTCGCCGCGATGCCGGCCAGGTCGGAGCCGGTGCCAGGTTCGGTCATCGCAATCGCCGTCATCGACTCGCCAGAGACGAAGGCCGGGAACCATCGCGCTTGCTGCTGCGGCGTGGCGAGATCCAGGAAATACGGCAGCACGACGTTGAGATGCAGCTGCAGAGCCCCCGAGACCGCACCGGTGTGGACGATCTCCTCGGCGAGGATCACGTTGTACATGAACGACTTCTCGCCCGCACCGCCATGCTCCTGCGGAATACGGATCCCAGTGACGCCAAGGCGGCCGAACTCGGCATACAGGCTCTTGGGAACGCATTTGGCGGCCTCCCACTCGGCCACATGCGGAACGACTCGCTCCGTCAGGAAAGCTCGCACCGACGCCCGAAAAGCACGCTCCTCGTCGTTGCTGGTGCGAGCCCGCATGCCGTGCCCCTATCAATAGATCGTGCCTTTGTCGGAAGAGCCGGAAGCTTCCAGAACCGTTAGAGACTGAGCGTATCGGCAGCCTGGGCCGAAGAGTCGCGCAAGAACTGCGCACATCGCTGCTGTTCGTCGCTCTCACCGATCTCGCCCGCGGCGCGGCTCAACGCGGCCAAGGAGCGCAGGAACCCCTGGTTGGGCTCATGCGACCAGGGCACCGGGCCCTGACCCTTCCAGCCGCCGCGACGCAAGGCATCCAGCGACCGGTGGTAGCCGGTGCGCGCGAAGGCGTAGCCCTCGATCGTGTGCCCGTGCGCGAGCGCCTCCTCAGCCAGAGTGGCCC
>DAITND010000077.1:0-11870 GCA_036834825.1 Dermatophilaceae bacterium
ATGCGAACAGCCTACCAAACTGCGGCTATTTATTTTGGAGACACACCACTAGTTGGGTCAGTTGTGAAGGCTGTTGGACACGTCGAGTCGCCGTTGAAGGCGCGCCTCATACCCACCACATGTCAGGTCCTGCCAAAGATCGTCGCGCCCTGTTCGGCTTCGGCCAGTTGTGGCAACTCCCCCATGAGCTTGTCAGGCTCGGCGCCCCAGGCCGCCCGACCGTCGGGGGTCACCACGACGGGCAATGAACGAAACCCGAGGCGTTCCACCTCCGCCCGTGCCGCGTCGTCGGCGGAGACGTCATGCATGACCATGGGCCGCCCGAGGCGGTTGAGCCAGCGCTGCACCGAGGCGCACTTTGCGCAGCCGGGGAGGCAGTAGAGGTCAACAACCGCGCCGACGCTCATCGCCGCCTGGGTTCGTCCAGGCCGGCCAGGCCCCTGGCTGCGTCCAGGGTCTCGGCGACCCGGTGGTCAGTCAGGCAGTAGTAAATCTGTAGCCCGCGGCGCTCGGCGATGACCAAGCCGCCCTCTCGTAGAATCCGCAGGTGATGTGACACGGTCGGCTGGCGTAGCACGGTCGCCTCGACCACCGAGTTCACCGGCACGCACACCGTCTCCAGCGCGGTCAGGATCCGCACCCGCGCCGGGTGGGCCATCGCAGCCAGCACCTCGGCCACCCGGATCGACTCCGCAACCGACGCCGGCGGCGCCGTGGCGGGCAATGCGATCGGGGTCGACAGGCTCATCGCCGCGCCACCAGAACAGCCCGCCGCTGCTCGAACCCTTCGTCGTTAAGCTCGCCGGCCGCGTAGCGGCGACGCAGCACCTCCAGCGCGGGGTCATCCTGCGGATCACTTCCCCGGCCCTGCGGCACACCGGCCCTTGCACGGCTGAAGCCCTGGTTTTGGCCGCGCAGCATGGTGGTGGCGAACACCATCATCACGATCATCATCGCCAAGCCCAGCAGCGGGAATACGGCCCACGCCCCGTACATCGGTGCCCACATCACGAACCTCCTCAGATTCAGTTACTGATACATGTAAGTATCTCGATGTATCGATATATTCCTTAGGGACCAAGGTCCCCAAAAATCGACGAAGCCAATGGGCACCTTCTCCGCTCGAATACCCATGGAGGTATATTGGCAGACACCCGTCATACCGATCGGTACGCACGAGCACCTGGCCCCGACAGGAGCATGTTGATCCCCACCGGCGTTGTCCTGCACCTCACCGAAGCTTCCGCAGACAAGCACCGCGCAGTACTGCGCAACGCGCTGAACCTGCTACCCGAAGTCGAGCGTGGCACACCCATCGAACTCGTGGTGCACGGCGAGGCGATCCGCCTGGCGCTTCCGGGCCAGGTGACGGCGAACGCCCTCACCGAAGCATTGGACGCCGGAATCATCCTGGTGGTGTGCCGCAACTCCATGAGGTCGCAGAACCTGAACGACGAAGACCTCATCCCTGGCGCCGTCACCGTCACCTCCGCAGTCGGGCACCTCGTAGCCAGACAGGGCCAGGGCTGGGCGTACCTGCGTCCATAGAGGCCGTGACGAAGGAACACATACAACGCTTTTCGGGGGTGTCACTGCCGTGGGATCAACCGAGCGCTGTCGCCCGCCGCGGGCAACTGACGCACCCTGAGAGTTGGCTAAGTACACGGGGAAGCCTCAGACGACTGCAAGCCCATCCGCTCAAGCTCTGGCTTTCACGTGGGGCGGTCATACGAGTGTGGCGCGAGGAGTGACGGCAGCTAGCCTTCTGGATATGGACCAGTCGACGGACACGAACGAAGCCATCTGGAAATCCGAGGAGGGCGTCCGGTACTGGACGGCGAAGACCGCCGAGCGTGAGCAAAAGCGTGCGACACAGTGGCGGTTCATGGGTGAGCTCCTCCCCTTCGGCGAGCAGGACGCCTTCACCTTCCTGGATCTGGGGGCAGGGACTGGGGCGGCTGCTAGAGGGCTCCTCGATCTGTATCCACGGAGTAGTGCCATTCTCACCGACTTCTCATCGCAGATGATGGGTGAAGGCGAGCGCGAGATGCAGCAGTTCGCGGGGCGCTTCCAGTACGTCGAGTTCGACATGTCGGCCAGCAACTGGCCCGCCGCGATTCCGGCCACGCTCGACGCGATCGTGACCTCGATGTGCATCCACCACCTACCCGATCACCGAAAGCAGGGCTTGTTCGCCGAGATCCTCGAGCGCCTCGCCCCTGGCGGTTGGTACGTCAACTACGACCCGGTGAGCTCGCCGGATCACGTTGTCGAAGCCACCTGGGAGCGAGTGAACGATCGCGACGACCCCGAGGCGGCAGGCAAGCGCCTCCACCGCACGCCGCAAGAGCAGTCTCGCTACGACAACCACGTGCGCTACGTCATTCCCCTTGACCAACAGCTGGACTATCTGCGATCGGCAGGCTTCCAGGGGGTAGACGTCTACTGGAAACATCTGGAGAACGTGATCTACGGCGGTCGCCGACCAACCTGAGTTCCGCCTCCATACCTTCTCCATCTGCGATCCATCGGTCCTCCTGACTTGCCGACCATCCTGACGCGGTGATGCAGAGTCCGGGCGAAGCCTGACGCCCGGCCGACCAGGAGGAGACGTCGATGACCATGCAAGAAGAACGAACGGACCGGAGCCCCAACACCACCGATGTCCGGGTCCGGGTGCCACGCCGAGCGGCAGCCTGGGGGGCAAAGACCCGCTGGGCCCGGCACGCTATCCAGGCTGTGGTGATCGCCGTCGTGGGTTGGCAGGCGGTGGGCCATGTGACGTCGGGCGGCGAGTCCGCGGAGGCGTGGTGCCCATTGGGTGGGATTGAGGGCGCCTGGACGGTATGGACCACCGGGCGGACGGTGGCCCACGTGCACACCTCAAGCCTCGTTCTGGCCGGTACGGTGCTGGTCCTGGCCCTTGTCGGGCGGGGGTTCTTCTGCGGCTGGCTCTGCCCGCTCGGCACGCTGCAGGAAATGGTGCACAAAGCCGGGCGCGCTGTCACGACCGGGTGCCGCCGCTACGACGACTGCGCCGCAGGCTGGAACGCAGCGCCGGCATCGAGCGGTGGCGCCGGATCGACAGGGTCCTGCGCTGGGGCCGCTGGCTGGTGCTGGCCTGGGCGATCATCGGCGCAGCGGTCACCGGGACGATGGTATTCCGGGTTGCCGACCCGTGGATCGCGCTCCTGATGGTGGCCCAGTTCGAGGTCAGCCTCGCTTTCGTCGTGCTGGTCGCCACCCTCGTCCTGGCACTCTTCATCCAGCGGCCGTTCTGCCGCTACGCGTGCCCACTCGGGGCCCTGCAGTCGCTGGCCGGCAAGCTCAGCCCGATCGCCGTCCAACGTGACGCCTCAGCCTGCATGGGCTGTGACCTGTGCAACCAGGCCTGCCCGATGGCGATCCCAGTGAACACCCGGACCCGGGTCACCGACACGTCCTGCAACGGCTGCCTCGAGTGTGTCGGGGCCTGCCCCAGCCAGAACGGCCTGAGCGTCACCCTGGCCATGCCAACCTTCCGCACCCGCACCACACGTCCCGCCACCGAACCCGACCTGCAAGCCGCTACCGCATCGGAGATCACGAGATGAGAAGCCCACTTCGAGCCAGCTTCCGTGACTCCACGACAGCGCCTGTGCCCGAGCTCGCCATCCCCCGCGGGCGACGCCCGGTGCCGACACAGACCCGGCTGCACACCCGCCGCATACCGGTCGCGATGTACGTCGCCGCGTTGCTCCTGCTTCCCACACTGATGGTCGCCGGGTTCATGAGCGCCGGTCTGTGGGCCAACGCCGAGACATCGGCCACCACCCAGGCAGGGACCCAGGCAGGGACCCAGGCAGGCACACCCTCAGGGGAGAGCGGCGCGGGTGCCGAGGCTCCTGCAGCACCGGCCGACGTCAAGGGGTCGATGACGGTCCAGCAGGTGGTCGATGCCTTCCCGCCGATCACCGCCGCCCAGATCCTGGGCAAGCTCGGCGCCCCGCTGAACACGCCCACCTCCGCCCAGCTGAAGACGCTGGTGGAGAAGGGCAACAGCATCGACATCCCCACCCTGCGCACCTGGCTGCAGGAACAGGGGGCCAAGTAGCAACAAACAAGTGCGCTAAGCGGGACAGGTACTCGGGTTTTTCAGCCGCTGCACCAGCCCGAAAGCCGAGACGCCCAGCGCCAAAACCGCGGTGGAGACATCGTGCGGGGCCGAACTCAGCAATCCGAATGAGGCCAGTACGGTCACGGCCGCGACCGCAGCGCAGGGCGTGCAGCCGAGGTCGGGCCTGAGCCCGATTAGACGTGGACCGGGACCTGGCGACCAAAGACCGGGTTGGGGATCAGCACCGTTGGAATCCCGATCAGCAGGGCGAAAGTGACACTGAAGCCAACCGCCGCAAAGCGCTGGCGCACCGTCCAGCTGCGAAGGGCGAGGACGCTCGCCTGAAGGGTCCGCACAGGCTCGGTTGACGTCGATCTTGCCAGACGCATGTTCCTCCTGTTCCCTGTGGTCGAACGTGGTGGGCCAAGCTCTGCCGACCTCGAGACGGCCGGCCTTCACACGACGAGACGGTGCCCTGACGATAGGTCTGTAATATACTCCATGGGGTATATTCCTGGTTTGTGGAGTCCCGCTGGGTAGATCAGCTGTCACACCGCGCAGCCCCAGGTACACCGGATACTGTCGACACACAGGCACGACACGAGCGCGAAGAGACTGGAGCGAATCCATGGCTTCCCTGCACCTGGGTGACAAAGCACCCGACTTCACCGCACCCACCACCGAGGGTGAGGTCTCATTCCTGGACTGGAAGGGCGACAGCTGGGCGGTCTTCTTCAGCCACCCGGCCGACTACACCCCCGTGTGCACCACCGAGCTCGGCAGGGTCGGCCAGCTCAGCGACGAGTGGGACAAGCGCAACACCAAGGTGATCGCACTTTCGGTGGACTCGGTCGCGGACCACGACTCGTGGAAGCCGGACGTGGAAGAGGTCTCGAACACCACCGTCGGGTACCCGATCATCGCTGACCCGGACAAGAAGGTCGCCGAGCTCTACGACATGATCCATCCAGGCGAGGGTGACACCAGCTCGGTGCGCTCGGTGTTCATCATCAGCCCCGACAACCTCATCAAGCTGATTCTCACCTATCCGAAGAGCGTCGGCCGGAACTTCGACGAGATCCTGCGTGTGCTCGATGCGTTGCAGCTCAACGAGTCCGGCCCGTTCGCCACGCCGGTCGACTGGCGTCCCGGCGACCGCGCAATCGTCAACCTCGACATCCCGACCGATGCTGCGAAAGAGCTCTTCCCGGACCTTGACGTGGTCAAGCCCTACCTGCGCTACACCAGCTCCACATCAGTCTGAACCCGGCTCACAGGACCGGCCCGGAGCCCAGCGCTCCGGGCCGGTCTCGTGCCTGGTCCCAGATAAGGCCGAAGTGGCCGTCGCGGTTGAACCGGGCTGCCGTCACCGGCAGCTGACCGTCTCGCGACAGTCAGGCGTGTCCGGGCCCGTGTTACCGTCGGCTGGTAATGGGAACCATTGATAACACAGCAGGCGGCGTTGGCCACACACGGCCAGGCCCGGTTCCTCACTACCGTGAACCGGTGCCCACCTCAACGGGTCTCCTCGCGACGCGGACGACGAGGCAGCGCAAGGCTGTCGAGGACCTGCTCTCGGAGTTCCACGATTTCCGCAGCGCCCAGCAGATCCATGCGATCCTGCGAGAGCGCGGGGACAACATCGGACTCGCCACGGTCTACCGGACTCTCGGACTCATGGTGCACTCCGGCCAGGTGGACGTCCTGACGCGCGAGGACGGCGAGACGGTCTATCTGCAATGCTCCCAGCAACACCACCATCACCTCCTGTGCCGGTCCTGCGGACGCTCCATCGAAATCGCCGGCCAAGCCGTCGTTCAATGGGCCGACGCTGTTGCCAAAGAGCACGGGTATGCCGACATCAGCCACACCCTGGAGGTGTTCGGCCTCTGTCCGGACTGCTCGCCCGCGGATCCGGCCACCGGCTGACGCCCGCCGTGTCAGGCGGCGAGGACGGCCACGAATGGGAAGACGCGACCGTCCTGAGATTGCCAGAGAGCTCAGCCCAGAGCGATCGGTCGGTCTGAATTGGTGATCCAGTCGCTCCAGGAGCCGATGTAGACGTCAGCGCCGTCGGTGATCCCGGCAACGCTCAGGGCGAGTGCCAGGTGGGTGGCCTGCACACCCGAACCGCAATACGTGCCAACGATCTTCCCATCCTCTGCGCCGAGTTCATGGAAGCGACGTGCCAGCTCTTCGGCGGGCCGGAAACGCCCGTGCCTGTCGACGCTTGTCAATGCCGGAGCGCTGACGGCGCCGGGGATGTGACCGGCGACCGCATCGATGGTCTCGTTCTCCCCTCGGAAGCGGTCGGCGGGGCGAGCATCCAGCAGCAGATGCCCGGCGGCATACCTCGTGGCGTCTATAGCGTCCAGGAGGTGGCCGACACCCATGCTGGATGGTGTGAAGTCGCCGGCTCCCGGTGTGGCCGGACCGGATTCAGTGGGCTGACTGGCGGCGGTCCAGGCTGCGATGCCGCCGTCCAGGACACGGACATCCAGGAAGCCGAGGTGCCGCAGCATCCACCAGACCCGACTGGCCGGCAGTGATGCCCAGTCGTCATACGCGACCACCGGACGAGACATGGTCACGCCGGCGGATCTCATTGCGGCAGCAAAGGTCTCGACCGTCGGCATCGGGTGGCGACCGCCTGCTCCGTCGGCACGGATGGTCGCCAGCTCGGTGTCCATACCGACGTAGGACGCCCCTGGGACGTGACTGTCCTCGAACTCCTGAAACCCCGTGGAGCTGCCCATCCGATAGCGCACGTCCAGGACCACAGGCCGGACTGCCTCCGGGCCAGCCAGAAGTCTTGCGAGCTCCTCAACCTGGATGAGCGGGAAG
Source organism: Dermatophilaceae bacterium (assembly GCA_036834825.1). Taxonomy (GTDB): domain Bacteria; phylum Actinomycetota; class Actinomycetes; order Actinomycetales; family Dermatophilaceae; genus UBA4719. The sequence continues at coordinate 6,941 of DAITND010000077.1, forward strand.
GTATCCATCGCGGCCGCGTCAAGGTTCCTGAGTTCCATACGTCGAGCCTAGGCAGCGCAGTGAAAAGGAACTCACATGCCCTGTTGACGTATCGGGCGTTGCCCTCCCGGGGAGGGCATAAGTCCATATGATTTCCCTGCAGGCAATACGGGTGCTGCAGAAGTTCTCCGCCGGCGTTCATCCGGCCCGGGGATCATGCGGGTTCCTCCCCCTACCGTCAGGAGGCCAGCTTGAGTGAAACAGAAGCCTCGATGCCCACCCGTGACGATGTCCACGGTTGGAGCGCGCAACAGCGGGCCAGCGTCGCGCGGCTGCTGGCAGAGAGCATCGACCAGCCTCCGGCGACGATGCGGTCTCCCGGCCGACGAAGGCTTGTCCTGGCGGTCGGTGAGGTTGGTGCTCTGTTCCTGCTGCCATGGTTGGTCTTCTTGTCAGCCACCCTGCCGGCGACCTCCTCCGGTGGCGCCTGGCGAACCGTCTGGGTGGGTTTCGACATTGCCCTCGTCGCCGCGTTTGTAGCCACCGTCTTGACCGTCTGGCTCCGTCGGCAAGTTGCCGTTATCGCCCTGGTCATCACCTCAACCCTGTTGACCTGCGACGTATGGTTCGACGTCTGCCTGTCCTGGGGCACCGCCGAACACTGGGGCTCAGTCGTGGCGGCGCTCGTGGAGCTGCCTGTGGCGATCTTGCTGGCCACCAGCGCTGCGTTGTTGATGCGCCGCAGCTTCACCGTCATCGCGCAGCTGCGTGGGCAGGACCCGACACCGGTCCCGCTGTGGAGACAGCCGATGATTCACTTCGCCCCGACCCGGTTGACGCAAGGGGATGAATCCGCCCGCCGAGCCAGGTAGGAAGGCGCCCCTGGTGCGGTGTTCCATCAGTGTCCATTTCGGTCCCGGGCAGTCGAATACGGACGACCAAGCAAGTGTCGTCATTAGGTTTCTGTCTGTGACAGAATCGAATCGTGTTCATCAGCAACTTCGACCTAGGACCGTTGACGCGAGAGTCCCGGCGCCCGCAATGGGTGCGCGAACACCCACGCGCGCCGTGGGCTGCGGTCGGCGCGGTGTGCCTGGGCGCGTTCATGGGGCAGCTGGACGCCAGCATCGTGACGCTGACCTACCCGCAGCTGCAGGCAGAGTTCAACACAGGGCTGGGCAGCGTGCAGTGGGTATCGCTTTCGTATCTGGTGGTTCTGGCGGTGCTGTTGGTTCCGGTGGGTCGGTGGGCGGACTCGCGAGGACGCAAACTGTTGTACCTATATGGGTTCGGCCTGTTCTCACTTGCTTCCGCTGCGTGTGCCCTTGCGCCGAGCCTGGGCTGGCTCGTGGCCGGGCGAAGTTTCCAGGCAGTTGGGGCCGCGTTGTTGCAGGCCAACAGCGTGGCGCTGGTGGTGCTCAGTGTCCCCCGGTCCCGGGTGCGGACCGCGCTCGGGTTTCAGGGGGCCGCCCAGGCGCTGGGCCTGGCCCTGGGACCCACCCTTGGTGGGGTGCTGGTGGATGCCTACGGGTGGCGATCGGTGTTCTGGGTGAACGTCCCGATTGGCGTCCTGGCGATCGTGGCCGGTTATGTTCTTCTGCCGCGCAGTCGGGACCTCAACCCCGGGCGGGGCAAGGACGTGGCCGGCTTCGTCCTGCTGGCGGCCGCCATCGTGTCGACTCTGTTGGTGCTGAGCGGCCTGTCCGGTATGCCCCTGCCGTCAGCCGTGGTGGTGGGGCTGTGTGTGGTGGCGGTCGTGACGGTGGTCCTGTTCTGGCGGACCGAGGCACGTGCGGTGGCCCCGTTGGTGGACACCAGCCTGCTGCGGCGCGGCGGGCTCGGTGCCTCGTTGGCGGGGGCACTTCTGGCGTACCTGCTGCTGTTCGCCCCCTTGGTCCTGTATCCGAGCCTCTTTGCCACCTGGGGTATGAGCACGGCCGCCGGCGGGCTGGTGCTGTCCTGCCTGCCTGCCGGTTTCGCGCTGGCAGCTGTCGGTGCGAACGTGTTGTACCTTCGAGCGTCCAACCGTCAACGAGTCGCGGTGGGCGCGACGGGGGTCTTCGCCTGTGTGGTGACCAACATCGCGCTGTGGCGCTCGCCCGGTCTGGTCGCCGTGCTTCTGCTGCTCATGGGAGCCTTCCTGGGCCTGGTGATCCCCGCGAACAACGCCACCGTGATGGCGGCGGTCCCAGCCAGCGCCTCCGCCGTGACCGGAGGCATGGTCAACGTGGCACGCGCCATGGGCACGGCGTTCGGCGTCGCGGTAGCGGCCATGGGCCTGCACGTGGCCGAGCTGCACAACTGGGTGGGACCCCAGGTCGTGCTCGGCGGGCTGGCGGTGTGCTCGATCGCCCTGGGCGCCACCACGCTGAGCCGGCCCACCACGTCCGGTGCACAACGTCCGCCAACACAATGAAGAGGTGAGGTCGATGAAAAGGGTTCCCGCCGAGGCCATGCTGCCCGAAGCCGTCGCCGACCTCGTCGCCAGGTTGCGACGCGCGATGCGTAGCGCGGCCAGGGCCCGGACGCCCACCATGCCCCTGAGCGTCGCACAGCTGGAGTTGTTGAGCCTCGTGCAGGAGCACCCCGGCGCCAGATCCGGCGACCTGGCCGGCCTGCTTCACCTGGCTCCGAACTCAGTGAGCACGCTGGCAAACGCCATGGTCAGCGCCGGGATGCTGGACCGCTCCCCCGGCGCCACAGACAAACGGACCGTGGCGTTCGTTCTCACCCCCCAAGGCGCCCACCTCGTCCGGCAGTGGGGAAGCACCAACGCCGCGCTGCTGCAGTCCGCCATCGCCGCCTTGAAGTCACAAGATCGACAGGTACTGACCGACGCGCTGCCAGTCTTGGAGCGCCTCGTTGCCGTCATCGACGAGCAAGCCCAGACGCCCACCCGCACCCACGCCGCGCACATCGCATGACCGAGGACAACATGCCAGCTGACCAAGTCGAAGCCAACCAGTGGCAAGGGATGTTGCGGGACTGGCGGGCGTTGCTTGCCTGGGAGATCGTTGTAACGGTCCTGACCGTGGTCATGGTGCGCCAGCATCTCGGCCTGGCTGTAACGGTTGCCGTGATCGACCTGGCCGCGGTGGCCCAGACCCTGCAGGTCGCCAAGGCCCGGTCCACCAGCCCGGCAGGCGAGATGCACCCGCGAGCGTCCGTGACCACCGGGCTGGGCGCCGCCGCCCTCATCACTCTCGTCGGCGCAGTAGTGGCAGTCGTCACCGTCCTCTAATCGCCCGCGCACCACCGGTGCGCGGGGCTGCCTGCTCCCCGCCTGTACGAAAGGAACGTCCCTTGATCGTCCCGTTGAGCATCCCCAGCCCACCCCAGGGCGTCTGGCACCTGGGGCCCTTCCCCATCCGCGCCTACGCGTTGTGCATCCTGGCCGGAATCGGGGTCGCCGTCTGGATGGGCGAGCGGCGATGGAAAGCCCGCGGCGGCGCCCCCGGAGTCGTGGAGTCGGTGTCTTTGTGGATGGTGCCGTTCGGCATCGTCGGTGGCCGGCTCTACCACGTCGCCACAGACCCCGAGCTCTACTTCACCGCGGGCAGGAACCCGTGGAACGCGTTCAAGATCTGGGACGGCGGCCTGGGAATCTGGGGTGCGGTTCTGCTCGGCGGGGTCGGCGCCCTGATCGGTGCCCGCCGCGCGGGTGTGCCCCTACCGCCGCTGGCGGACGCGATCGCCCCCGGCATCGCGGTGGCCCAGGCGTTCGGGCGTTGGGGCAACTGGTTCAACCAGGAGCTCTTCGGCCGCCCGACCACCCTGCCGTGGGGGCTGTCAATCGACCCAGCACACCGGCCACCCGGCTACGGCGCCTTCGCCACGTTCCACCCCACGTTCCTCTACGAATCCCTCTGGTGTCTTGGCGTGGCCGCCCTGGTGATCTGGGCCGACCGCCGCTTCACGCTGGGCCACGGACGCGCGTTCGCCCTGTACGTCGCCGCCTACACCGTTGGGCGGGCATGGATCGAGTCCCTGCGCATCGACACCGCCAACCACATCCTCGGACTTCGCCTCAACGACTGGACCTCCCTGGTGGTCTTCACCGGGGCCGTGGCCTACTTCGTGATCAGTGCCCGCCGCCACCCGGGCCGTGAAACCCTGAGCGGCTCAGCGACGACGGCAGATGGGGCCGCACGTACCGCCAGATGACCGAAGCAGCGCCTACGGCCAGAAGGGCGATCAGCACCCCGGCAGCAATGTCCGGAACGTGATGAACATGCGCGGCCACACGCGCAGCCCCCAACACGATGCCCGCAGCCAGCAGGGCGGCCCCCAGCCACCGGCGGTACATCATCACCACGAGGGCGACCGTCGCAGCCAATGCGGTGTGATCGGATGGGAACCCGTTGTCAGCAGGGTGGGCGAACAAGGGCTTGATCGACGGATCCACGACAAAAGGCCGGAGGTCTGTATAGATGGCCGCCGCAAACTTGATCAGCACGACCATGATGACCACCGCCACGATCGCCTGCGCCGCCATACCCACCTTGTCCGGTCGGGGGAGGTAGAGCCAGGCGACGGCCGCCGCGGCCAGAATGAAGTAAAGAAGATATTGGGAGACAGCGACGATGAGGGCATCCATGATGACCCAACCTGACACATGTTTCTGGGCGAGGCATGGGAGACCCCTGCGCACATGCTTCACCCAGCCTGTTCACCCCTGACGCTCAGAAAGGGCACCTACCGTCGGTGAGCAGGACCGGCGCGCGCCTGCCCCGAACGCGCGAAGAGGTGGCTGTAGTGGCACGGACTAAGCATCGATGGCGCCGCTACGTGGCCGGGGCACTGGCCGCGGTAGTGGTCGTGCCCGTCCTGGGGGTCGCTGTCTTGTGGCGATTGACGCCGAGCGTGTCAGGCGCCGGCCAGCTGGTTCGGGCGCATCTGAGCGCCTTTGACAGCCCTGAGCTCGTGGCATTGCCCAAGCCGGACCGGGTGG
>DAITND010000078.1:0-11665 GCA_036834825.1 Dermatophilaceae bacterium
TCGCGGCACACACATGCCAGAGCGCGGTATGGGTAGGCAGCCATAAATGCTTGGGCAAGACGTCCAGGACGAGCATCGCGGCGCTCGGCGCTGTTGCCGCGTGGACCAGCAGGATCGCGGAGCCGTGACCGTGGCTGAGATAGCGCGTTACCCCGGCGTCGGTGAGTGCGGCCAGCGCCAACGGGACCTCTTCGGCGCTGGACGGCGACCGAAGTGCTGTGGTGGCCGTGGTCCACCCGGGCGTGTGCGCCAGCTGGGTAACTCGAGCCGAGACCCCACCGCTCTGATCAGGCACTCGAGGAACCGCGTCGAGTGCCTGGGTAGCCGTGTGTCGACCGGTCGGGTGAGCGGCGCCGGCCAGGGGCTGGTAGCGGGCCGCCCAATACCCCAGGGCCTGGCCGAGCTCGGCAACCCTTGGTGGAGTCTGCGCGGCGTTCAAGGCGCGGACCGCGTGTCCCATCCGGATGAGGCTGTGGGTGGCGCTGGCCAGCGAGCCGGGCAGCAGACGTGGCCACCCTTCGGCCAGCACGAGGCGCCAGTTATGGTCGGCGACCTGGATCTCGAAGTAGTCCAGCCAGTCGCCGAGGCGCCGAGGATCGCCCAGGGCATTTGCGAGCTCAGCCGGCGTGATCCGGTCAGAACCGGTGGGCCGTTCTTCCAACCTGCCGGTGTAGCCGTGCAACCAGCGATGGACATGCTCGCCCAGGCCCAGTTGCACCAGCGCCTCGGAGGCCATCGGCCCGTGGTTCGAAAGGTATCCATCGAATTCGGGGCCGGTGCGGTGCAGCCGTTCATACGCCTCGTCGAGCACTCCGGTCCCGTCGAGATCGGTTGTCTGCATATCGGCACGCCTCCAGCTGTCGAGCGATTCATCCACCTTGTGTTGATCAACAAAACATCCTCATGTCCACTTGAGGTCAAATCGCGACGTTGACGTCCAAACCGGGAAACGTCGGCAGGCTCACGAACGTGACCGTCCTCCCCAAACAGCTGAGCATCGGTCAGTTGGCCGATCGGGCGGACATCTCCGTCCCGACCGCCCGGTACTACGAGTCGCTCGGCTTGATCCGCTCCGCGCGCACTTCGTCAAACCAGCGTCGCTACGAGCGCGGCACGCTCCGCCGGGTGGCTTTCATCGCTGCCGCGCAACGTCTCGGACTGACCCTTGCCGAAATCGGAGAGACGCTCGCCCTCCTGCCGGACGGTCGCGATCCGACACGAGCTGACTGGACCCGATTGAGCCGGCCGTGGCGTGCACTTCTCGACGCGCGCATCACCGAGCTGCTGCGCCTGCGCGACCAGCTCGACAGCTGCATCGGCTGCGGCTGTTTGTCGCTGCGCCGCTGTCATCTGTACAACCGTGGCGACGAAGCCTCCCAAGACGGAGGCGGCGCCCGCTGGCTACGCGAACCCTGAGATGTCACGGCAGGGAGCTCGGTCTCAGAGAGCGTTCGTAGGAACGATGCAGGGGATTCACATCCGCGATGGCATAATGGGTGCAAGTGCTCCGTGATCGGTGTAATTCCGAACCGGCGGTTAGAGTCCGCGACCCGACCGCATCCAGCGGCCGGTGAACTAGGTGAAATTCCTGGGCCGACGGTGAAAGTCCGGATGAGAGGTAGCAACAGCGACACCCGCTTTTTTGCCCTTGAGGTCGGCGGTGGGTAGTCGTGGTGACTTTGGTCATTGGTGCTGTCCGGACCAGTTTTCTTGACCGGCAGAGTGCGGATCCGTTGGGTTCGCTTCAACACGCCATGACCCGTACTCGCCGTTCGCGCCCCGGAGCTCGCCTGACACAGGAGACGAGTACGAGGGGCAGGACATGACCGACCGTGAAGTCATCACGTCAGAGCGAGAGCGCGACGTCGCGCTGATGCGTCGTGCGCTCCAGCTTGCTGCGTGCGGACCCCTCGGCAATCCCAACCCACGTGTGGGCGCCGTCATCGTCGATCCCGACGGCCTGGTCGTCGGCGAAGGTTTCCATGAGGGCGCCGGTACCCCTCATGCCGAGGTCGTGGCGCTGCGCCAGGCTGGGGCGGCGGCCCGCCAGGGCACGGCTGTGGTCACCCTCGAGCCGTGCGCGCACACAGGGCGGACCGGCCCCTGCACTCAGGCACTGATCGAGGCGGGCGTGGCCAGGGTCGTCTTCGCCCAGTCCGATCCGACCCCCTCGGCACGTGGTGGCAGGACCCTGCTGGAGGCCGCTGGTGTGCGGATGACTCCGGGCGTACTAGCAGACGAGTCCACCGTCCTGAACGACGCGTGGACCTTCTCCTTCGTGCATGGCCGACCCAAGGTGACGTGGAAGTTCGCGGCAACCCTGGATGGACGCTCGGCCGCAGCTGACGGCAGAAGCCGGTGGATCACTGGCCCCCTGGCCCGAGGTGACGTCCACCAGCTCCGGGCACAGTGCGACGCGATCCTGGTGGGCACCGGAACCGTGATCGCCGACGACCCCGCGCTGACCGTGCGCAGGCCGGACGGGTCGCCGACCGGTCGTCAGCCGCTGCGCGTGGTCATGGGTCTGCGGCCGATTCCGGAGACGGCACGGGTGCGCGATGCTGCGGCACCGACGCTACAGCTGGCGACCCACGACCCCGTCGAGGCACTGAAGGCGTTGGCCGAACAAGAGATTCACCACGTCTGGCTCGAGGGTGGGCCCACGGTGGCCGCTGCGTTCCTTGGTGCCGGTCTCGTGGACGAGGTCATCGCATATCTCGCCCCGGCTCTGCTCGGCGCCGGCTCGCCGGCGGTGGGGGACCTCGGCATACGGACCATGGACCAGGCCATTCGACTCACGCCCCACGAAGTCACCACTGTCGGCCCCGATATCAGAATCCGTGCCAGTATCGCCACTCGAGAGGGACACTGATGTTCACCGGAATTATCGAGGAGCTGGGCGAGATCGTCGCCGTCGATCACGGTACCGAGTCGGCGGTGGTCAGGGTCCGCGGACCGGTCGTGACCAGCGACACCACACCAGGTGCCTCGATCGCGGTCAACGGCGTCTGCTTGACCGTCGTGGACCATGACGGCGAGACCTTCTCGGTTGACGTGATGGCCGAGACGCTGAACCGCAGCAGCCTGGGCAGCCTGCAGGCGGGGGCCGTGGTCAACCTCGAACGCGCCATGGCGGCAGGCAGCCGGTTCGGTGGCCACATCGTCCAGGGTCACGTCGATGGGACGGGCCAGATCCTGGCACGGGCGCCCGGCGACCGCTGGGAGATCGTGCAGTTCACGCTGCCGCCGGAGGTATCCCGCTACGTCGTCGAGAAGGGCTCGATCACCGTCGATGGCGTGTCCCTGACCGTCTCGGCCGTTACCGACGACACCTTCTCGGTCTCTCTGATTCCCACCACCTTGGGGCTGACCACGCTGGGACACAAGAGGGTCGGCGATCTCGTCAACCTCGAGGTCGACGTGATCGCCAAGTACGTCGAACGACTGCTCACACACTCCACGACGAACACGGAGTCCACTGTATGAGCATCATCGAGCGTGTTTTTGACGCCCAGTTGAGCATCTTCGGCCAGCCGATCCTGTGGCGCGAGATCGTCGGGAACGGCTTCGGGTTCGCCTCGGCGATTGGGGGGCTCAAGCGGCGGGTCTGGGCGTGGCCGGTCGGGATCATCGGCAACGTGTTGTTGTTCACCGTTTTCTTCGGAGTAGCTTTCGTGACTCCCCAGCACCAGACGCTCTATGGCCAGGCCGGGCGCCAGGTCTTCTTCGTCATCACCAGTGTGTATGGCTGGTGGCGATGGAGCCGGATCCGTCAGCGGAACTTGCCCAATGCCCCGGCGATCACTCCCCGTTGGGCCACGACCACCGAAAGGCTGCAGTACGTCGCGGTCTGGGTTGGTGGCGTTGCCGTCACACAGTGGGTCTTCGCCCAGATCGGCGCCGGGTTTCCAGCCCCTCGCTGGTACTACTGGTGCGACGCCTGGATCTTCATGGGCTCGATGATCGCGACGTATGCGATGGCCCGTGGCTGGAACGACTTCTGGCTGGCATGGATCGCCGTTGACCTGGTTGGCGTTCCGCTGCTGATCCACTCGCACTTCTACCCAACCGCTGTCCTGTTTGCCATCTACGGCGGGCTCGTCATCTATGGCTTCTTCGTCTGGCTCAAGGCCTCCCGGCTCGAGTCCCCCGACCGCGAACTGAGTGAGGTACCGGCATGAACAAACAGCTTTCCACGATGGAGGAGGCGTTTGAGGCGCTCAGAGCCGGTCTCCCGGTCCTGGTGGCCGATGACGAGGACCGAGAGAACGAAGGCGACGTCATCCTGGCGGCGGCGACGGCCACGACGCAGTGGATGGCCTGGACCATCCGCCACACCTCGGGTTACATCTGCGCGCCGATGTCTGAGTCCCGTGCGGATCGCCTGGGACTGCCGCTGATGGTGGCGGACAACCGCGACCCCCGTCTCACTGCCTACACCGTGACCGTGGACGCCGCCGAGGGTGTCACCACCGGCATCAGTGCTGCGGATCGCGCACACACGATTCGCACTCTGGCCCAAGAGGATTCGATCCCGTCCGACTTCAACCGCCCGGGACACGTGGTCCCGCTGCGGGCCAGGCAGGGCGGGGTCCTGGTTCGCGGAGGGCACACCGAAGCGGCGGTGGACCTGTGTCGCCTGGCCGGCCTTGCACCGGTGGGTGCGATCGGCGAGCTCGTCCACGACGACGGCTCGATGATGCGGCTGCCGGCAGTCCTCGAGCTGGGCAGGGAACACAACCTTCCGGTCATCACGATCGCGGCGCTTATCGCCTGGCGTCAGCTCAACGACCGTGTCGAGCGCCTTGCTGAGACCAGGCTGCCGACCGAGCATGGGGTATTCCGGGTGCTTGGCTATCGTGACCGGCTGACCGGCGACGAGCACCTTGCCCTGATCAGCCCCCGGGGACTACTGGGGCGAGCACCGTTGGCACGTCTGCATTCTGAGTGCCTCACCGGAGATGTGTTCGGCTCCCAGCGTTGCGACTGCGGCGGGCAGCTGGACCGCTCGTTGGAGCGGGTTGCCGCGGAGGGCGGCGTGGTGGTCTATCTGCGTGGTCACGAGGGACGTGGGGTCGGACTGCTCAGTAAGCTGCAGGCCTATGCGTTGCAGGACAACGGTTTCGACACCGTCGATGCCCAGACCGAACTGGGCCTGCCGATCGACTCCCGTGAGTACGCAGCGGGTGCGGCGATCTTGGCTGATCTCGACGTCGCGTCGGTGCGGCTGTTGACGAACAACCCGATGAAGGTCAACGCCATGCGTGCCTGTGGCATCAAAGTGGTGGCCGTCGAACGACTCAGCATGGTGCCGGGCGAGCACAACGCGGCATACCTGCGCACCAAGCGTGATCGAATGGGTCACGACCTGATTCTCGACGAGCAGGACAAGGGAGCATCCGCGTGAAGCAGGGTTCGCCCGACCTTCAGGTCGACGGCAGCGGTCTGAGAGTCGCCATCGTGGCGGCCTGCTGGCACACGACCGTGATGGATGGGCTGATCGACGGCGCCCGAAGGGGTCTGTCCGATGCGGGCGTTTCGTGCGTCGACCTTGTCCGGGTGCCCGGAGCCTTCGAGCTGTCTGTGGCCTGCTCCCGCCTGGCGGCTTCCTACGACGCCGTGGTGGCTCTCGGCGTGGTGATCCGTGGCGGCACACCGCATTTCGACTACATTTGCCAGTCGGCCACCATGGGCCTGACCGACGTCAGCGTCCGTACCGGCGTGCCGGTCGGTTTCGGCCTGCTCACCTGCGACGACGACCAGCAGGCGCTCGACCGCGCGGGGCTCGAGGGGTCCAGCGAGGACAAGGGCCACGAGGCCGCCACCGCAGCGGTGGCGACTGTGATCACCCTGCGCGACCTGTGAAGGTATGGACAGGCAACCACAGGCCGGCAGGCATGGAAGCGAACGTATCTACGCGCTGAGTGCGCCCAACGGCACCCGTACGGGCCGGGCGGGATCACAGCCACGTAGCCTGCACGGGTGACTGACAACGCGATGCGTCGCAGCTTGGCTCGTGCCCATGACGGTAAGGCCCTCGACGAGGCCGAGGCGCTGGTCCTTCTCGGGGCTCGCGGCGCCGATCTCGAGCGGTTGTTCGTGTCCGCCACTCGTGTGCGTGACGCGGCGATGGTCGTGGCCGGCCGCCCTGGGGTCGTGACCTACTCGCGCAAGGTCTTCATCCCGTTGACCCGTCTGTGCCGGGATCGTTGCCACTACTGCACGTTCGCAACCGTCCCGCAGCGTGTCCCCGCGCCATACCTCTCGCCTGACGAGGTCCTGGACATCGCTCGCGCAGGCGCGGCCCAGGGCTGCAAGGAAGCTCTGTTCACCCTCGGCGACCGCCCCGAAGACCGCTGGCCGCAGGCCCGCGAGTGGCTGGATGCACACGGGTATGACGACACGCTGGCCTACGTTCGGGCGATGTCGATCCGGGTCCTGGAGGAGACCGGCCTGTTGCCACACCTCAACCCCGGGGTGATGTCGTGGTCTGATCTGCAGAGGCTCAAGCCGGTCGCCCCCTCGATGGGCATGATGCTCGAGACGACGTCTAGGCGGCTCTTCGAAGTGCCGGGGGAGGCGCACTTCGGTTCTCCGGACAAGGATCCAGCGGTTCGGCTGCGGGTGCTTGAAGACGCGGGCCGGGTGGGTGTCCCGTTCACCACCGGCATCCTTGTCGGCATCGGCGAGACGGTGCGGGAGAGACTGGATACCATCCTGGCGATACGGAGGGTCGCACGTGAGTACGGCTCGATCCAGGAGTGCATCGTCCAGAACTTCCGGTCCAAGGACGACACCTCGATGCGCTCGGTGCCGGATCTGGGTGAGGAGGAGTACCTCGCCACGATTGCTGTGACCAGGCTCCTGCTTGGGCCCTCGGTCAGTGTGCAGGCGCCTCCGAACCTGTCCGAACCGGGACAGATCCCATGTCTGCTTGCTGCAGGCGTCGATGACTGGGGCGGTATATCACCGCTCACCCCGGACCATGTCAACCCAGAGCGGCCCTGGCCCGAGATCGACGACCTGCGTGCCTGGACCGATGAGTCGGGGCTGAGGCTTGCCGAACGGCTCACGACCGGTGCGCGATACATCCTTGGTGCACTGCAGCGGGACGAGTCCTGGATCGATCCCCGCCTGCATCCACACGTGCGGGCCTTGGCAGACCTGGAGACCGGTCTGGCCAACCAGGATGCCCGGCCGCAGGGCCTGCCGTGGCAGGAGCCAGACGGCGGTATGGAGGCTGGTGGGACTGGAAGCGGCCGGGTGGACCTCCATCGCTCCATCGACCAGGAGGGCCGGAGCGCTGATCGTCGCAGTGACTTCAACGAGGTCTATGGCAACTGGGCGGAGGTGGCCAGTCGCGCGCCGGACTCGCTGGCAGTCGCGCCTCGCCTCGACGGCGACATCCGCCAGGCTCTGCTTCGCGCTCAGGATGATCCGGCCGGCTTGTCCGACGACGACTATCTGGCCCTGCTCACTTGCGATGGCGCCGATCTCGACGTGGTCGCCTCGCTGGCGGACGACGTGCGTCATGACGTCGTCGGCGACGACGTCACCTACGTGGTCAACCGCAATATCAACTTCACCAACGTCTGTTACGTCGGTTGCCGGTTCTGCGCATTCGCTCAGCGCAAGACCGACGCGGACGCATATACGTTGTCTCTGGAGCAGGTCGGGCAGCGAGCCGCCGAGGCCCAGGCCCTCGGCGCCACAGAGGTCTGCCTCCAAGGTGGCATCGACCCGGCGCTGGGGCGGACGGCATACGCGGATATCGTCCGGTCGGTGAAGTCCGCTGCGCCCGGCATCCATGTGCATGCCTTCTCCCCGATGGAGATCGCGACAGCCTCAGCCAAGTCGGGAATCTCCGCCCGTGCTTGGCTCGAGGAGCTCAAGGACGCCGGACTTGACTCGATCCCGGGCACGGCGGCAGAGATCCTCGACGACGAAATCAGGTGGGTACTGACCAAGGGCAAGCTGCCTGCGGCGCAATGGGTCGAGATTGTCGCGACGGCTCATGAGCTGGGGATACCGTCGAGCAGCACGATGATGTACGGCCATGTCGACCACCCGCGACACTGGGTCGCCCACCTGCGCACCCTCGCGACGTTGCAGGACCGCACCGGTGGGTTCACCGAGTTCGTCCCGTTGCCGTTCATCCACACGAATGCTCCGGTATATCTGGCCGGACTCGCTCGTCCGGGGCCGACGATGAGGGACAACCGCGCTGTGCACGCCGTGGCACGGCTGATGCTGCACGGGCGCATCCATAATGTGCAGACCTCGTGGGTCAAGCTCGGCGTCAATGGTACCCGGGTGATGCTGCAGGGCGGTGCCAACGACGTCGGTGGCACCCTGATGGAGGAGACGATCAGCCGGATGGCCGGGTCAGAGCATGGGTCCGCCAAGACCGTTGAGGAACTCACCCACATTGCCAAGGGCATCGGCCGTTCTGCGCGCGAACGCACCACGACCTACGCGATTCCGCACACCTAGGGACGGCTCGGTTGATCGGCAGTAGCATCCGGCCGCCGGTGCGCAGCACGCGTACAGCCCTCGTTCACGGCATTGCTACATGACCATATGGCTAAGTTCGTACCATCTTGTGAGATACCGGGGTTGATGCGTTTCTGATCACGCCCGTGTGGGCGATCTCGAACATTGATACGTGGCGCCTCAACTGTGGGTGCCCACACCAAGGAAGTGAGACGCATGGCGTCGCCGTTCGACGCCCCGTCACCGGACACACCTCCGGTCGGCCTATACGGACACGGCCCCCCCGCGGCACCACCGCTGGCTGTCGGTTTTCGCGGTCGGGTGCACGGATGTCCGAGGTCGTCTGCACGCGATCGGCTTACGAACACGGACGGTGTGCTCCCTGTGCCGCAGGACACGCCCCCGTGGGCCGCCATCCCGCGATGGCACCATGCCACTCACCGTGGCCGCATCTTGTTGGCCTGCGTGCAATGGCCAACTTGCTCGCTCCCGCTGTCAGGGGCCCGCCCGGCGGCTGAATTGCCAGCGCCACGGACGCCGGCCAGGTCGCGCACCTGCCGGGGTTTCGTGACCTGTGTCGCTCTTCGTCGTTTTCCATTCAAGGAGCCGCTATCTGAAGCGTGATGTCACCGAGGGAGAACGGCATGTCGAACCGTGGAATCCACCGCCCGAGCCGACCGACTGGCTTATGGGCTGTGGAGGCTGCGTTGCACATTTTGCGGAGGAAGAACAGGGCTGCGGCCGCCGGCCTGCTGGCCCCGCTGGTGCTCGGTGCGGTCATCTTGCCCGGGATACCTGGCGAGACGACGACAGCGGCCGCGTCGACCAGCGGCCAGCCTGCGAGCGGCCATCCCGCGTTTGACAATGCGGATGGGATCCACGTCCTCGCTACCCGGAAGATCGACGACCGGCAGTACTAACGTGCAGGTGCTCTCGTCGGCGCTGGGCCGGGTAGTCGACGTCCGGGTACTCTTGCCGACCGGCTACACCCAGCATCCAAACGTCCGCTACCCGGTTCTCTACCTGTTCCACGGAACCAGCGGCCGGGCGTCAGACTGGGTCGACCAGGGCAACGCGGAAGCGACGACAGCGAACAGGCCACTGATCGTGGTGATGCCCGACGCGGGCTTCAACGGCGACGGCGGCGGCTGGTTCACAGACTGGTTCGACACGAGCACGGCCCTTGGCCCTTCGAAGTGGGAGACGTTCCACATCGGCCGGCTCGTGCCGTGGGTAGACGCCTCGCTCCGCACGGTGGCGAAGCGCGACGGCCGGGCGATCGCCGGGCTCTCGCAGGGCGGGTTCGGCTCGATGAGCTACGCCGCCCGGCACCCGGACATGTTCGAGGCCGCCGCCGCCTTCTCCGGCGCCCCGGACATCGACCGCGACCCGGCACTGATCCCGCCCGCCACCGCGGTGATCGAGTCGACGGCGACCGGCTTGGACGGGGTGGAGCCCGACGCCATGTTCGGGCCGCGCGCTACCAACGAGATCAACTGGCAGGGCCATGATCCGGCCACCCTGAGCACCAACCTGCGGGGGATGGGCCTGTCACTGTTCACTGGCGAGGGCAAACCCGGACCGTTCGACCCGCCGACGCCGAGCCCAGCCGCGATCGCGATCGAGAAGCTGACGTACGCCTCGACATCGGCCTTCCACAGCCACCTGGTCGCAGAGCAGATCCCGAGCTACTACAACGACTACGTCGACGGAACGCACACTTTCCCGTACTGGGCGCGAGACCTCCGCGAGTACATCGCCCCGCTGATGGAGAGCTTCGCCCACCCGACGGCTCCGAAGTCGATCTCATTTACATCGATTGACCCGAGTTGGAGCCAGTGGGGCTGGTCGGTGTCGCTGCATCGGCCTGCCCGAGCGTTCAGCACACTAACGAACGCCGGCCAGCGCGGCTTTGGCCTCCGGGGCACCGGGACCGCGGCTATCACGACGCCGGCCGCCTACAAGCCTTCCTCGCCGGCCACGGTGAGTGTTGTCGGAGTTTCGGGGACCAAGACCCTGCGCCTCAGAGCTGACCGCTCTGGCCGGTTACATGTGAGCGTTCCGCTCAGCGCGAGCCTCATCGCCGGGAGCGTGGCGGTCACCATCCGCGGAGTGTCTCCCGGTTAGGGGACTGGCGCCGAGCTCCCGCGGCACCGACTGCGAAGGCATGTCGGGCGAGCTCGGCGAAGGGGATGTAGCAGCGAAATCGCAATCCCTGTCTCGGTGGCAATGACCCTCGCCCTCACCTACAGCTGGCGCCAGACGGCGCACGGAGGACATACCCATGAACGTTGACAATCGTCGCCGCAAACGCATAGGTCTGGCGCTGCTGAGTCTGACAGCTCTTGCCGGTACCCCACTGGCCCTGTCCGCGACCCCCACCGCGGCCGCGGCCAGCGTGTCTTAGATGCTAGAAAGGGATCGGGAGCGTGGGTAGGGGCGGTGTCGGGCTCGGCTGCGGTGAGCTAGGCGCTGTTGTCGCCGGTGCATTTGAGGTGACCCTGGGCCTTGCCCGGTCGGGGAAGTGGAGCGTGGGGCCGGTTGTTGGTTCGCCGTTTTGGCTGTCTTTGTTGTCGGATTTGCGGCACCAGTCTTCGACGACTCTCGTTGGGGCGCCCTCTGAGTGCCCGCAGTGAACGGATCCGGCGGGACGTGGGCCAGGGTCAATGCGGCGCCGGGCACGACAACCGCCGGCGAGTCCTTCGAGACGGTGACACCCTTGACCTCGTCTGCGGGGGCGACCAGGGCAATGCCGACAGCGGTCAGCGCGACGGCCGGCAGGGCAACATAGGCCTTGCGCCAAGACAATGCGATCGTGCGGACTCCACGGTGTGCGGCACGGTGGACTCCGCGGTTCGGCATGCCGTTCTCCTTCGGTGACATCAAGATTTCAGATGGGACTGCTTGTATGGCAACGAGGAAGAGCGACACAGGTCACGAAACCTTGGCGGGACAGATTGGCGCCGCCGGTGACGTGGTTCACTTCAGTGCGTCAGAGGGGCTGGATTGATGGTGGGGGCATGCCGTGGTCGGTTTGACGAACCACGAACCGCTGGCTCGACTGGTCCCAGGCGGCGGAGGCGACCTGCACACAAGCCAGGGCTACAGAGCCACTCTCTAGCTCCTGACCCGACCTGACCCGCGACGTTGTGCGTGATTGCGAGATTGTCTG
>DAITND010000079.1:0-11401 GCA_036834825.1 Dermatophilaceae bacterium
CCCGCTTACCGGATCCGGTTGACCGAAACTGCCAGCGCTCAACCGGCGTCGTTCCTGGGCATGCTATTCAAGGACGTCGTGCGCATCGACAGACTGCCCAGCACCGGACTCGACATCGCGTGATCGCCGGCCGAAGGCTTTGGTTCGAGGCTGAGCCACGGCCCGTGTGCGGCCACCACCACGTTACCGAGGATCCGGAACCGGGGCGCCGATCTCGGCGTGCGCGGTGTGGTCCAGGCACCAGTGGTGCTCGACCGCCCACCTGCCGTTCCACCGTTCGACGAGCACGTCCGCGCTGGCCCGCTCGCTGTTGACGCACACCGGGCCCCGGCCATGGGGGTTCTCGTAGCGCATTGTCACCGACTCGGCCGGGTCCAGTGTGACGTGGATACGCACCCGACGACGTCCGTGGACGCCCCGCACGCTCCACTGCGGCAGGTCGAGCCGGGCCTTCAGCAGCGGCGCTGCGAGCAACGGATTTGAAGGCCAGTCGCGGCCGCCAACTCGAAGCTGCAGCAGAGGAAGGGGCGGGAGGTGCCGCAAACCCGGGCGCGTCGAAACCGCGGCCACCAGCTCAAGGACATCGCGGCCGCCGAGTTCGGCGTGCAGCCAACCCCAGCGGCTCGCGTTGCCGTGCCCGTAGATCCGGGCGACGGCTCCCCTGGCCTCCCTCAGCCTGAACACCTTGTCGGCGACGCGGACGTCACCGGAGAATATCGCCGTGGGCGCCGGTACCACCTGGGCCGCCGGCAACACCTCGCTCCTCCAGCTCCACCGCGGGAACGTGAACAGAGGCTCGCCGTCGCCGCTCACTTCCAGGCGCCAGCGCACTTCTCCCGCCTCGCCCTCCAGCCGGTCCGGGCTGGCAAAGACCGTGCCCAGGCAGACGTATGCGCGGGCTGCCAGGTCCTCAGGGTCCGCCAAGGGGGGTGCGTCCGGCGTGGTGACCTCGACCGGACCGAACCGGCCCGACACGGGAGGCTCTCCCGGCACGAACGCGGTCACCCAGCCGTGCAGCCGCGTCGACCCGTCTGTGCGCGCCACCAACTCGTGGTGGATCCACAGACCCAGGCCGGAATCGGGGTCGGTCAGGGTGGCATACCAGACCTCGAGGCGACCGGGCTGACCACGCCACCGGGCGGCATACAGGTCCCTCACCGGGGGAGCAACGCCAGCACGCCACGCCGTCCGGCGGTCTCGCCTCCGGGCGCTGGCGCGCCGTACGTCACCGACGCACCTGACTCGGCTGCGCGGTCGACGATCCCCGGGACCGCCCGCTCCGCGAGTGCGGCTATGGTCAGGGACGGGTTGACGCACAACGAGGTTGGCACAGCCGACCCGTCGGTGACGAAGAGGCCGGGGTGGCCGCGCAGCTCGTGGCTGGCATCCAGGGCGGAGGTGACCGGGTCGTCCCCGAGACGACAAGAGCTCAGCGGATGGGCGGACAACGGCCCGGCATCAGAGGTCCATGGACGCCACTTCGCGAGCCCATCTTTTTCCAGGATCGCGCGCAGCTCGGCATCCGAGGCGTCCCAGCCACGCCGGGTGTTGGCGGTGGGCTTGTAGGTGATCTGTCCACGGGCGGCCGATGAGGCGACTCGGGTGAACGAGCCGCTCGGCGGCGGTGGGCCGAAGACGCCCTCGTTGTCGTCCTCGGTCATCGCCAACATGGTCAGCCAAGAGCGCCAGCGGTCGGTCGTCCCCTTCTTGTCCACGCCGAACCAGGTCGGTGCGGCGGCGGTCAGGTCTTGTCCGAGCATGTTGGTGATTGTCGGGAAGTAGATTTGCTGCAGCGAGAACCGTTGGAACTCGGGCGATCTGTCGTCGAGTCCGTCGTACGACATCGAGCCGATGGGCTTGCCGATGTGCAGCGCGTCGTAGGCGATACCCGGAGCGCGCTCGAGGTCGAGGAGCGTGCGCACCTTCTCCTCGTCCATCACCGCCACACTGACCCTGTCGCCCGAGTCTGCAGCGGCAGCAGCCAGAAGCACCGTCTTGCCGCTTCCCGGCTCACCGCGCAGCAGCAGTGCACCACCGCGGCCCGCGCGGGCGCCGGAGACCATCCGCGCGATCCGGGTGAGGGCCCCCTCACGTCCGATGAGCACCGGGCGAATATACCAAAGCACGGACACAACCCGGGCTCAACTGCCAGGGTTTGCCTGGACGCCGGGACCGGAGCCGTCAAGCGACCGTGACGGCGTCGCTTGAGGTCGAGTTCGGAGAGCGATGGAAGGCGCGGCCATAGGTTCTGAGAAGTTCCACGTGGCGGCTTTCCGAACCCAACCCGATGCCCACGTATTCGCATACGTCCTGGGCCAGGTGAGCCGTCCCTTGAAAGCAGTGACAACCTCACACCAGCGCACCGGCAACGCCTGATCAGTTCTCGAGCGTTGACCGGTCGGGGTTCGCCAAGATCGCCAGGAGTCTCAGGGCCGATCCCAGCGGGACAGCGACCCCCTGGAATCGATTATCTGGGCGACGAGGTCGCACATCGGGCACTCCGCATTGCCAAGATCGAGGCAGTCGTCACGATCGAGGCAAGCGACGCCCCAGGAGGTAACCAACGGCCAGGCCCAAGATGCCTAGGAGGGGCGCGGCATACCGCTTGAGAAGAACGGGGACCACCGTGCTCAGCAGGTTCAGCTCAACATCTGCTGCGGCAGGCCGGTGCTCCACCTGCGGACGTTGCGCGACCCGCACGGCGAGCGCGGGTTGCTCGACCTGTGGGTGGGCCGAAGGCAACGGTGCCGCTTCTGGTGATGCCAGGTTGGCCTGCAGACAGGCAACGAACTGTCCGAGCAGCTTGTCGCTGACGTCCTGCATGACTCCTCTGCCGAACTGCGCCGGTTTGCCGGTGACGGTTAGATCCGTTGTCACGTGCACGGCCGTCCCGTCGCCGTCCGGCCTCAGCTGCGCCGTAACGGTCGCGTTGGCCGTGCCGTTGCCACGTTTGTCCCTGCCCCTGGCCTCGATCACCGCCCGCCGCACAACCTCGTCGCGCTCGACGTAGGTGCCGGTCCCGCTGTATTGCAAGGCGATCGCGCCAAGCTTGACTTTGGCAGATCCCGTGAATTGGTCTCCTTCGACAGAGATCAGGGTCGCGCCTGGGAAGCATGGGACGACCATCTCAGGGTCGTTGAACGCCGCCCAGGTCTGCTCGAGGGACGCTGGGACTGTGAACTGGTGCCTGAGCTCCACGGGTTCTGCCCGATCAGCCCGCGGCGGCCAACACGGCCCGACGTGCCAGGATCGGTGCTAGATGACGACGATAGTCACCATCGCCGTTAAGGTCGCTCGGCGGCCGGGTCCCATCGGCAATGTCCGCGACCGCCGCTGCGATCGCCGAGGCGTCGACGGCGACACCAACCAGAGCCTGCTCGGTAGCCGTTGCGCGGACCGGGGCGGAACCCATGTTGGTCAGGGCCACCCGGGCCTGCGCGATAGCGCCGGCCTCGACGCGCACGGTGGCGGCGACGGCCACGATCGACCATTGCTGGGCGACCCGCGCGAACTTCTCGTAGTGAGCACCCCAACCGGTGAGCTTGGGCACCCGGACCTCGGTGAGGATCTCACCTTCACCGATGGCGGTCGTGAACAGGTCCTGGAAGAAGTCCACGGCAGGCACAGTGCGGGTTCCGGATGGTCCGGCGATGACGAACGACGCGTCCAGGGCCAGTGCCGACGCAGGCAGGTCGCCCGCCGGATCGGCGTGAGCCAGTGCCCCTCCGAAAGTCCCGCGATGGCGGACCTGGGGATCAGCGATCGTCTGAGTAGCCTTGCTCAGCAAGAGGGCATGGGTTGCCACAATGGACGATCGAGCCACGTCGTCGTGCGATGTCATGGCGCCGATGACGAGGACGTCGCCCTCCTCCCGGATCCCCCGCAGGGACCCGATCCGTCCCAGGTCGACGATGACCTCCGGTGCGGCCAACCGCAGCTTGAGGAGGGGAATCAGGCTCTGGCCGCCGGCCAGGACTTTGACGTCGTCGGACGAACCGAGCAGTTGCATGGCCTCCGCAACGCTGGTTGGGGAGTGGTAGTCGAAAGCTGCCGGGATCATGCCGTGCCACCCTTGGTCGAAGCTGCCCGAAGCGCACGCCACACGGTCTGTGGAGCGCATGGCATGACGACGTCCTGGACGCCAAGATGCCTGATGGCGTCGATCACGCCGTTCACGATCGCCGGGGTCGAGGCGATCGTTCCCGCCTCGCCAACTCCCTTGACGCCCAGATCATTTGTCGTCGATGCCGACACAGTGCGGTCGGTAATGAACGACGGGAGATCGGCAGCGCTCGGCACTAGGTAGTCGACGAAGGAACCAGAGACCAAGGTGCCGTTTTCGTCATACACAGCTTCCTCGAACAACGCCTGTGCGATGCCCTGTGCGAGCCCGCCATGGACTTGGCCCTCGACGATGAGCGGGTTGACCACGTTGCCGATGTCGTCGACGCAGACGTACTTGCGTAGCTTGACCGCACCCGTCTCGGTGTCGACCTCCATGGCCGCAATGTGCGTGCCGTGGGGGAACGAGAAATCCACCGGGTCGAACGTGGCGTCCGCGTCGATACAGGGCTCGAAATTATCAGGAAGGTTGTGGCCCTGGAACGCCGCGAACGCCGTCTCCGCGAGGGCCATCCCCTTGTCGGTGCCCTTGACCGTGAACCGGCCACCGGTGAACTCGAGGTCGTCGGCACTGGCCTCGAGAAGATGCGCCGCGACAGCGCGTGCCTTCTCGATGACCTTGTCGGCAGCTTTGACGACGGCCATGCCCCCCACGACCAACGATCGGGACCCATACGTGTCAAGGCCTCTCGGCGAGATCGCTGTGTCTCCGTGCAGGACCTCGACGTCCTCGAAGGGAACGCCCAGCCGGTCGGCCACGATCTGGCTCCAAGCCGTCTCGTGGCCCTGCCCGTGCGAGCTCGTGCCCGTGACGACCTCGACCTTGCCCGTGGGCAGCACCCGAACGGATGCGTGTTCCCAGCCTCCGCCGACGTAGTTGAGCGCGCCCAGCACCCGGGATGGCGCCAGCCCGCACATCTCGGTGAAGGTCGAGACGCCGATGCCGAGCTGGATCGGGTCACCGGACTCGCGGCGATGCCTCTGCTCGGCGCGCAGCTCGTCGTAGCCGAAGAGCTCCTTGGCTCTCGAGGTGGCCGCCTCGTAGTTGCCCGAGTCGTAGGTCATGCCTGCGACGGTCGTGAAGGGGAACTCTTCGTGCTTGATCCAGTTCTGCTCACGCAGCTCGATAGGGTCTCGGCCCAACTCGGCGGCGAGGTCGTCCATCAGCCGTTCGATCGCGAACGTCGCCTCGGGACGGCCGGCGCCACGGTAGGCATCGGTCCACGTCGTGTTGGTGAAGACGTTGGTGTCGGTGAAGCGGTAGCCGGCGAACTTGTAGATCGAGTTGTACATGAACGCGCCCAGCACCGGGACGCCCGAGGTCACGAGGCCTAGATACGCGCCCATGTTGGCGAGCAGGTCGACCTTGAGCCCAGTTACGGTGCCGTCCTTGGTCGCAGCCAGGGTCAGTCGCTGCAGCTGGTCGCGGCCGTGGTGGCCCGAGACCAGAGACTCAGAGCGCGTCTCGGTGTACTTGCACGGCTTGCCGGTGTGTTGCGCCGCGAGGACGGTCAGGACCTCCTCCGGGGTGAACTGCAGCTTGCCGCCGAACCCGCCGCCGACATCCGGGGCGATCACCCGGATCTTGCTCTCCGGGATGCCCAGCACGAGTGCGAGGAAGATGCGGACGAAGTGCGGTACCTGGGTGGCGCTCCAGACGGTCAGCTGCTCCCCGGTGGGGTCGACCAGGACCGACCGGGGCTCCATGAATGCGGGAATCAGCCGCTGCTGACGGTAGGTCCGTTCGATGACGACTCCGTCCTCGCGCGCCTTGGCGATCTCCTCGTCGACATCGGTACCGGTACCCGCCTGTCTTGAGTCATAGACCCAGGTGGCTGACACGTTGGTGGAGAGCTCGGGATGCGCGTAAGGCGGGCCGGCCGCCGCTGTGGCGAGGTCCAGGACCACGGGAAGCTCCTCGTAGTCCACGTCAACCAGTTCGATCGCGTCCCTGGCCTCGCGGGCGCTTCGAGCCACGACGACGGCGACCACCTCACCGGCGAAGGCGACGTGATCCACAGCAACCGCTGGGTGATTGGGAGCTTTCTGGTCAGCCGTGATCGGCCAGGCGTTCGGCAGGCTACCCTGCTTGCCAGCCAGATCGGCGCCGGTCAGCACCGCGACGACACCGGGGGACGTCTTGGCCGCAGAGGCATCGACGGCAGTGATCCGAGCGTGCGCTACGGGGCTGCGAACCATCCCGAGGTGGAGCATGCCGGACACAGAGAGGTTGTCGGTGTATCGGGTCCTGCCAGTGATCAGACGCTGGTCCTCCTTGCGTCGCCGCGCCTTGCCGATCTCAGGTGTCTGCGAGGAGGTGGCCTCCTGTTCCGTGGTCGTCATGACGAGGCTCCAGTTGCTGCCGCAGCGCGGGCCGGTGCCGAGCCGCCTGCCACGTGCTGCACGGCCTTGACGATGTTCTGGTACCCCGTGCACCGACACAGATTGCCCTCGAGGCCATGGCGGATCTCGGTCTCAGTGGGGTTGGGGTTGTCATTGAGCAGGTCAATCGAGGACATGATCATGCCCGGCGTGCAGAAGCCGCACTGAAGGGCGTGACACTCGTGGAAGGCCGCCTGCATCGGGTGCAGGACGCCGTCTTGTGCCAATCCCTCAATGGTGGTGACCTCGTGGCCATCGGCCTGAACAGCCAGCATCGTGCAGGACTTGACGCTGCGACCGTCGAGATGAACGGTGCAAGCGCCACAGTTGGTCGTGTCGCACCCGATGACAGTGCCGGTCTTGCCGACCTGCTCTCGGAGGTACTGCACGAGCAGGGTGCGATTCTCGACCTCGTCGGTGTAGGCGACGCCGTCCACCGTGACATTGATTCGGGTCATTTCTGGCCTAACCTCCGCTGTCGCCGCCGGATGGGCACCCCACCGGACGCGGCGACCTCGTCCAGGGTTTGGGGAAGACCTAAGACAACCGTGCTGTGGCCTACGACACAAGCCCTGGCAGGCCTTGACTTCAGCGATGGACACGTTCACTTCACCTCGGATGCTCCTCAGCCCTGATCGCGCCTATGTAGGCCACGTCTGGCAGACGTAGGCAACCTCCAGCACCGGCACGTCACAGCTGGGGTCGCGGGTGAGCACGCACATCACGGCGCAGGTCGATACGGTGCAGGTCGATCGCTCCGGTGGTGCGGCCACACCACGACCACCTCGTCGGCGAGCAGGAACCGACAGATCGTCGCAAAGACCGACCGGGCTTCGCAGACCGTCACGTGATGGCTGAGGAACGACCCCCGCCTTCCACATCGGCAAAGTCGACCGCGCCGAAGTCGAGCATCCGCGGCTTATGGGCGTAGGCGGCACGCAAGTCGCGCGTGCCCACGCCTTTGCGTTGACCGACCGCACCGTCGGTGAGAGCAGCCAGCTATGGTCGCTTGCCAGCAGCCCGCGCGTCGTCGGCGATCGCGACGTGCGCCCGGTCGACTCCAGTTCTCACGCCGGCGGTGTGCCATCCCTTTCGGGCCGCACGACCAGTCGCCTGCCGAACCAGGCGAGATCCGAGTGCTCGATCACAGTGGCCAGAGCGAGCGTGCGCCCCGCTTCATTGTCTTTAGCCACCGCCCCGAGCTGGTGGAAGGTTCCCCTGGGACACCCTCTCCACAGACACGTCCAGGACGCCGCCCGGTCAGGCCAGCGGTGAAAGCATCGTCGTGGCTGATGGCGCAGCGCACCGGCACCGGCTGGCCGGCCGGCCACCACCTACTGGGTCCGGGCCCACCAGCATGGACGCACCGGCAGAGCGGGGAGCCGGGCGCTGCCGTCCCGACGACGGTCGCAACACCGATCGTCAAGCCGGCGCGCCACCAAACCGTCAGCTCAGGCAGAACCTCACGCATGCGCCACCACCTTCAACAGTTCCGCGAAGGACGCCAGCGAGTGCCCTGCCACTAGCTTGTCGACGTATGGCAGCACCGCAGCGATCCCGCCCTGAACCGGCTGGTACCCGACCTTTCCCCGGTGCGGGTTCATCCACACGACGGCATGCGCGAGCCGCTGCAACCGGGCGACCTGCTCGCCAAGCAGTCGCGGGTCGCCACGCTCCCACCCGTCGGAAGCGATGACAACGACCGATCCACGCGCCACACCGCGTTGTCCCCAACGGACGATGAAGGCTCGAATCGACTCCCCCAGGCGAGTGCCGCCGGACCAGTCCGGGACGCTCTGGCCCGCGGCCTTGAGCGCCTCCTCGGGATCAAGATGCCGCAGCGCCGTCGTCACCCGGGTCAGTCGCGTGCCAATCGTGAAAACCTCGACCCGACCCGGAACCTCGTGGGACATCCGGTGGCCCAGCCGCAACAGCGAGTCGGCATACGGCTCCATCGACCCGGATACGTCCACCAGCAGCACGATCCGGCGAGCCCTTGTCCGAGGACGGCGGAAACGCAGCGGTCCGGGCTCCCCGGCCCGCTGCAGCTGTTCGCGCAGCGTGCGCCGAGGGTCGATTTCACCGCGATGAGAAGGGCCTCGCCGCGGGCTGCGGCGGCGCGGAGGATCAACCTGGAGTTCCGCGAACAAACTCGTCAGCG
The DNA here is from genome assembly GCA_036834825.1 of Dermatophilaceae bacterium. Classification (GTDB taxonomy): domain Bacteria; phylum Actinomycetota; class Actinomycetes; order Actinomycetales; family Dermatophilaceae; genus UBA4719. The sequence goes on from DAITND010000079.1 coordinate 8,666, forward strand.
AACGGCGTTCGGCTTCGGACAGCTGCGCGATGTCGCGGTGACGCAGCACCTCGGTCGCACTGGTGAGCGCGCGCACCCCTTGGTCCTCGTTCTCATCTTCGGCCGACGTCCCTGGCACCAACGGTGCCCGCTGGACCGTTCGCGTCACGGGCTCTGCCTGCCGACGCGGTGAACCCTCGCCGGAGAACCAGGCACGAAACGCCGCGTCGTAGCGTTCGAGGTCCTCCGGCGACGAACAGAGGGTCGAGCGGCCTGACCAGAACACCCCTTGACGGTCGCCGGCGCCGGCGAGCGAGGTCGCACGCAGGAACGCGTGGGTGCGGTCGGCGGTGACGGTGACACCGGCGTGCCGTACGGTGCGGGTGAAAGCCACCAGCATCTCGTCGGGCGCCAAGCCACCGGAGCGCCCCACAGGAGCAGCCCCGGAGCTCGCCATGGTGCTCATCCCGCCAGGATCAGGTCCAAGGAGTCCCGCACACGGTCCGCGTCCTCGCGATACTTCAGCACGGCACCCAGTGTGGCGCTTGCGGTCTCGAGGTCGAGGTGGTCGCGCCCAAGCTGGCGCAGTGCCCGTGCCCAGTCCAGTGTTTCGGACACGCCCGGCGGCTTCAGCAGGTCGCCGGAGGCGCGCATCCGCTGTACCGCCCTGGCCACCTGTTCGGCGAGCCGCTCGGACACCTCTGGCAGTCGGCTGCGCACGATCTCGACCTCGCGTGCCAGGCCCGGGTGCTCGATCCAGTGATAGAGGCAGCGCCGTTTGAGGGCGTCGTGGAGCTCACGCGTGCGGTTCGAGGTCAGGACAACCACCGGCGGCTTCTCTGCACGAACCACGCCATACTCCGGGATTGTCACCTGGTTCGTAGAGAGCACCTCGAGCAGAAACGCCTCGAACTCGTCGTCGGCACGATCGATCTCGTCGATGAGCAGCACCGCGTTCTGCTCGCGCAGCGCCCGCAGGATTGGCCGGTCGAGCAAGAACCGGTCGGCAAAGAGTGAGGCCTCCAGCGCCTCGGTGTCCACGCTGCTCGTCAACTGGCTTGTCGCCTCGACCGCCCGTAGGTGCAGGATCTGACGCGGGAAGTCCCAATCATAGAGAGCTTGGCTGGCGTCGATGCCCTCGTAGCACTGGAGCCGGATCAGCGGGCCGTCCAACAGCAAGGCGAGCGCCTCGGCCAGGGCGGTCTTACCCGTGCCCGGCTCGCCCTCCAGCAACAGCGGCCGTTGCATCGCCAGCGCGAGATATGTGATCGTGGACAAGCCCTCGTCCGGCAGATAACCGGTCGCCCGCAGCCGCGTCGAGACCTCCTGAGCTGACTTGGGTGAATGCGCCATGAACCAACACTATGCGCTCGACTCGTCTCGAGCCCGAGGATCTGACCCGGGTCTCCGTTGGCGCTCGCCATCCCGCGCCGAGGTACCCACCGATACCGGGGAGTCTCGTCCGTCTCGGTGTCTCCCGGTTACACGGTTGGCTACACCTACATACCCTCTAGCCACAGCTTGGTGTCACGAACTCATGGGTCACGGCGTCGGGACACTGGCCAACGGTTCCCAACTTAGTTTCTGTCTGTGACAGAATTAATTCGTGGCTATTAGTGACTTCGACCTGGACTGTTGACGCGTGAGGCGCCGCGCCCGCAGTGGATACGGGATCACCCACACGCCCCTTGGGCCGCGGTCACCGCCGTGTGTCTGGGCGCCTTCATGGGGCAGCTGGACACGAGCATCGTGACCCTGACATACCCGCGACTGCAGTCGGAGTTCGCCACAGGGCTGGGCAGCGTCGCGTGGGTCTCGTTGTCCTACCTTGTGGTTCTGGCGGTGCTGTTGGTACCGGTGGGTCGTTGGGCGGACACCCGAGGACGCAAGCTGTTGTACCTGTATGGGTTCGGGCTGTTCTCCCTTGCGTCCGCCGCGTGTGCCCTGGCACCGACCCTGGGCTGGCTCGTGGTCGGGCGCGGGTTGCAGGCTGTTGGGGCTGCGCTGTTACAGGCCAACAGCGTGGCACTGGTAGTGCTCAGCGTCCCGGCTTCCCGGGTGCGGACCGCGCTCGGTTTGCAGGGCGCCGCCCAAGCGCTGGGCCTGGCCCTGGGTCCCACCCTCGGTGGGTTGCTGGTGGACGCATACGGGTGGCGGTCTGTGTTTTGGGTGAACGTCCCCGTGGGCGTCGTGGCGATCTTGGCCGGGTATGTTCTTCTGCCGCGTAGCCGGGACCTTAACCCAGGGCGGGGCAGGGACATGGCCGGGTTCGTCCTGTTGGCGGGCACGATCGTGTCGAGCCTGTTGGTACTGAGCGGCCTGTCCGGTATGCCCCTGCCGTCAGCTGTGGTGGTGGGGCTGTGCGTGGCGGCGGTCGTGGCTGCGATGCTCTTCTGGCGCGCCGAGACAAATGCGGTGGCCCCGTTGGTGGACATCAACCTGCTTCGGCGCGGCGGGCTCGGTGCCTCGTTGACGGGGGCACTACTGGCATACCTGCTGCTGTTCGCCCCCTTGGTCCTGTATCCGAGCGTCTTTGACACCTGGGGCATGAGCGTGGCCGCCGGCGGGCTGGTGCTGTCCTGCCTGCCGGCCGGTTTCGCGCTGGCTGCTGTCGGTGCAAGCGCGGCGCACCTGCGAGCGTCCAACCGTCAACGAGTCGCGGTGGGCGCGGCGGGGTGCTCGCCTGCCTGGTGGCCAACATTGCGCTGTGGCGCTCGCCCGGTCTGGTCGCCGTGCTTCTGCTGCTCATGGGAGCCT
>DAITND010000080.1:0-11395 GCA_036834825.1 Dermatophilaceae bacterium
CTCAGGGCCGTTCATGAATCCGTTGGCTCCTCATTTTCGGGATGGTCCTCCAATGCTCTCAACGCGAATGCGACTCCGGCATCGAACCATTCGTCCTGCATCAGCTGGCCGACGTCGTCCGCACCCGCGGCGAGCATCGCCTCATCGCCGAGGTCACTAGGCAGGTCTCCCCCGGTCCCGACACGGGTCGGTGATGTAGCTGATGTTGGCTGCTGGGCGGGGCGCTCCCCTGTGGTTTGGCGCAGTGCCGATCGGAGAGCCGCGTTGGCGCGCCGCCGCTGCTCGTGGATCTGTCTGCACGTTACTGTCAACTACGCAGCGCCCGGCCTATTCTCCTGCCCCGTTCCCGGGTCAGCCGAGGCCCATCAGTGATCGGGAGAGCCCTTGACACCTACTCGTATGCGCACGCTCTGGCTGGCCATGGCGCCCATGTCGGCCCGATGAGCGGGCCGCGCCCACTCCTTGAAACGGTCCAGCGCCAGAAGCGGGGAGAGCCGGTGGGCCTGACGTCCGTGTGCTCCGCCCACCCGCTGGTTCTGGAGGCTGCTGTCCTGCAGGCCCGGGATACGGGAGGCTATGTCCTGGTCGAGGCCACGTCGAACCAGGTGGACCAGACCGGCGGATACACCGGCATGCGCCCCAACGACTTCCGAGAGCTCGTGCACGGCATCGCCGGCCGGTGTGGTCTGCCACTGGACCGGGTGGTGCTCGGCGGCGATCACCTCGGGCCCAACCGGTGGCGGAACCTGCCGGCAGAGCAGGCGATGCAGCATGCCGAAGTCCTGGTGGAGGCCTACGTCGCCGCCGGGTTCACCAAGATCCACCTTGACTGCACCTTCAGCTGCGCGGACGATCCGACGCCGGTGACCGACGACCTGGCCGCTGACCGAGCTGCCCGGTTGATGCGGGTCGCGGAGCAGACCGCCACTTCAGAGGGCTTGGTCAGCGAGCTTCGCTACGTCATCGGCACCGAGGTCCCCGTGCCCGGCGGCGCCCACGAGACGCTCGAGGAGCTCCAACCGACCACCGCAGGGGCCGCTCGTGCCACGTTGCGTCGCCACCACGAGGCGGTCGCTGAGTACGGGATCGACCACGTGTGGCCACGCATCATGGCCCTGGTGGTGCAGCCGGGTGTGGAGTTCGACCACCTGCGCGTCGTGGACTACCAGCGGGAGCGAACCACGGAGCTGCGCCAAGTACTTCAGGACGAGCCGAACATGGTATTCGAGGCCCACTCGACCGACTACCAGACCGTCGAGGGGCTCACCGCCCTCGTGCAGGACCACTGGGCCGTCCTCAAGGTCGGCCCTGCACTCACCTTCGCGTTGCGCGAGGCGCTGTTCGCCCTTGCCGCCATCGAAGAGGAACTCATCACCGCTGCCGACCAGTCCCACCTACCGGAGGTTCTGGAGCGACGGATGCTGGCTGACCCGAGCCAGTGGGAGGCCTACTACCCCGGCAATGCTGACGAGCAGCGTCTGGCCCGCCGGTACAGCTACAGCGACCGGCTGCGCTACTACTGGCCGGACCCGCAGGTGCATGCCGCGCAGGACCGGCTCCTGGCAAATCTCGCTGCGATCGAGCTTCCGCTTCCCCTGATCAGCCAGTACCTGCCCGACCAGTACACCCGCATCCGCCGTGCTGAGCTCACCGCACAACCTCAGGCACTCGTCATCGACCATGTCCGCGACGTACTGCGTGCTTACGCGCGGGCGTGCGGCCCCACAACCTAAGGGAGTAGGGTCGCCATATGTGACTGTAATGCCTAGTTTTCAATCACGTACGATCATGAACGCTTCTTGGCTCTGGAGGACTCAATGGCTCGGAAAATGACCGCATTGATCGCGGGAGCCGGCGCTGCGGCGTTGGTGCTCTCCGCTTGCAGCGGCGGTAGTGGCAGCGGCACGGCCGGGGGTGGATCTAGCAGCGGCGCGGCGAAGGTGACCTCGATCAAGCTGGTGGCTGCGGAGTACTCTAAGGACCACACGGCCGCGTTCTGGAAGCAGTTCGCGGACAAGTACAAGGCCAAGACCGGCATCACCCTTGATGTGCAGGTGGTCAGCTGGGACAGCATCGACCAGCAGAGTTCGACGATGATCCAGAACAACAACGCTCCGGACCTGTTGAACCTGAACGTGTACGCGAGCTACGCCAAGGACAAGCTTTTGTACTCCGCTGATGAGGTGCTCGCCCCGGCGATCAAGGCAGACGTGCTGGATGCCTTCGTCAAGAGCGGGACCTACCAGGGCAAGATGTACGGCATGCCGGACCTGTCCTCGGCTCGGGCCCTGTTCTACAACAAGGACCTGTTCACCAAGGCCGGGATCGCGAATCCGCCCAAGACATGGGACGAGTTCGAGGCTGACGCCAAGAAGATCCAGGCTCTGGGCAGCGGCAACATCGGTTACGCGATGCCGTTGGGCCCGGAGGAGTCCCAGGGCGAGTTCTCCATCTGGACCTTCAACAACGGTGGCGACTGGAAGACCGCTGGCAAGTGGTCCATCAACTCCCCCAAGAACGTCGACACCCTGACCTTCCTGAAGAAGCTTTCCGTGACGGACAAGGTCACCCAGAACAACCCGGGCAAGACCAACCGCGCGCAGGCGTTCGACCTGTTCAAGTCCGGCAAGGCGGGCATGGTTGTCGGCTTCTCACCGCTGGCTGGCGCCTTGGACACCGACAAGAAGGTCAACTACGCCGTCGCGCCGATGCCGACCAAGGAGGCCGGTGGCACCCCGCAGACCTTCGGCGTGACCGACTACCTGATGTCCTTCAAGAAGCCGGGCAACCAGGCCGCAGTCAAGGCATTCTATGACCTGTACTACCAGAAGGACCAGGTCAACCAGTTCATCAAGGCCGAGGGCTTCCTGCCCGTCACCAAGTCCGGGCTCGAGATCTTCGCCTCCGACCCCAAGCTCAAGGTCTATCTGGCCACCCTGCCCAACATTCACCTGACTCCCACAGACGACCCGACCTGGGACAAGGTCAAGCTCGCCGTGCAGCAGAACATCGGTGCCGGTGTGAGTGCCAACGGTGACCCCCAGGCGGTGCTGACCGCTCTGCAGAAGGCTGCCGAGAACGGCGGCTAATCGGTGGCCGACCCTCTCTCGGACGCGGTGGCAGAACCAGGCCGTATGCCGGTTCCTGCCACCGCGCCCCGGCGCCGGCGCCGCTCGCGCGGAGGCGACACGCCGATAGGGGTGGCCCTGCTGTGGCTGGGCCCGGCGTTGTTGCTGATCTTGGGCGTCGTGGTCTTCCCGGCTTATGAGCTGGTCAAGGCGGCGTTCAGCAGGTACTCGATAACGGGCTTGCGCCTCGGTGATGCGGGGACCACGAACTTCAAGAACGTCCTGGACCACCCGGACTTGATCACGGTGTTGACCAACACGGTGATCTGGGTCGTGGTGGTCGTGGCGCTGACAGTCCTGGTCAGCCTGGCCCTCGCCCAGTTCCTGGCCAAGGACTTCTTCGGTCGCAAGGTCGTGCGCTGGGCGATCATCGTGCCGTGGGCGGCGTCCCTGGTGATCACCGCCAAGCTGTTCACGCTGATCTACGACTACTACTACGGCACGCTCAACATGATTCTGCAGACGCTGCACATCACCAGTGGGCCGATCGACTTCCTGGGCGATGACCGCTGGACCATGCCCTCGATGATCATGGTCGGGATCTTCGTGTCGGTGCCGTTCACGGCGTACGTCTTCGTGGCCGGACTGAACGCGATCCCCGGGGACGTCTACGAAGCAGCCAAGATCGACGGCGCCAGACCGTGGCAGACGTACTGGCGGATCACGTTGCCGTTGCTACGTCCTGCGCTGGTGGTGGCCAGCGTGTTGAACATCATCTACGTGTTCAACTCCTTCCCGATCATCTACACCCTCAACGACCGCAACCCCGGGTACCTTCACGACACCACCATCACCTTCATGTACAAGCTGGCGTTCAAGAGCGCAGAGAAGGATGTGGGCATGTCCGCCGCGGCCGGCATCTTCAATGTCATCCTGATCCTGATCGTGATCGCGATCTACCTGCGCACGCTCAAGTGGCAGGAACAGGAGGACTGATGGCCACCGTGACCCACACCGCCCCGCCTCCCCTGGTCACCCGACGCAAGGTCGGCTGGGCACGGGCCCGCAGGTACGTCCTGCCGCTGGTCGGCCTGGCCGTGGCGCTGGCCTTCCTGGGCCCCTACATCGTGATGGTGCTGAACTCGTTACGCCCCAGTAGTGACGTGGTCCAGACCCCACCGACATTCTTGCCGCGCACTTGGCAGTGGTCGACCTTCAGTCAGGTTCTCGGCGACCAACGATTCCTGAACTGGCTCAAGACCTCGCTGCTGGTCGCGACCTCCTCGACCATCATCGTGGTGCTGGCCGCGATCCCAGCGGCCTACTTCACCGCCCGGTTCCGCTTCCCCGGCCGCATCGCGTTCCTGTTCCTGGTCCTGATCACCCAGATGTTCGCCCCGACCTCCCTGGTCGTCGGCCTCTACCGCGAGTTCTTCGAGCTCAACCTGGTCAACACCTATCTGGCGCTCATCTTGACCAACTCCGCCTTCAACCTCGCGTTCGCGATCTGGATCCTGCACGGCTTCTTCTCCTCCATCCCCAAGGAAGTCGAAGAATCAGCCCACCTCGACGGCTGCGGCCGCTTCGGGACCCTGATCCGGATCATGCTGCCCCTGAGCCTGCCCGGTGTCGTGACTGCCGTGATCTTCACCTTCATTGCCGCCTGGAACGAGTACGTCGTTGCCCTGACCCTGATGCTCGACGATGCCAAGAAGCCGCTCACCGTGGGCATCACCTCGTACGTCACGGGCTATGAGCAGCACTGGGACCAGCTGTTCGCCGCCTCCATCATTGCGATCATCCCTGTCGTGATCCTCTTCGCCTTCATCGAGAAACACCTCGTCGGCGGCCTGACCGCCGGCTCCATCAAGTAGCAGCCACGGGGACCTTCGAGGTCGCCAGCAGATGAGGAGACCACGCTCATGACGGACACGCAGGCAGGCACGGGGCACGCCGGTGAGTACATGGCGGCCGAGCTCGCCGCCCAGCCGGACGCGTGGGAGCGGGCGGTGGGGCTCACCGCCGAGCGAGCGCTCCTGCCGGCCTCCGGCGAGCGCATCGCGGTCGTCGGCTGCGGTACCAGCTGGTTCATGGCGCAGTCGTATGCGGCGGCGCGCGAGTCCACCGGTCACGGCGTCACGGATGCGTTCGCGGCATCGGAGGCGTTCGTCGATCGCGGCTATGACGCCATCGTGGCAATCACCCGCTCGGGCACCACCACCGAGGTGCTGGAGCTCCTGGAGGGAGTGCGAGGCCGCATCCGCACGGTCGGCCTCGTGGGGGACCCGAACACGCCCCTGGTCGATCTCGTGGACGACGTCGTGAAGCTTTCCTTCGCCGACGAGAGGTCCGTCGTGCAGACGCGTTTCGCCACGACCGCGCTCGCCTTCCTTCGAACCTCGCTTGGTGAGGACATCACCGGCGCCATCGCGGATGCACGCGAGGCCGTGGCAGCCGAGCTGGCCGAGAAGCTCGTCACAGCAACGCAGTACTCCTTCCTGGGCTCGGGCTGGACGGTCGGCCTCGCCCACGAGGCCGCGCTCAAGATGCGCGAGGCGGCCCAGTCGTGGACCGAGTCGTATCCGGCCAAGGAGTATCGCCACGGTCCGATTGCAATCGCTGCGCCCGGCAGGGTCACCTGGATGTTCGGCACAGCACCGGAGGGCCTTTCTGCCGACATCGCTGCAACGGGCGCGTACTACGAGAACCGTCCCGTCGATGCCATGGCTGACCTGATCCGGGCGCAGCGGGTGGCCCTCGAGCGTGCGCGCCGGGCCGGGCTCGACCCCGACCAGCCGCGCAACCTCACCCGTTCCGTGATCCTCGACTCATGAGGTCGTGAGCTCGTGAGCTCGCCGGCCGCCGGGCACCGGACGCCGTCGCTCGGCGCCGGAAGTGCCGTGCTCGCCTTCGACGTGGGCGGCACGGACATGAAGGCGGCCCTGGTCGATGAGCACGGCAGTATCCGCGACGTCGTGCGGGTTCCCACACCGCTCGACGGCGAGAGGACCGCCGACGCCGTGGTCACCCGGATCGGCGAGCTCGCCCGAGAGCTTCTCATTGACCACCCGGACGTCCACCCGCAATCGGCTGGGCTCCTGGTGCCCGGCCACGTCGACGACGAGAGCGGCGTCGGCGTCTTCTCGGAGAACCTGGGCTGGCGCAACTACCCTTTCCGTGACCGGGCCAGGGACACGCTCGACATGCCGGTGTCCTTCAGCCACGACGTGCGAGGGGCGGGAGAGGCCGAGTACCGCCTGGGCGCCGCAGCGCCGTTCCGAGACGTGGTCGTGATGGCTATCGGCACGGGGATTGCGGGCGCCATCTTCATTCAGGGAGCGCTCTACACAGGTCACGGCATGGCCGGGGAGATCGGGCACTCGAAAGTCGCGGACGGCCCGCAGTGTGCCTGCGGCGGAAACGGTTGCCTTGAGGCCGTTGCCTCAGCCGGCGCCATCGCCAGGCGCTACACGGAGGCGACAGGCCAGGTCGTCTCCGGCGCGAAGGACGTCCTGGACCGGGCGGACCATGGCGACCTGCACGCCAGGGATATCTGGGAGAGCGCTCTGGATGCACTCGCGCTCGACCTCTCGCACACCGTCGCCCTGCTGGCGCCCGAGGCGATCGTGATCGGCGGTGGGCTGTCTCAGGCCGGGTGGGCCCTCTTCGAGCCACTCGAGCGGCGCCTGGACGCGATCCTCACCTTCCACCGCCGCCCAAGGCTGCTGCCTGCGAGCATCGGTGAGAACGCCGGCGTGATCGGCGCGGCGCTTCGTGCCCGCGACCTGGTCGACGAGAGCTCCAAGCGCCTCAGGCGATGACGATCTCAACGTCAAGGGCCCGCAACGCCTCGAGCTCGGACCCGGCGGCGCTCTGGTCGGTGACCAGGACATCGATCGCCGAGCTCTCACAGATTCGGGCGAACGACCTTGTGCCCACCTTGTCCCCGGTCGCCACGACGATGACGCGGTCGGCCCGACGGACCATGAGCGAGTTGATGCCTGCCTCACCGTCGTGGTGGCAGCTGGCGCCGTCCCGGGCCGAAACGGCCTGCACCCCCAGAATCAGCGTGTCCAGCCAGAGCTGTTCGAGGACCATCGCCGCCAGCGGACCCGACAGCTCGTAGGACTCGGGTCGCGCAACGCCCCCGAGGCTGACGCACCGGATGAACGGTCGCAGGACCATCTGGGCGGCGATGTTGAGAGCGTTGCTGACCACCGTGATCGCGGGGTGATCGGAGGACCTGGCCAGATCATCCCGGGCGGCCAGCTTCCGCGCTGTGGCACTGGTGGTCGTCCCGCCGTTGAAGCCGACCACCGTTCCGGGAGCGACCAGGAGTGCGGCGACGCGCGCGATGCGCTCTTTGTCGTCGTCGGCCAACGCGCTCTTGTAGCGCGCCGGCAGCTCATAGGCGACCGACGTCGCGACGACGCCACCATGGGTGCGGGTGACCAGCTGTTGGGCGGCGAGCTCGCGAAAGTCCCGACGGACCGTGGCTTCCGAGACGTCCAGCTCGGCGCAGACCTGGGACACCGACAGGCGTCCGTGCTCGGCCAGCAGACCAAGCAGGGCACTCCAGCGCTGCCCTCGGTCCTTGGCATCTGCGGGGGTCTGGGATGCGCTCATGTGCGTGGCTCCTCTTTCCTGTGACCGCCCACTGACCGTGTGGGCTCATATGGTCCCCGATCCACTCAGACTACGTCAGCAACCCCTCAGAATCCGCGCGACAGGCAGCCGCGATGGCCGAGGTCGGCATGTTCACCGCGTCAGTGGTCAAGGCGTACCCGGCCGATGTCGACCCCGACTGCCTCCGACATCTGGCGCGGTGAATGATTCTCACGTGAGCACTAACGGACCCGCCCTGCTGACCGGTCGCCTCGTCACGGGGCAGGCGGTCGTCCCCGACGGGGCTGTGCTCATCGACGGAGACCGGATCGCGTTTGCCGGTAAGGCGTCCGAGCTGCCGCAGCGGTGGCGGAATGTGCAGCCACCTGTGGGCTGGTCCGGGCGGCACACTCTGCTGCCCGGGCTGGTCGACGCACACTGCCACGGCGGTGCCGGGGGCGAGTTCGGCGCAGATGCCGCGTCCGCCGCTTTGGCCGTCGACCACCACCACCGAAGCGGCACCACATCGCTGCTGGGCAGCCTGGTCTCCAACAGCCACGACGCCCTGGTCGGCGGGGTGACGACCTGCGCCGCGCTGGTCGCAGCAGGCGACCTGGCCGGCATACATCTGGAAGGCCCGTTCCTGTCAATGGAGCGCCGTGGTGCCCAGAACCCGGCGGCGCTGTGCGATGTCGACGCCGGACTGCTGGAAGCCTTGGCCGCGACAGCCACCACCGCGGGCGCACCGGCCGCCCTTGCCCAGATGACCTTCGCACCCGAACGTCCCGGTGCGACGGGCCTTCCCGCGCTACTGGGCTCCCACGGCGTCCTGGCCGCCGTGGGCCACACCGACTGTGACGCCGAGACCGCCTGGGCTGCACTTCGCGCCGGCCTGGACGCGGCGCCACGTGGTGGACGACCGCTGGTCACCCACGTCTTCAACGGTATGGCGCCCCTGCACCACCGGGCGCCGGGCCCGGTCAGCGCCGCCCTGGCCGCAGCAGGCCGTGGTGAGGCCATCCTGGAGGTGATCGGTGACGGCGTCCATCTGGCCCCGGCCACGGTGCGAATGCTCTTCGATCTCGTGGGCGCGCAAGGGATCTGCCTGATCACCGACGCCACGGCGGCCAGCGGGATGCCCGACGGCACGTACACCCTGGGAGGCCAGGACGTGATCGTCTCGGGGCGCACCGCCAGACTTGCCCGTGGCAACTCGATCGCCGGAGGGGTGGCCACCTTGCTCGACGTCGTCCGCTGGTGTGTGCAGTCTGCGGGCATCCCGTTGCTCGACGCCGTCACCGCGGCCTCGTCCACACCCAGCCAGGCTCTCGCGCTGCCCGGAATCGGTAGCCTGCAGGCAGGCCACGTTGCCGACGTCGTGGTCGTCGACGACGAGCTGTCACTGCAGGCTGTGCTCCGCCGCGGTGTATGGCTTACTCGTTGACGTAATCTGATTGAGTCAAGGCAGAATCTTTCAGATTCGATCAGTCGAAGGAGCAGTCCGTGGAGACGATCATGGCTCAGGAGATCGCCGAGCAACCGGCCGCCATCGCGGCAACTCTGGCGGCGCTGCGTCCGTTGCGGGCACAGATAGCGCAGCTCGCCCGAAACCGTCAGCAGATCCTCTTCGTCGCCCGCGGCTCGTCGGACAACGCCGCCATTTACGGTCGCTACCTGCTGGAGGTGCATGCGGGACGTACTGCATCCATGGCTGCGCCGAGCGTGGCGACGCACTACCGGCGCGAGCTCGACCTGACCGGCGCCCTGGTGGTCTGCATCTCCCAGTCCGGCCAGACCGAGGAGATCGTCCAGACCCAGGACTGGGCCAGGCACTGCGGAGCCGCCACGATCGCGGTCACCAACGTGCCGGACAGCCCCCTTGCGCAGGCCGCGGACCTGGCACTGCTCACCCTGGCCGGCCGCGAGCGGGCGGTCCCGGCGACCAAGACCTTCACCACCCAGCTGGCCGCAATGGCGGTGCTGGCCACGGCGCTGGCACCCGACCCGCGCGGGCTGGACGCAGACCTGGACCGAGTACCGGCGGAGGTCAAGAAACTGATCGCCAATCGCGCGGGTGTCCACGAGGCCGTGACACTGCTCGCACGCACCAACGAGGTGCTGGTCAACGGACGCGGGCTGGCGTACGCCGCAGCCGTCGAGACCGCGCTCAAGCTGGAGGAGACCTGCCTTCGGCCGGTCCGCGGGCTGTCCTACGCGGATCTCAAACACGGCCCCATCGCGATCGTCGACCCCCAGCTGGTCTCCATCGTCGTGGCCGCCCAGGACGGACCCATGCTCGAGGGGCTCACCGAGCTGCTCGGGGACCTCCGTTCGCGCGGCGCGCTCACCATAGGTATCGGTGGCGACAGCGGGTTCGCCGCTGCAGCCGACGTGAGCGTGGCTGGGCCGGACCTGCCTGAGATGGTCGCACCCATCGCCTTGGTGGTCGCTGGTCAGCTGGTCGTCGAGGGCTTGGCCCGGGCGCTCGGGCTCAACCCTGACGCACCCCGCGGGCTCAACAAGGTGACCCAGACCGACGCTGACCCCTCGTCAGAGGCAGGGCAGTAGAGCATCGTGACTTTCCCGATCATTCGTCAAAGTCACGTTCGCGGTCGCCGCTGATCCGGCGTCACTCGGCAAGCGAGCAACCTTAAAGGGCCCTGAGTGGAAAAATCCACGACGCCGGCCGAGTAGTCGTCTCTGCCATCTGTCTCATGAACAGACATACGCCCACGAGTCCGTCGTCTGCGCGTTCGGCGCCCGAGGCGTGGTTGCTTCCTGAATCCGGCGTCCGGTGCCGGACTCGCGCTGGTCAGGCCGTCAGCCGGCGTCGCGCGGCCTCGCCACCGACTGAAGCGATCAGCTCGGGGTCTCCGCAGACCACGAGCTGGGTCCGGGCACGGCTCAGACCGACGTACAGCATCTCCCTGGCCCGCGACTCGTCGCGAAATCCGTTGACAGCCAACATGACGACCGGATGCTCAAGGCCCTTGAAACCGAGCACGTGGCCAATCAGAGGTCGACCGGACCGGCTCCAGTCCCGGTCGTGAGTGGAGGCTCCTGGCCGCGCAGCCTGCGCAGGTACCCGGCCATCATTTCGACGCCTTCGGAGTCTGACCCTGGCTTGCAGCGGGTACAACGGTCCGCTTCCTCACCAATGACGGCTAGATCGTGGTCCAGCCGTGCCACGGCGCGCGAGACACAAGCCCCCCACAGGTAGTTTTGCTGACGCTCGGGCCTGCGAAGCGGCCGCACGCTGCGGCATCCCGCCCGATGCATGCAGTTGGTCCGCGCCAAGAAGACGAATCCTTGCGGATTCGCGGTGAGCCACTCGGCGTACGCCGGCTCCTGGCGTTCGAAGATCCCATCGGCTGGTTCGGTCATGATCGAGCTCTCGTTCGCTGACCGCGGGACTCAGCCCTCTTCGTGTCAAGCCCGGGTGGTTGTTCCTGCTCAGGCATGCTCTACTCCTTCGACCAGGGACCCCAGTCGAGGTCCGCTTGACCACATCGGCGGTATGCCGCGTGGTCGGGTCTTCCTCGGGGGGCACCGGAGCGGTTCCGGTTGCCGAGCGGCCTCCTCGAGGAGATACGGCCGCTGCTCTTGACCCAAGATGAGTATGGCAGCGCCCACCGACAGACGCCCGGCATCGCCACGTCGGGCACATACTGGATGCGGTCGTACTGGCGTTCACGGCTTAGGAACATGAACTCGGCGATCTC
>DAITND010000081.1:0-11238 GCA_036834825.1 Dermatophilaceae bacterium
CATGTTCGCGACTGGCCCGGGATCCCCGTGGCCGTGGCCTGCCCGGACCCGCAGGTTCGCGAGGCGCTGGAAGCCCACTCTCTGGGTGGTCACCTGATCGTGAGATCGTCGCTGTTCTCGGCGGTGACCGCGGTGCTGGCGACCCCCACCCTGACCGTTGAGCGGCTCAGACTCGCCCCCCACCCGACTGCGCCGCGCGCCTCACGTGAGTTCGTCACTCGCGCCCTGCTGGACTGGCGGCTGGGCCGGGCCATCCCCTTCGCCACCTTGGTGGTCAGCGAGCTCGTGGCCAGTTCGTCAGTGAATGCCGGCACCGAGATTGACGTGTCTGTCGCCTGGAACCTCGGGGCCCTGCGCCTGACCGTCCGAGACCACGGTTGCGTTCTGCCCCGTGAGTGGCATACGGCTCCTGACCTGCACGGACGGGGGCTCATCGTGGTCGCTGGCCTTTCACGCACCTTCGGGGTGATTCCCACCGCTGATGGCGGCAAGGTCGTCTGGGCCGTGCTCGAAGCCCCCCGACCGCGCCCCTCGAGCCGACGAATCCGGTCCCAGCGGGACACACCTACCCACCAGTCTCCCGAGTTTATCGACGGCCGCGGCCTGGGTCAGCTCCCGTTCTGCGCAGGGTCCAGCTCCCGTCCCGCCGAACGAGACCTCAGCGGTTCAGCACTTGGCGGAGATCCCACGTTGGTCAGCTGAGGGAGCTCATCAACGAGTGCAAGACCCCGGCGCCGCCGAGGCTGGCAATATCGAGCACTTCGACCGCTGAGTCGGTCACCAATGCACATCCCGCGGGTGTCGCGACCGAGCCACTGGGCTCACTTGGTGGCCATCCCCCCGGCAGCGGCCATCGCGTCCATGGTGTCGCAGATGCCTCCGGATCGGATCGTCATGTCGGACATGTGCACCGACCCACTCGCACTCAAAGCCATCGCTGGGGCCCGTGTCGCCCACTACAACCTCGGTCTTGCCTGGCCTGACCCGCATCAGGACCTGGACAAGATGTTGACCGCCGTCGCCAGGGACGCCTTGACAGCGCCTTCGCCCTCAAGGCAGGAGAGGATTACCTACTCAGTGACTCACGCTGCCAGATGATGAAGACCACTGACGGCACGGTGCAGCCTGCCGGGTCTTGGACCTGTCTTGATGCGGCGGGTAGGTCAGTGAGGCTCGGCCTGAGAGATCATCGTATGACGTTGGGGCTGTGAATGGCGGCTGACCCACCGGCGTTCGGGAGTCGCGGCGCGGTCACTGACCCGAGCTGAAGAATCCGCGCGCCACCAGTTCAACGGTCACTAGGACTGCGATGGCCTGGACCAGCAGCAGGGCGACCAGAACCACCAGCTGGACGGCCGCTGCCTGCAGGGGTGAGGCGCCACCCAGCAGCATCCCGACGAAGGCCCCGGGAAGGGTCACCAGCCCCACGGTCCGGGTCTGGTCCAGGCCTGGGACAAGGGCCAGAGATGCATCCTCACGGGCAATGAGCAGCGCCGAGGGGCGGGGGAGCAGACCGATCGAGAGTGCAGCCTCGTATTCTCCGTGGCGAGTTCGCAGGGCATCGAGGGCGCGCTTGCCGGCCAGGGTCGTCGCTGTCATGGCACCGCCGATCAGGATGCCCACGATCGGCACCACGGCGATTGGCTGGCGCGGGATCAGGCCGCTGAGCATGAGGCCAGTGGCGACGGGGACGGCACCCAGGACGACCGGAGCGGCGGCGAACCACCACCTGTCCTTCCGGCTCGGTTCCCTCTGGTCCGGTCTCTTTGGCCTGGCTCTCTTCGGGTTCAGTCGTTTCCCCGCAGTCAGTGAGGCCACAGACAGCATCAGGATGATGAAACCTAGCGTCAGCCACCACGAACCCAGCACGGCGGCGATCAGCAGGCCGACGACGAAGAGCTGAAGGCACGCTCGCAGCGCCGCCAGAACGTCGTCGCGACCATGTCCTAGGTGTCCCCAGTGGTTGATGACCGCGGCGAGTCCGGCGCAGACGACCACCACGAGGGCCAGGCGTAGCAGCCCGCTCACCCCGTTCACACTGACCAGCCCGCCGGCGGCTGGCGCCAAGGTGAGTATCACGGACCGTATTATGCGCCGGAGGCTGGACATGTGACGGGTCCGCGCACGAATCACCCTAAACTGAGAGGGTGATTTCCTGGATCGATCTGCGTGGTCGTGTTTTCGATGCCCGATCCCTTCGCGAGGTGCTGCCCCGGGCCGAGTTCGACGTCGAAGCGGCACTGTCTGTGGTTCGACCGATCTGTGACGATGTACACCATCGGGGAGCCGAGGCGTTGCGTGACCTGGGGGAGCGCTTCGACGGGGTTCGGCCCACCCGGCTTCGGGTGCCAGCAGAGGTCCTGAAGACGGCTTTGGACGCGCTTGACCCCGACGTGCGCGCGGCCCTCGATGAGACCATTCGACGGGTGCGCATCGTCCACGAGGACCAGCGCCGGAGCGACGTGACCACCCAGGTGGCGCCCGGCGGAACTGTCGTTGAACGTTGGCTGCCGGTCGACAGGGTCGGTCTCTACGTCCCCGGTGGGGTCGCGGTCTACCCCAGCAGCGTCGTCATGAACGTCGTCCCGGCGCAGATCGCCGGCGTGGCCTCGGTCGCGGTCACCAGCCCGCCGCAACGGGACAACACCGGAGTGTTCGCCGGCTACCCCGCCCCGACGATCCTTGCTGCCTGCGAGCTGCTCGGCATCGACGAGGTGTACGCCGTCGGCGGGGCTCAGGCAATCGCCATGTTCGCCTACGGTGCCAGCGAATCGGGCGTCGACGGCACGCCGAACGCTGGTGTCGTGGTCTGTGAACCGGTCACCTTGGTGACTGGTCCGGGCAATATCTACGTCGCGGCCGCCAAGCGCCTGTTGAAGGGGTTGATCGGTATCGACGCGGAGGCCGGACCCACCGAGATCGCGGTCCTGGCCGACGACAGCGCCGATCCCGAGCATGTCGCCGCAGATCTGATCAGTCAGGCCGAGCATGACACTCTCGCGGCGTCGGTGCTCGTCACCGACAGCGAGGACCTCGCTGTGCGCGTCGAAGCTGCGCTGGTCCGCCGCGTGGCCGCGACCAAGCACACCGAGCGGGTCGCTGCTGCGCTTGCCGGTCAGCAGTCCGGTGTCGTTCTGGTCGACGACCTGGAGGCCGGCATCACCGTGGTCAACGCGTACGCCGCGGAGCACCTCGAGATCCAGACCCGCGATGCGCGCGCCGTGGCCGGGCGGATCCGCAACGCCGGGGCGATCTTCGTGGGAGCCTTCGCGCCGGTGAGCCTGGGTGACTACTGCGCCGGCTCCAACCACGTGCTGCCCACCGGCGGATGCGCCTGTCACAGCAGCGGGTTGTCAGTGCAGTCCTTCCTGCGCGGCATTCATGTCGTGGACTACACGCAGGCGGCCCTCGCAGATGTCGCCCACCATGTGGTCACGCTGGCCGGCGCCGAGGACCTCCCCGCCCACGGCGAGGCGATTGTTGCGCGTTTCAGCGACGACGCTCGCCTTACCGAGGCCGCGCCCTCTGGCGATCCGGCGCCCCCCGGAGAGGCGGGCTGATGAGCATGAGCACCTCCCCGAGCGATCTGCTGCGCCCTGATCTTCAGGGACAGACGCCCTATGGCGCCCCTCAGCTGGACGTGGCAGTTGCCCTGAACACCAACGAGAACTCGTACGCCGTGCCCCGGGGTGTCGTCGATGCGATCGTCTCGTCCGTGGCCGATGTGGCATCAGGTCTGAACCGCTACCCGGACCGTGAGTTCGTACGGCTGCGTGAGGACCTGGCTGCATATCTGAGCACGACCTCCGGTGTGGTCGTCACGGCCGAACAGGTCTGGGCGGGCAACGGCTCCAACGAGGTTCTGCTTCACCTCCTGCAGGCGTTCGGCGGCCCCGCAAGGGTCGCGCTCGGCTTCACGCCGGCTTACTCGATGCACCCGATCATCACCAGAACGGTCGGCACCAGATGGGTCGACGGGCGACGCGGGATCGAGGGGGCAGGCGCCTTCGACCTGGATGTCTCGTCTGCCGTGGCACAGGTCAGGCTGCACCAACCAGACATGGTGTTTCTCTGTTCGCCGAACAACCCGACCGGCACGGCGTTGGGGCTGGACGTCATCGAGGCGATCTACGCCGCTGCGCCGCGGGCCATCGTCGTGGTGGACGAGGCCTACGCCGAGTTCGCCCGTCCGGGCACCTGCAGCGCGTTGACCCTGCTGGAGGGCCGCAGGCGGCTCGTGGTGACCCGGACCATGAGCAAGGCGTTCGCGATGGCCGGGGGACGCCTGGGTTACCTGGCGGCCGACGCCGAGGTTACCCAAGCACTGCGGCTGGTCCGTCTGCCGTATCACCTCTCGGCCCCGACACAAGCGATCGCCTGCGCGGCACTGAAGCATGCGGACGGCCTTCTGGCCACGGTCGAGGCCCTCAAGACCCAGCGTGACCGCATCGTGGCCGACCTTGCAGAGATGGGCCTGGACCCCGTGCCCAGCGACGCCAACTTTGTGCTTTTCGGCGGCCTGGCGGACGAGCGGGTCACCTGGCAGGCGTTGCTGGATCGTGGCATCCTGATTCGCGACGTCGGGCTGGCCCACTATCTGCGTGTTACGGCTGGGACGCCCCAGGAGAGCGGGGCATTCCTGGAAGCGATGCGAAGCCTCGCCCCTACCCATCGGCAGGAGCTGTCACCATGACCGAAGAATCCCTGAACCGCGATCGGCACGAAGGTACCCACGTCAAGGCCCGCACCGCGCACGTCACGCGGTCGACGCGGGAGAGCACCGTCGAGGTCGAGCTCAGCCTCGACGGAAGTGGCAGCTCCCAGATCAGCACCGGCGTCCGTTTCTACGATCACATGCTGGCCAGTCTGGCGAAGCACTCGCTGATCGACCTGCGTATCCAGGCCACCGGCGATCTGGACGTCGATGCCCACCACACGGTCGAGGACGTTGCCATCGTGCTTGGTGATGCCTTCAAGCAGGCCCTGGGCGACAAACGCGGCATCTCGCGCTTCGGCGATGCGACGGTTCCCCTTGATGAGGCGCTCGTTCATGCGGTGGTTGACGTGGCTGGCCGTCCCTATTTCGTTCACACCGGTGAGCCCGAAGGCCAGGCCTACGTGGTGATCGGTGGCAACTATGTGGGGTCACTTACTGCTCACGTGCTGCAGAGCTTCGCCCATCACGGCGGCATCGCGCTGCATGTGCGGGTGCTGGCCGGCCGCGACCCTCATCACATAGTCGAGGCACAGTTCAAGGCTGTAGCCCGAGCCTTGCGCGCCGCTGTCGCCCTTGACCCGCAGGTCAATGGCATTCCGAGCGCGAAGGGGAGTCTCTGATCTCGTGAGTGAGCCGGCGCACTCGCCCTGGCAGGGGCGGGGGATGCTTCTCTTGCAGGGCGACCCGGATCCGGTGGCCTCGTGGGCCCGGCGTGGTCTGATGCCTGTGCACGTCGTGCCTCTGCAGGGCTGGACCGCGGTTCTGCCCGCCGGGCCATCGCAAGCGATGCCGCCTTATGACGACACGCTGAAGACGCTTGCCGGGCGCCCCGTCCCCTCGCGTCTACGTTCGGCCATCGGTCTGTTCGCGGTCGACGGCAACGCGGTGATCAGTGCCCAGTCTTGCGGATGGCGCGCCACCCAGAAATGGTTCGTGTGGTCCCCCGGGCAGGGTGTGGTGCAGCCTCGGCAGCTGGTGGCCGGGCGGCCCGCTGACCTGATACGCGCCGCAGGCACCTATGAGAGGGGCGCTCGCAGCCTCGTCCGGGACATATTGGTCGATGGTGGCGGCGACGCCCCGGGTCTGCTCGGTGATCTGCTGGATCTGTTGTCCTTGCCGGGGTCGCACCTGCTCGACGGATGTCAAGACCCGCTCACGGTGCCGGGCTCCACCATGGTCGAGCCCGGCGAGCAGCACATCGCCAGGTTCGAAAGGATCATCAGTGACGAGGCCCGGCACCGGGCCGAGCTGGGGGAGAAATAGATGGTCGCCCGCGTGGTGGTCCTGGACTACGGCAGCGGCAACGTCCGGTCGGCGGTCCGCATGCTCGAGCGTGTCGGCGCCAGCGTCGAGCTGAGTTCGGACCATCGCCTGGTTCAGGAGGCTGATGCCCTCTTCGTGCCCGGAGTCGGCAACTTCCACGCCTGTATGCGGGGGCTGCGCGCTGTGGATGCACCTCGGATGATCGACGTCCGGCTCGCGGGGGGCCGACCTGTGATGGGTGTCTGTGTGGGGATGCAGGTGTTGTTCGACGGGTCGACCGAGCTGAGCGTGGACGGCCAGGAACGGGGTCTGGGGCAGTGGCCCGGAGTCGTCGAACGGCTGGTGGCCCCAGTTGTCCCGCACATGGGATGGTCGACTGTGAAGGCCGCAGAAGGCTCCCGGCTTCTTTCCGGAGTCGAGAATGAGCGTTTCTATTTTGTGCACTCCTATGCGGCCCTGAGGTGGGAGCTCGAGCCCGAAGGAAGCATGGCGCAGGTGGCACCCAAGGTCACCTGGTCCGAGCATGGGTCGCCGTTCGTGGCTGTTGTCGAGAACGGCCCGCTGGTGGCCACTCAGTTCCACCCCGAGAAGTCCGGGGACGCGGGTGCCCAGCTGCTGGAGAACTGGGTGGCGACGTTGTGAGGACTGCCGGGCATGCGATCAAGGCCACCGAGGATGACCAACAGCAACAAGGGAGCGCACCAGTGACCTCAGCAGTACGCCTTGAGCTCCTACCGGCCGTCGATGTCTCAGGCGGGCAGGCGGTCCAGCTCGTCCAAGGCGTCGCAGGAAGCGGTGGGCAGTTCGGAGACCCGTGGGAGGCCGCCAGGGCGTGGCAGGACCAGGGAGCCGAGTGGATCCACCTGGTGGACCTCGACGCCGCTTTCGGGCGTGGTTCCAACGCTGAGCTGCTGGCCAGCATCGTCGGTCGCCTCGACATTAAGGTCGAGATGTCCGGTGGAATCCGGGACGCCGAGACGCTGGCGGCCGCGCTGTCGAACGGCTGCCGCCGGGTCAACCTCGGCACGGCGGCGTTGGAGGACCCGGAGTGGACCGCCGCAGCCATTGCCGAGTATGGCGACCGGGTTGCTGTCGGTCTTGATGTTCGCGGCACCACGCTCGCAGCACGCGGCTGGACGAAGCAGGGAGGTGACCTCTGGGAGACCCTCGAGCGTCTCGACAGCGAGGGATGCGCTCGCTATGTCGTCACCGATGTCAACAAGGACGGCATGCTCAAGGGCCCAAACCTCGAGCTGTTGCACGAGGTTTGTGAGCGCACGACCCGTCCGGTGGTCGCCTCCGGCGGGGTGTCGACCCTCGCCGACATTAAGGCGATCCGAGGCCTGGTCACCGCGGGAGTGGAGGGGGCGATCATCGGATCGGCCCTTTACCGGCACGCCTTTACCCTGCCGGATGCCCTCGACGTGGCAGGCCGACCATGACGGCTGCCTCGCCGCTGCGCCGGCTCTACTGCAGTGGTGGTCCGTGGGAGGACGCCTTCGGCTACTCTCGCGCGATCCGCACCGGCGACCGCATCATCGTCTCCGGCTGCACGGCAGTCGTGGACGGCGCCGTCCGACACGCAGGTGACGCTGGCGGGCAGATGGGTGTGGCCATGGAGCATGCGCTCGAAGCCATCACGGCCCTTGGTGGCACCCTGGGTGATGTCATCCAGACTCGCATATACGTGGTCAACAGGTCCGACTGTCAGGCCGTTGGCCGGGTGCATGGTGAGCGGTTCGCCGAGGTGCGTCCGGCGGCGACCATGGTCCTGGTGGCCGGACTCCTGGATGAGGAGATGCTCGTCGAGGTGGAGGCCGAAGCACGGGTCCGTCAGCCTAGCCCTATGATCATCGCGGATGACCGCCGTGAATGACGCAGCGTCACCTCGCAAGGCAGTGCCCCCCGCGAAGGAAGTGCGCCATGATGCATCCGCGACTGACTCGGGTGGGGCGCCTTGGTCCGGTCGTGAGCTGTCGAGCACCGGATTCGACGATGACCTCGGCGCGGCCGACCCCGATCTCCTGGCGGCCCTTGATGGTCCGCAGGACGAGACGGCGTTGATGCGCGCGGTGGCGCATGCCCGGCTGCTCGTCCCCATCGTCGCGGTTCCAGGCGAGGTCGACGACTCAGGTGAGCCGATGGCCGAGAAGTCCACCGACATGGCCGTGGTGATCTTGACCGCGGCCGGCGGCCAGCGCGCGTTCCCTGTCTTCAGTAGCCTGGCCACGCTCTCGGCCTGGGACCCCACCGCGCGTCCGTCCCCGGTCACCAGCTCACGGGCCGCCCAGGGCGCGGTGACCGAGCGTTGCGACGTGATGCTGCTCGACTGTGGTTCGGCTCGTGAGCACGTCTTGCGATCGAGCATGGTGTGGGCCCTGGCGCAGCGCCGTGACTGGCTTCCGGCCCATGCCGACCCCTTTGTGGCTCAGGCCCTTGTGCGAGCCACTGTCGACGAGGAAGACGTGATCGGCTGCGTCGGGCAGGACGAGCCTGCCCAAACAGGCATCCTGCGCGTCGTGCTGAGTCTGCGCCCGGGCCTCGATGCCGGGCGGGTGCAAGCCCTGGCGACGCGTATCGGGGAAAGGATCGCCACCGATGGCGAAGCGCGTGCCCGCATCGACGGTCTGTCGTTCACCATCCGCCGGGCCTGATGTAGCCCACGCATCGCGGCGCGGTGTCACAGCCGCTGTACCGGTGAGGCAGTTCCGAGGCGATTGCGGATCAGAGCCGTATGCCGCGCACTCCGGGGATTACGCGGCATACGGTTGCGTTCACTCAGCCGATCAGGCGCCGCTGCTGGCTGCGCGGACGTTCGCCTCGATCTGCTTGCCGGTGTCGCCGTCGACGTTCTTCCAGTAGTCGAAGGCCCTCTGGAGTACTTCGCCGCTGACCCCGCCGAGCAGGTGACCCGTCACGTTGTCGACGAACTCGGCGCGTTGCGCGTCGTTCCAGACCTCGCGCACCAGGGTGCCGGCCTGGCCGAAGTCGTCGTCCTGCGAGTGGAGCTCGTAGGCCGAACGCACCATCGGACCATCCGCCTCCCAGCTGTCAGGGCCCGTGATGTCGGAGAAGGGGCGGCCGGTCGAGTTCGGCGCATAGACCGCCTGGCCGCGGGTGTGTGCTCGAAGGTCATCTGGCCGTCGAACATGTAGTTGTTGACGGGCACATGGGGTCGGTTGACCGGCAGTTGGTGCCGATCCGGTTGCGGTGGGCGTCGGCGTAGGCGAACGTCCGGCCCAGCAGCATCTTGTCGGGGGAGAACCCGATGCCCGGCACTGTGTTGCCCGGAGAGAACGCCGCCTGCTCGATCTGGGCGAAGAAGTTGTCCGGGTTCTTGTTCAGGGTCATCGTGCCGACCTTGATCATCGGGCAGTCGCTGTGCGGCCAGATCTTGGTCAGGTCGAAGGGGTTGAAGCGGTAGTCCTTGGCATCGGCGTACGACATGACCTGGACCGACAGCGTCCAACTCGGGAACTTGTTGCGCCCGATCGCCTCGTGCAGGTCTCGGCGGTGGTAGTCGGCGTCCTCACCGGCGATCCGGTTGGCCTCGGCGCCGGTCAGGCCCTCGACGCCCTGGTTGGAGATGAAGTGGTACTTGACCCAGCACTTGTCGCCGGCCTCGTTGATCCACATGTAGGTGTGCGAGCCGTAGCCGTTCCTGTGGCGGAAGCTCTTGGGGATGCCGCGGTCACCCATCAGGTACGTGACCTGGTGTGCTGACTCAGGGTTGAGCGTCCAGAAGTCCCACTGCATCTGGTTGCTGCGCAGACCGGACCCAGGGAGCCTCTTCTGGCTCCGGATGAAGTGGGGGAACTTGATCGCGTCACGGATGAAGAACACCGGGGTGTTGTTGCCGACGAGGTCGTAGTTGCCCTCGGAGGTGTAGAACTTCAGCGCGAAACCGCGCGGGTCGCGCCAGGTGTCCGGACTTCCCTGCTCGCCGGCGACGGTCGAGAAGCGCGCCAGCATGTCGGTCTTGGCACCCTTCTGGAACAGCGCAGCCTTGGTGTACTGGCTGAGGTCCTCGGTCACCTCGAGAACGCCGAACGCACCCGAACCCTTGGCATGGGGGCTGCGCTCGGGCACTCGCTCGCGGTTGAGTGCGCCATCTGCTCGATGTACTGCACGTCGTGCAGCAGCATCGGGCCGTTGGCACCCAGCGTCAGCGAGTGGCGCTCGCTGACGGATGGCGCCCCGTTGCTCGTCGTCGAACCATTCTGCTCGGTCATGACTCTCCTTATGTCCTTAGGCGGGTTCTCTGGATGGAAATCTGGGGTGTTCTGCTGGCAGCTGGGGCAGATGCCCCAGTAGGTCACTTCGGCTTCGTCGATGATGAACCCATTGGTGTTGCTCGCTTCCATGCACGGGGCCGAGCCGGTTGCGCAGTCGATGTCTGCGACGTCGCCACAGCTACGGCATACGACATGGTGGTGGTTGTCGCCCACCCGAGCCTCGAAGCGAGCGGGCGAGCCAGCCGGCTCGATCCGGCGGATGAGCTCGGCGTCCGCGAGGGCCCGCAGGACGTCGTAGACGGTCTGTGTGGAGACCGAGCCCAGGCGGGAACGGACTATGGCAGTGAGGGTGTCGACGTCGGCATGCGGGTGGGCGTTCACCTCCGTCAACACCGCGATCCGGGGGCGGGTGACACGCAGGGCGACCTTCCGCAGCTGTTGTTCCGGGGTCAGGGGTCGACCGAACCATTCAATCTGGAACAAGTCAAGAAAAGACAGTCACGAACTTCGGGGGTTCTGCGGCGCTCGGTCTGTTGTGAGAACCTGAGTGACGTGCCGCTCCACCCATACCGCCGTGTGCTGTCCGTTCCCGCAATGCGCCAGGCATTGGTGCTGGGGACCCTCGTGCGCATCCCGATCTTCGCCGGTGGCGTCCTGCTCACGCTTCATGTAGTCCAGACCCTCCACCGCGACTACGGCGCCGCCGGGCTGGTGACCGCCGCGGCGACCGTCTGCATTGCGGTGAGCGGGCCGTGGCGCGGCAAGCTGCTGGACACCAAGGGTCTGCGTCGGGTGGTCCTGCCCTCGCTGATCGTGACGGCGATCTGCTGGTCCATCGCACCGTTCGTGGACTACCGCCCGCTGCTGCTGTTGGCCGCGCTGGCGGGCCTGTTCGTGGTGCCGACGTTCTCCATCATTCGGCAGGCCGTCATGGCTGCCGTTCCGGAGAGCGATCGGCGCACAGCGCTGTCGCTGGACGCGGTTGCCGTCGAGGTCTCCTTCATGGTCGGCCCTGTCGTCGGC
>DAITND010000082.1:0-11192 GCA_036834825.1 Dermatophilaceae bacterium
GGGGCTAGTCGTAGAACTCGATGCGGGGCTCGCCCTTGACGCCGCCTCGCTGCATCGCTGCGTGCAGCTCGGGATCGGCGAAGAACGCTCGGGCGGTTTCGACAGAGTCGAACTCGTGGATGACCAGGACATTGTCGGGATCGCCCGCCGTCCGGTGAACGGACTGAGCGGTAACGCCGCCTGCGGCCTGCAGGGGGGCGACGGAGTCGTATACCGCTCGCCAGGCGTCGAAGTCGCTGATGCGGTGCAGGACCAGGGAAATGGCCATGGCTGTGCTCCTTATCGTTTGCCTGATGTTTGCTGTTGATGGGCAACGCCACTAAGGGTTGCCTCACAAAGAAGAAAATACCTTCCCTTTGGTCTCGAGTCCAGAGACAATTCGAGCGGTGCGGTCGAGCAAAGGCAGCGCACGGCAAAGGGAGCGCGTCATGACTTACCGCACGCTATGACATACCGCACACACGACGTCCCCGTGGACGGCGGGGCTCTGAGGGTCGGCGAGTGGGGTCCGGACGACCCTGGCGCCCCAACGGTGGTCGCCGTACACGGGATCACCGCCTCCCATCTGGCCTGGGCCGCGATCGCTCAGGCCATGCCGCAGGTACGTCTCATCGCCCCGGACCTGCGAGGGCGGGGCCGCAGTGCCGGGCTGCCAGGGCCTTACGGGATGCTCAGACACGCGGCGGATCTCGAGGCTGTACTCCAGGCCCTCAAGCTGCCGCCTGCCATCCTGGTCGGACACTCGATGGGTGGTTTCGTCGCAGTGGTCGCGGCCCATCTGCATCCCGATCGGTTCAGTGGGACACTTCTGGTCGATGGCGGCCTTCCTTTGGCTGTCCCGGTGGGCATCGACAAGCAGGAGTTGCTCGAAGCCACCCTGGGTCCCGCTCTTCGTCGCCTGTCGATGACCTTCCCGAGTCGGGCGGCGTACCTGGAGTTCTGGAGGGGGCACCCGGCCTTCGCAGGCAACCAGTGGAGCCACGCCGTGGCCGACTACGCCAGCTACGACCTGACCGGCACCGAGCCGCAGCTGCGTCCGTCAGCGTTGCTGGAGGCGGTCAGGCAGGACTCGATGGAGCTGTATGGCGGGGGCGTTGTGCAAGCAGCGCTAGAGGATCTGAGACCGGGTCACCCGGAGCAAAGCAACACCGTCTCGCTCCTGACCGCGCCACGAGGACTGCTCAACGAGAGTCCCGGGCTGTACAGCCCGAGTCAGATCGAGCGTTGGAGAGCCGAGCTGCCCGCCATGACGGTGCGAGAAGTGACTGACGTCAACCACTACACGATAGTCATGGGCGCTGCGGGGGCCAGCGCGGTGGCAGGCGCGGTGCTGCGGCTCCTGGAGCGCCGACCCCAGATGGTCGTCGACCCGGTGCCATGACCAGATTCGCGCAGAACCGCCTCAGCTTGTGTGTGCAGACCCTGCGCAGGTGGTCCTGGTGGCCTTGACCTCGTGCCAGTCCCTGACGGCACGACAGACCTCCGGCTGGATGAAGTAGTAGTTCAGGTTGGCTGAGGCGCTGTTGGTGCCGAAACTCAAGGAGTCCCTGATGAAACCCGACCCGGACGGCAGGTCCATCGATGCCATCGGCGCGGTGTCGCCCACGAGGTCGTTCTGGGTGTCCATCAGCTTGTCAACAAGACCATCGGCCAGCTTGGCCACGAGCTCACGCAGCAGCTCGGTTGGCTCAGGACGGTCACCTTGGGCTTGGGCTCGAAATCCGAGGAGACGACATACCGCGGCGTGCCGGGCACGGGCTGGCCCGGCTGCGTCCCGTTGATCCCGGCAATGAACAGGAACGGCCCCGGCGAACGAGATCGGGCACGCCACCCGAAGGCCGCTGGAGGCCAGTTCCAGAGACGGCATTGTAGATCTTGCCTCGACGTCCATCCGGACCTGCTGCGCGACACGGTCTCTGTGAGTCCACCCTCTGTCAGGTCCACCTAGTCGACTCTGACGCGCTCGCCGACCTCGGGCACCACAGCGCACCGCCGGTCTCGGCCAGAACCTTGGTGGCCAGCGAACGGGCAGCCTGGGGCTCACCATGCACGATGTAGACCGTTTCCGGGGCGGCGGGCAGCGCCTGCAACCACGTGAGCAGCTCGGTGGCGTCGGCGTGGACGGAGAATCCATGGTCGAAGACCACCTCGGCGCGAACCGGGACGTAGCGTCCGAACATCTTCAGTTCCGTTGCGCCTTCGGCCAGCTGGCGCCCTCGTGTGCCGACGGCCTGGTAGCCGGTCAGGATCACGGTGTGCCGGGGGTCCGGCAGCAGATGCATGAGGTGGTGTACCACTCGACCGCCCGTCGCCATGCCGGACGCGGAGATGATGATCGACGGTGTGAGTGGTTCGTTCAGCCGCATGGACTCCTGGGCGCTGTGCGCTGTGTGCAGGTCGGGCAGGTCCACCAGGCGCGCGGGAAGGTCAGGGCGAAGGTCCAGTCGCATACCGTGGCCGCGGTAGACGTCCAGTGCGGCCAGGGCCATCGGGCTGTCGACGTATACCGGTATCGCAGGGATGGCGCCGGCGGCGGCGAGCTGGCTGAGCGCGTGGAGCACCAGCTCGGTGCGATCCACGGCGAAGGCGGGGATCAGGACGGAGCCGCCTCGCTCCACGGTGCGACAGATGGTTTCGGCCAGGATCTCGTGGGTGGAGCCGTCATCGGCTGGATGGGCGCGGTCACCGTAGGTCGACTCGATGACGACCGTGCGGGCGGCGGGCGGTGCCTCCCGGGCCAGGAGCAGCGGGTGACCCGTTCGACCGAGGTCACCGGAGAACAGAACCGTGCCTGTGCCGATCGTGACCAGGGCGCTGGCAGATCCCAGGATGTGACCTGCCCGGCTGAAGGACAGATGCGCACCCGAGCGAAGGTCACAGTGCTGGTGGTAGTCCAACGCTTTGAACGAGGCGATCGCCTTCTCGGCGTCGGCGGCGTTGTACAGCGGGCGTGGCGGGTTGTGCCGCGAGAACCCCCAGAGTCGGGCATTCTCCGCGTCCTCCTCCTGTAGGTAGGCGCTGTCGCGCAGGACGATGGCTGCCAGGGATGCAGTGCCCTGCGTGCACCACGTTGGCCCCGTGAACCCCTCGCGTACCAGGGCCGGCAGGTGGCCGCAGTGGTCCAGGTGCGCATGAGTGAGGATGACATCGGAGATCGAGCTCGCGCTCACTGGCAGTGCCTGCCAGTTCAGACGACGCCAGGCTCGCTCACCCTGGTAGAGGCCGCAGTCCACCATGGTTCTGCGCCCTTCCTGCTCGAGCAGGAACTTGCTGCCGGTGACAGTGCCTGCCCCGCCAAGGAACCTCAGTGTGGCAACCATGGCGTCGTCGCCTTCTCGTGGTTGGTGGCTGCTGTCAATGCCACCTGTCGGGTATGGGCCACTCTGGCGACCTTGAGCGGGCACGCACAGGGAACTTGGTCCCGCCCTGTTGAGCCGACGCTCAATCAGGTAAAGGGACTTTCGACTCTGCTGCCTGGCGAACACTGGCGCGACGATCAGTTACATGCAGACATCCACCACTCCCGGCCCTGCGGGCACGCAGTCGCCGAACATCGCGCCCGATGTGGTGGCCGGTCTGGTCAACGATGGCATGGCGACCCTGGTCGCCGGTGCTGCCGTGCGCGAAGCCGTGCACCGCGGATCCCGGGTTCGCTTCGTCCAGGTGCTGCCGGCAGGCCTGAGCGCAGAGGACCGAACGGAGATGGACGTGGCGATGTTCGGGGTGGCCCTGCGGGCCCTGCATCGGCAGCGGCGGGTCCCGTGCACCTTCGAGATCGTTGAGGGGGACGCGGCCCGAACGCTGGTTGAACGCAGTCGCGGCGCGGCAGTTCTCGTCCTTGGTCGCGATGCACCGGACACCGTCGACTCAGTGGGCAGATACTGCCAGGAGCATGCTTGTTGCGACGTTCTGACCGTTGCCGGGCCTGATTCATCCTTGCAGCCAGCGGGCGGCATGGATGTGACCACACCGGACGACCCTAGTTCGCAGGATTCGCTCTAGAATCGGCTAGGTGGAGTCCGACCCCAGTAGCGAAGAACCGGCATCTGCGTGGCCGTTAGCCACCACGCTCGCACCGGCTACGCTGCTCGACGAGTTACGTGGTCGTGAGCACGCTTCCAAGCGGGCCCAACAGCGTCTGACTGCGCTCCTGGACGCCGTGATGGCGGTCACCGCAGACCTCGAGCTGGCCGACGTCCTCACCAGGATCGTGCATTCTGCCTGTGAGCTGGTCGACGCCAAGTACGGCGCGCTGGGCGTGCTCGGCCCCGACGGCGAACACCTGGTCGAGTTCGTCACACAAGGGATCACGCAGGCGGAGCGCGAGGCCATCGGGGACCCACCCGGGGGGCACGGCGTTCTCGGTCTGCTGATCCGGGAGGGGCGCGCCCGGCGGCTGCCTGAAATCGCGGGCCACCCCGACTCGTACGGTTTTCCGCCCAACCACCCAGCGATGCACAGCTTCCTCGGCACCCCGATCCGCATCCGGGACGAGGTCTTCGGCAACCTCTATCTGACCGAGAAGCAAGGCGCCGCCGAGTTCAGTCCGGACGACGAAGAGATCCTGGTGGCTTTGGCGGCGGCTGCCGGTATCGCCATCGACAACGCGCGCCAGTACGAGATGAGTCGCCAACAGCGGCGGTGGCTGGCCACGACAGGGGCGGTGACCCAGCTCTTCCTTGAGGGCAGGGACGAGAGGTCAGCAATGCACTTCCTGGCTCAGCGCACCTGGGAGCTGTCCCAGGCCCAGCTGACGATGGTTGCGCTGTATGACGACGATGGAGCCCTCGTGGTGAGGGCTGTGCAGGCGGGCCAGCCCCTTGAGGACGCCGATCCGTCCCAAGCTGGACTTGGAACCGTTCTGCGAAAGCGTCACTGGCGCGAGCTCGTGGCGGCACGCGAGCCTGTTCTCCTGCTCACCAGGCCCGGTGACCCGGCGGCCGACACTCTGACCAACGATGTCAGGGCGCTGGGCGCAACAGATACCTACGGTCCGACGGCGCTGCTGCCAATCACCGTGGGAGACGACGAGATCGGCGTGCTCGCCGTGGCATGGGCTGGGGATGCCGAACCGTTCGTGGGTAACGTCGTGCCTCCTCTGGCGGCTCTTGCCCAGCAGATGGGGCTGGCTCTGGTGGCGGCTCGCGCCCAGCAGGACCGTTCGCGTCTTGCCCTGTTGGAGGACCGCGACAGGATCGCCCGCGATATGCACGACCATGTGATCCAGCGACTCTTCGCGACAGGTCTCTCGCTGCAGTCGACTTCACGCCTGGCGGAGCATCCGACCGTACGCACCAGGCTCGAGGAGGCGGTGGACAACCTGGATGCGGCCATCAGGGACATTCGACAAACCATTTTTGAGCTCCATCGGGCCAACCCCACCCGCGAGCTGCATGAGGAGATAGCCGAGCTGGTGCGGGCCTCCACCCAGACGCTCGGATTCGTCCCCGATCTGACGATCAACGGACCTCTGGACTCCCTGAGCGCCGAGCTTGAGGCCGATCTGGTCGCCGTTGTTCGAGAGGGTTTGGCCAACGTCGTCAGACACGCCGAGGCCTCCAGTGCCAGTGTTGATATCACCGTCGACGCCACCATTCAGGTGCAGGTTGCCGACGACGGCGTCGGGGTCTCGCCGGCCGCCGTCCACAGCGGGTTGGCCAACCTTCGCGAGCGCGCCGAGTCCCACGCAGGATCGCTTCAGCTGCGGGCAAGAAAGCCGCGGGGGACCGTGTTGGTGTGGGAGGCGCTGCCGGACCACCAAGCATGAGATGTTTGTCACTGCTACTGTCTTGCTCGCGGCGAGGCATGCTTGTCCTAGCCAGTTGTTGCGTTCGAAGGGGTGGTCGACATGCTTGTTCGCGAGATCATGACCAGTCCGGCATACAGCGTGCATGAGGACGCCTCACTGGAAGAAGCGCTGAAGCTGATGGCGAGCGCCAGGGTGACCAGTCTTCCTGTTGTTGATCGCGGCACGCGCGTGGTCGGCATCATCAGCGAGGCCGATCTGCTCAAGGCAGATCTGGAGCCGGACCCCAGGGCACATGTGCGCCCGGCCCGGCAACCGGCCAAGTCACTACTGACCACGGTCGCTCAGGTGATGACGGCGCACCCACACACTGTGTGGGAGGACAGCGATGTCGCTGAGCTGGCCCACACCTTTGCGACCACGTCCTGGAAGAGCGTGCCCGTGGTCCGCGGCGACGTGCTCCTGGGCGTCGTCAGCCGAAGTGACGTGATCCGGGCGATGTCTCGCTCCGACCAGGACATCGCGGCCGAGATATCTCGCACACTGGCCCAGACCGGTCTGCAGGCTTGGCATGTGGACGTCGCGGACGCGGTGGTGCACATCACGGGCACTGGCTCGGACCGCGAGCGCGGAGCAGTCATCTCCATCGCCCAGTCCGTCAAGGGAGTTCGCCACGTCTCGGCGCAGCCAGACGTCTGACCCTCTCAGAAGGTCCGCGGACGAAGGACGCGGGCGCACGCGTACCCGGTCAGTGCGCTCAGCAGAGCCAGTCCCCAGATAGCAGCCGGAAGCTGCTGGGTACTGAGTATCGAACGCAGTGGTGTGATCGTCACCGACCCGACGAGCAGCAGGCTCGCCCCCACCATCGCGAGCGGCATCGGTGCGAGCAAACGGCCGGCGGTGGGCGTCCCGGTGTGGGCGCGGACACCCCAGGCCACCCCCAGCTGTCCGGCCCCAAGGGCCAGCAGGGCAGCAGAGGATCCGAGCAGACTCCCAGCCGCCAGGTTCACGGCGAGGCTGGCGGCGGCAAGGACGGCGGCGATTGTGGCCAAGCGCCACCAGAGTCCACCGCCCAGAACACCCTCGGCGGGGTCCCGGGGCGCCCGTGTCATCGTTCCGGCCTCCACGGGCTCGGTGCCCAGCGCGGCCCCCGCGAAGGAGTGGGTGAGCAGGTTCAACCAGAGGATCTGAGCCGGCAGCAGTGGCAGAGGGGTGCCCAGGAGTGGGCCGGCCAACATCAGCAGGATCTCCGAGGCCCCACCGGAGAGGGCGTAGAGAAGGAAGCGCCGGATGTTGGCGTACACGCGACGACCTTCTTCAACGGCTGCGATCACGGTGGCCAGGTCGTCGTCGCCCAGGATGAGGTCGGCGGACTGTCTTGCGACTTCCGTCCCGCGTTCACCCATCGCGACCCCGATGTCAGCCCGGCGCAGAGCGGGCCCGTCGTTGACCCCATCCCCGGTCATCGCGACGACGTGCCCACCCTCCTGCCAGGTCTGGATCAGGACCAGCTTGTCGGCCGGAGTCGCCCGTGCCACCACATGCTGGGTGTCGGCCGTGATCCCCACCAGGGCCGCGACGTTGGCCGCTGTGGCCGGATGATCTCCGGTTACCAGGGCGACGTCGATTCCCGCTTTGTGGCAGGCCGCGATCGTCTCGGCGGATGCCGGACGAAGGGGATCTTGCAGCTGCACGAGACCCACGAGGCTGAGTCCGGACTCGGACAGGGCTGCAGGCTGGGACCGGGTTGCCTCCTCGGTTGTCGCGCGTCGGCGTGCCACGGCGATCACACGGGCTCCGGTGGCGGCCATGGATCGGCTCATCTGGAGCGCGGTATCGATGACGGCGGGTTCATCCAGGAGCACCCCGGCATGCAGTAGCGCCTCCGGGGCACCCTTGCAGATCGCCAGTACACCGCCGTCTGCGTCTCGGTGAACGGTCAGCATGCGCTTGCGTGAGCTATCGAATGGGAGCTCGCTGACCCGTGGGAACGACGCCCTCAGCTTGTCGACCACGATTCCGCGGCTCACTGCCACGTGCAGCAGGGCCGTCTCCGTCGGGTCGCCCAACGATGTGCCCGAGCGTGTGTCCAGGGTCGCGTCGTTGCACAGCGCCAGCGCGCCAAGGAGCATCTGCTCGTCTGCATCCGGTGGCCACCAGGTGCCGGTGACCGCCATCCTGGCCAGGGTCAGCGTCCCTGTCTTGTCCGTGGCGAGCAGGGTGACCGACCCCAGAGTCTCAACGGCGGCCAGGTTGCGCACGATGGCGTGACGCTCGGCCATGCGGCGGGCCGCCAGAGCCAGGCTCACGGTGACGACAACAGGCAGGGACTCCGGCACCGCTGCGACGGCGAGGCTCACGGCGGTCAGCAACATGAGCTCGAAGGGTTCTCCCCTGAGCAGGCCAATGCCCATCACCAGCGCGCACAGGCCAACTGCGCCCGCTGCAAGATATCGCGACAACTGGGTCATCCGTTGCTGCAGCGGGGTGGCCCGCTGCTGCGGCGCCAGCATGCTGGCGATCTGGCCTAGCTCGCTGCGAGCCCCGGTGGCAATGACACGGGCTAGGCCGCGGCCGTGGACGACGATGGTCCCGGAGTAGAGCAGAGCGTCAACCTGCGTCGGGATGTCCTGGTTCTTTCGGGTCGGCTGATCTGCCGGCTGCGCTCTTGATGGCGCTGGGCCAGAGTCGGCGGTGACGGACTTGTCCACCGGCATGGACTCGCCGGTCAGAGCAGACTCGTCGACCTGAAGTGAGGCACCGCCCACGAGCCTGGAGTCGGCCGGTACCAGATCTCCCTCGGCAAGGACGATCAGGTCGCCGGGCACGAGCTCGGCCACGGGCCGGCTCACTTCTCGATCGTCGCGAAGCACCCGGACCACCGGGGCCACGAGGCGGGCCAACGCCGAAACCGCCTGGTCAGCACTGATTTCCTGGCGTACGGCCAAGGTGGTGTTCACCACGATGACCACGGCGATCACGATGGTGTCGGCCACGTCCCCGGTCAGCGAGGTCAAGACGATAGCAGCGAGCAGGACGAGCACCAGGGGATCGCGCACAGCCCTCAGGATCCTTCGCCACAGCGGCAGCAGGCGTGGCTGCGGGAGGGTGTTCGGGCCGAGCTGCTGAAGACGGTGCGAAGCCTGCGCCGAGGTCAGGGGCCGCGGTGCCGGCGTACTCACACTGGCCTCCCGGGGTGCTTGTGGCCCTGCTGGCCTTGCTGGCCATGTCATCATTGCCCCCGCGGGGCCAGGTGGAAAGGGGTGCAACCGATCCCCTTACCCCTTTTGATGGACCATGATGGTGTGATCGTGCACGGGAAGGGATCAGATGACAATCCGCATATTTCTCCTCGATGATCATGAGATCGTGCGACGCGGACTAAGAGAGCTCCTTGAGACTGTTGCGGACTTCGAAGTGGTGGGTGAGTCTGGCTCCGCTGTCGAGGCCGCCCGCCGGATTCCCGCGCTGCGCCCAAACGTGGCGATCTTCGACGCCCGGCTGCCGGATGGCTCGGGCATCGACGTGTGCCGAGACGTACGGTCGGTGGATCCTGCGATAGCAGGGTTGATCCTGACTTCATTTGACGACGAACAGGCGCTCGCGACGGCCGTGCTGGCCGGGGCGGCCGGGTATCTGCTGAAGGACATCAAGGGAAACGGACTGATTGAGGCTATCCGCAAGGCGGCCGCCGGGGAGCAGCTGATCGACCCCGCGACGGTTGATCGGGTACGGCGCGGCTGGACCAGCAACGCGGGGGCTGATCCGCGACTGCGGCTGCTGTCCCCGCAGGAGAGACGGATCCTGGATCACGTGGCGGAGGGCCTCACCAACCGCCAGATCGGAGAGGCGATGTCCCTGGCCGAGAAGACGGTCAAGAACTACATCACTGCGGTGCTGGGCAAGCTGGGTATGGAGCGGCGGACACAAGCCGCGGTCTTCGCGGTTACCCAGCAGGCACGCCCGGCGCGCCGACCGCCAGACTGACCGACTCTCCCGTCATTCTCAGGGGTGCTCATCGGGCACAATGGGCGTCGTGCAAACGATGAGTCTGGATCAGCTTCAAAGTCATCTGGCAGCCATCAAGGGTGTGCCTCGAGTGGTAGTCGGCGGCAACGCGGCGACGCCGTGGTTGGCTCTTGACACCATCGACCGAACGATCGAGCGATATCGCCTGTATCAGCTCAACTCCCCGGTAGGCATTCCTGTCCGTTCCGGTGTCATTGCCGAGACCAGCTTCGCCGGTCCAGGCATGCGCCACCACCCGTCTTTGCAGTACGTCCCCAGCAGGCTGTCCATGGTGCCGGTGCTCTTCCAGCGGACGTTGCCTCCGGATGTGGTGGTGCTGCACTGCGCTCCGGCCCAGGACGGCCTGTTGAGTATGGGAATCGAGGTGAACATCCTTCCGGCGGCCGTCGACGCCTGCCGCGCTCGCGGTGGCCTGGTGATCGCGGTGATCAACTCCCGCATGCCGTACACGTATGGGGATTCGCAGATCTCAACCGAGGCGGTTGACCTGGCGGTGGAGTACGACTTCGAGCTCGATGACGCGCACGACAGCACCGCTGATGACGCCAGTCTCGTTATCGCAGAACGTCTTGCCGCCATGATCGATGACGGGTCAACGCTCCAGATGGGCATCGGGGCGGTGCCTGACTCCACCTTGAAGGCTCTGGCGTCCCGGCGCGGGCTGCGGATCTGGAGCGAGATGTTCGCCAATGGTGTCCTGGACCTGGACGCTGCGCACGCGCTCGATGAGGATCACATCCTGACCGCGTCCTTCTGCTTCGGCTCGCGCAGGTTGTATGACTGGGTGGATCGCAATCCCCGGCTGCAGATGCTGCGCACGGAGAAGACCAACAGCCCGGCGTTGATCTCGGCCAACCGTCAGATGACGAGCGTGAACGCCGCTCTTGAGGTGGACCTGTTCGGGCAGGCCAATGCCTCACGGATCAACGCCAGGATCTATTCGGGGTATGGCGGACAAACCGACTTCATCGTCGGGGCCCTGCATTCTCCCGGCGGTCAGGCGTTCATTGCTCTGCGCAGCTGGCACCCGCGGGCGGACTGCTCGACGGTGGTTCCGCTGTTGGACGAGCCGGTGACCTCATTCCAGCAGACCGCTGTCGTGACCGAGCAGGGTGTGGCCAAGCTGTTGGGCTACGACGAGAAGACGCAGGCACGTCACCTCATTGAGTACGCCGCTCATCCCAGCGTGCGATCCGAGCTCTGGGAAGAGGCAAAGGAACTGGGTCTGGCCTGATTCAGGAAACACCCAAGATCTTCGGCGATCCTTGTGGGCATGACCGTCTCACCGGACCCGCTGTCGGTGTCGTCGACGGCCCAGAGGTCTGGCACGCCGTCCCGGATGGGCGGCCGCCGCGCAATGGTCCGTCCACTGCCCGTGCCTTTGTGGTGGCGCGATGCCTGCGGGGTGTTCGTCTGG
>DAITND010000083.1:0-10689 GCA_036834825.1 Dermatophilaceae bacterium
TTCGACAAGACCGGCACGCTGACCCAGGGGCACCCGGTCCTGGCCGACGTCGTCACAGCGAGCGGCCGGATGGATGCGGACGAGGTGCTGCGGCTTGCCGCCTCCCTCGACCAGGTGTCAGCCCATGTCCTCGCAACCGCCATCGTCACCGGCGGCACCCGTCGCGGGCTCGCTCTGGAGATGCCCGCGGACGTGGCGGAAGTGCACGGCTACGGACTCGAGGGGACCGTCGGCACCCACCGGGTCAAGCTTGGCAAGGCCTCGTGGATCGTCGGCGAGACCGCGCCACCCTGGGTACGCCAGGTGCGTCGTCGCGCCGATCTGGACGGCTCACTGACAGTGTTCGTAGCGGTCGACGACGAGCCAGCGGGCGCGTTCCTCCTCGAGGACGCGATCCGGCCCGACTCACCCCGGATGGTGCGTGCGCTGCGCGAGGCCGGCATTACCCGCGTCGTCCTGGTCACCGGCGACCGTGCCGATATCGCGGACATGGTCGGTCGTATCGTGGGCGTCGACACCGTGCTGGCCAACTGCGATCCCGCAGACAAACTCGCCGCGATCGAACTCGAGTCGGCCCGCGGCGCGACGATCATGGTCGGCGACGGTATCAACGACGCTCCGGCGCTCGCGGCTGCCGGAGTGGGTGTGGCGCTGGCCTCGCGCGGAGCGACGGCGTCGTCCGAAGCCGCCGACGTGGTGCTGACCGTCGATCGGGTCGACGCCCTGGCCGATGCGATCCTCATAGCGCGGCGTTCCAAGGGGATCGCCCTGCAGGCCGTCCTTATCGGCATGGGTCTCTCGCTCGTTGCGATGGTCTTCGCCGCAGCGGGGCTGCTCCCACCCGCGGCGGGTGCGGTGGTGCAAGAGGTCATTGACGTGCTGGCGATTGGTATCGCGCTGCGAGGAGTGCTGCCCGGCAAGGTGCACACGATCATGATGGCCCCAGCGGACGTCGCTACCGCGCTCCGGCTCCGTGCCGAACACGACGCCGTGCTTCCGTTGATCGAGAAGATCCGCTCGTCGGCCGACGGACTGTCAACGCGCTCCTGCGACCTTGCACCTGTGCGTGCGCTGCTCGACCGGCTGGAGGGCGAGCTCCTTCCGCATGAACGGGCCGACGAAGAGCTGCTCGTTCCGCTGGTGGACAGAGCCCTCGGGGGGACTGATGCGACGGCAGCGATGAGCCGTACACACGCGGAGATCGAGCACCAGGTCAGAAAGCTGCGACGTCTTCTCATTGGACTCGACAGTGAGACCACCCAGCCTGAGGACGTCGTCGAACTCCGGCGCCTGCTCTACGGGCTGTATGCCGTCCTGAGACTGCACAACGCACAAGAAGAAGAGGGTGCCTTCAGTCTCGTACCGGGCGGGGCCGGGAACGCTCAGGCGATTGCGCCGAGGGCTGGCGCCGGAACTGGCATGCTGCACTCATGAGCTTCTTCGTACTGGAGTACCGCTATGGCGACCTCGATGCACGCGCCCGGGTCCGGCCGGACCACCTTGCCTACGTACGGTCGTTGCACGAGAACGGCACGGTCGTCCTCGCCGGTCCGGTTGGCGACGGATCCGGCGCCATGATGGTGCTGCAGGTGGGCTCCGCGGAGGAGGCCGCACGGGTGGTCGAAGGCGATCCCTACACAGCTGCCGGGGTGGGCGTCGACCACGTACTGCGGCCGTGGAACGTTGTCATCCCGGCCCAGTCCGAGTAGCAGAGGGCCGACTGGCCGAGGCCCGAGACGGGGACCGGTCGACTACGTAGCGGGGAAGGCCGAGGGGAAGGCGTCCCTGTAAGACCGCCACCGGCCGGCCGGGGATTGGACGCTCTCCGCCGCCAGGATCGCCCTTCCGATCGCGCGGGTGAAACAGTCGCCACCGGCATCCAGTAACGCATGGAATGCCAACGGATCTGGCGCTCCACGGTCCCCTGTGGCCATGGTGAACACCGTGTCTCCGTCAAACATTGTGTGGACCGGGCGGATGGCGCGCGCCATCCCATCGTGGGCGATCCCCGACACCTTGGCACACTGAGCCTTCGTCAGGTTCGCATCAGTGGCCACGACACCGATGGTGGTGGCAAAAGCGGCTCCCAGCCGACCCGGCCCAACTTTGGCGTAGGCGGCCGCGCGCGCAGCGACGACCTCGTCCATGTCGGGGGGCAGAAGCTGGGTGAACTCCCCCGCCAGGCCGAACCGTGCGGCGTACAGCTCACCGGTGGCCGGGTCGACGCAGGAACCAAACGAGTTGACGACCACGAGCGCGGCCACCGTCGTACCATCTGCCAGCACCACGCTGGCCGAGCCCAACGCGCCCTTGAGCCCCCCAGCAACGGCGCCGGTGCCAGCTCCCACCACGCCGATCGGAACCGGTCCGGCCGGGCTGGAGAGTGTGGCGTCATAAGCCTCTTCGCCCATGGCAGCTCCAGGACGCCTGGTGAAGTCGCCGCCACGACCGAGGTCGAAGATGACCGCTGCGGGCACGATCGGGACAACCTCACCGGGCCCGCCGGTCAGGTACCCGATCCCCGCCTCGAAGAGGCGCTGCATCACGCCGTCAGCGGCCGCAAGCCCGAAGGCACTTCCGCCCGACAAAACGAGTGCGTGAATCCTCTCGACCTGGTTGCGCGGGTCGAGCAGGTCAGTCTCTCGCGTGCCGGGGCCACCTCCTCGGACGTCAACCCCGGCGACGGCACCGCTCCTCGGAGCCAGGACCACCGTGGTGCCGGACAGCCAGCCGTCAACGCGGCGTTCAGCATGCCCGACCCGGATGCCTGCCACGTCGGTCAGGCTGTTGGTCGGTCCAGGCTGCAGGTCGGTCATCGATGCTCCCCTCAGCTGGTTCATGCCTGCTCGACTGGTGTCGGCATCACGGCCCTCCGCTAGGCGGCCAAGGCCCCGACGTCCACCTCCAGGCCCGATTCCACCAGCTTCCTCAGGAATTCCACGAGTGAGGCGTCGGGCAGGCTCACCCGAGAGGAGTCGAAAAACACCGGCACGCCGATCCGGCCCAGGCACAGCCCCAGAACGTCAAGGTCCGCGACCCAGTCATGGTGCTGATGATCCGGTAGTTGGAGCACCACCGAGTCGGTCTCCCACCGGACCGCTCCGTGGAGATCCTGCACGAGCACGTCGATGATACCCGTCCACATCGGGTCGACCAGCGTGCTCATCGTGCCGACCTCCGGGGATCCAAAGCATAGTCGCCTGCTTCGATGGTGAAGCCACAGTATTCCCAACGCAATGAGCCAAAGGTACTAGTGACTTGTAC
Organism: Dermatophilaceae bacterium; assembly: GCA_036834825.1. Lineage (GTDB taxonomy): Bacteria > Actinomycetota > Actinomycetes > Actinomycetales > Dermatophilaceae > UBA4719. Next base: position 3,265 of record DAITND010000083.1, read on the forward strand.
CGGGGATGGGGTGATAGACGGTTCTGAAACGTCCGCTGCCCGGACTTGGGGTCGGTACCTGCTCGTGTGGCGCGCATTGAGAAGCAGGTGGCGACCGCGTTGGCGAGTCCGCTAATCGGCGCCCCGTCCTACCCGTTGCGTCAGCGTCCAAGACAGGGTCGCACCGCTGGTGGGCTGGACCAGGGGCCACTGAAACCTACGTCTGTTCGGGCAGGTCGCGGGCGATCAGGGACAGGGCGATGACCGCGTCGTCTGTGCCCCGAACCGGTGCGGCTGTCAGTGAGACACGGATCGGGGTTCCGTCTTTGCGCACGCCCGTCGTCTCGTGGTGCTCGACTGTGTGGCCCGCGTTGATCCTGGCAAGGATGGAGGTGATCTCGCCGGTTCGGTCTTGGGCAACCAGGAGGGTGATGGGCTTGCCGACGATCTCGCCGCTGGAGTAGCCGAACATCCTTGTGGCGGCAGGGTTCCAGCTCGTGATGGTCCCCGCCAGCGTGCCGCTGATGATGGCGTCGCCGGAGTACTCGAGGATCGCTGCCATCCGCTGGGAGGCCTCTAACGCCTCCTTCTGTCTAGTCATGTCGCGGGCGGCGGTCAGTACGCCGAGCACGTGTCCGCCTGTGTCGCGGTAGACAGAGGCGTTGCACAGGAAGTCGGTCAAGGTGCCGTCCCGGTGGCGCAGGGTCACCGGGTAGTCGGTCAGCGACCCCTGCTCGAAGACCCGGTGGTAGCCGGCGTAGGCCTTGTCGGGGTCGGTGAAGTAGCCGGCGAAGTCGGTCCCGATGAGCTTGATTCGGGGGACGCCGGCGGCCTTGACCGCGGCCTCGTTGACGTCGGTGATCTTGCCTTCGGTGCTGATCGTCTCCATCGGGTCCAGGCTCGCCTCGATCAGGCTCCGGGCGTACTGAGCTGCATGTTTGAGCTCGCTCACGTCGCGGGAGATCACCGAGGCGGAGACGACCGTGCCGTGCGCGTCGCGGATCGGTGAGACGGTCAGCGAGACCGGGAACACCGTTCCGTCCTTTCGGATGCGGATCGTCTCATAGTTGTCGACAGGGCGGCCCGCGCTGATCTCGGCCAGGATCGAGATCTTCTCCCCTGCTCGATCCCGGGGGATGAGCAGGTCGACGGGCTTGCCGATGATCTCGCCGCTGGAGTAGCCGAACATCCTGGCGGCGGCAGGGTTCCAGCTCGTGACGATGCCCTCCAGCGTCCGGCCGATGATCGCGTCCTCGGAGTACTCGACAATCGCCGCCATGGTCTGGGCAGTCGCCAACGCGCCCTTCTGATCGCTGAGGTCGCGGTGGATCACCGACGTGCCGACTACCGCTCCGTCCGCGTCGCGCACCGGTGAGATGCTCAGCGAGACCGGGAACACCCTCCCGTCCTTTCGGACCCGCTTGGTCTCCAGCTGTTCGACGTGCTGGCCGGCCTTGATCTTGGCCAGGACGGCTTTGACCTCACCTGCCCGGCCCTTGGGTGTGAGCAACTTGGCGGGCTTGCCGATGACCTCCGCGCTGGAGTAGCCGTACATCCTCTCGGCGGCCCGGTTCCAGCTCGTAATGGTCCCCTCCAGCGAGCCGCTGATGATGGCATCCTCCGAGCTCTGGACGATCGCCGCCATCCGCTCGGCGGCCTCCAACGCCGCCCGCTGTTCGCTCAGGTCGCGGGCGATCGTGGATGCGCCGACGACCACGCCGTCCGCGTCGTGGATCGGTGAGACGGTCAGCGAGACCGGGACCGACGTTCCATCCTTTCGAACACGGACCGCCTCCAGGTACTCGACGTGCTGGCCGGCCTTGATCTTGGCCAGGACGGCCCTGATCTCGCGGGTTCGATCCACGGGACTCAGGAGATCGATGGACTTGCCGATGACCTTCGCGCTGGAGTTGCCTGCCTTGGGTCCCGCCAGCCACCAGGTTGTTCAAGCTGCGGACCACCGAGGAGGCCAGACACGCACCACGCCAACGCCCACACGACCCGGTCGCAGACGACGACATGGAACCGGGTCCTCACGGGTTCCCCAGCAGCCGCAGGCGTCTCAGACCGCTATCACGTAACCCGTGGCTCGTTTGGGCGATCAGTGGCGTCAGTCGTTGACGAGCACATGCTCGATGTCACACAGCGATTCAGCCGGCTCGTAGGGACACGCCGGGTCCTCCCCCAGCGGGTCACCACTAGCGGCGAATGCGCGGGCGCGTGAGCCACCGCATAGGTCGGCGTACTCGCACCGACCACAGCGGCCGGTGAACTCGGCGTCCCTGATCCGGCGCAGCAGCGGGTCGTCGCGGTAGATCGTGGCGATGGCCTCATCACGCACATTGCCCAGGGGCAGCGGGAGGAACCCCGCGGGGTTGATCTCACCGTCGTGGGCGACGAAGAGGATCCCCTTGCCGTCACGGGTTGACGCGGTCTGCGCCCTGGGCCGACCGACCGCCGGCCCCATCAACTCCTCGAGCCGCCCGGACAGCGCCTCGTACAAGGTGCCGGTCGGGACCGGGTCCCCGGCCTGCCTGCGGGACACCACGCGGCGGAAGAACGGTGCCTCGACCGTGCGGACGATGAAACCGTGTTGCGAGGAGTCATACAGGAAGTGGCAGATCTCCTCATGCTCCTGGGGACTGACGGCGTCGGTGGCTACACCGCGCCCGACCTGGACCAGGAAGAAGACCTCCCAGATATGCGCACCTGCGCGAGAGATCAGGTCTGCGACGTCTGCGAGCTCATCAACGTTGGCCCGCATCACCGTGGTGTTGACCTGCACGGTCAACCCAGCCGCAGACAGCGCGCTGATCGCCTTGATGGTGTCCTCGAAGTGGCCCGAGATGCCGCGTACCCCATCGTGGGTGGAGGGCACGGCACCGTCGAGGCTGATCGAGACCGCCTTGACCCCGCTGGTCACCATCTTGTCAATCATCAGCGGGGTCAGCGACGGCGTGACCGATGGCGACAGAGCCACCGGCACACCAAGCCCGTTGGCGTGCTCGACCAGTTCAAACAAGTCCGGCCGAAGCAGACAGTCACCACCGGTGAGTACGAGGATCGGGTACGGGCGTCCAAAAGCAGCGACCTGGTCGATGAGATCGAGGCCCTCGGCGGTGCTGAGCTCGCCGGGCAGCGCGCCCTCGGTGGCACTGGCCCTGCAGTGCTTGCAGGCTAACTGGCAGGCGCGGGTGACCTCCCAGAAGACCAGCATCGGTCGTTGGGCGAAGTTCAGGCGCGCACGGGGCACGGCCCCGGTGATAGCAGTCATGAAGTCACCTCGGTAAGGGGCCGAACGTCGGCCTGTGGTCGTAAGACGTCTTGAGCAACATCCTGTGCTGTGCGCTTGGCGTCTGCCACGCAGCTGGCCAAACCCACCCCGCGATAGGCAGCACCGGTCAGATGGAGGCCGGGCAGGTGATGTATCGCGGCATCAAGGGCGTCCAGCCGGTCCTGATGCCCCACCAGGTACTGGGGCATCGCCTGTGGCCAGCGCTGAATGCTCTGATGGTTCGGGCCAGCAGTCAGGCCCATGGCCTCGACCAGCTCGTCGTGCACCCGATTCACCATGGTTTCGTCGTCCATATCCAGCCAGCGGCGGTCGCCGCGGCGACCCACCATGCAGCGAATCAGAACGAGGTTGTCGTCGGCCAGGTGAGGCCATTTGGCGCTCGACCACGTGCAGCCCACCAGAAACTTGCCCTCTTGCGGAGGGACCAGGAAGCCGGTGCCGTCAAGGGGCCGGCCCACCGCCGAGCGGGGGTAGGCCAACCAGATCGTCGCAACATCCACGTAAGGGATCTCGGCCAGCACCGTTGCCGCGTCGGGCATCAGGTCGGCAAGCAGCCTGGCGGTGACAAAAGCCGGGGTGGCCAGGACCACTGCGTCGGCCGAGATGCTCTGCCCGCCGGCCAGGTCGACGCGGTATCCAGTACCGACACGCGCGATGACGCGCGCGGCGCTGCCTAGCCGAAGGTCGTCACCGGCCAGCCGGGCCACCAGCGCCTCGACGAGACGACCCAGTCCGCCGGTCAGGGTGACCAGAACCGGGGCACCCGTTGCCGGCGGAGCATGGCGGCGCATCTTGCGCAGACCCAGGTACAGGCTGCGGTTCTTTCGTGCGAGGGCAACGATGTCAGGCGCAGTGCTCCGGGCGCTGAGCTCGGCGGCCCGACCGGCATGCACCCCGCCCAACAGCGGCTCGACGAGGCGATCGAACACCTGTGACCCGAGCCTGGGGGAGACCAAGTCGGCGATCGACGGGTCGGGGGCAGAGGTATGACGGCGCGGCAGCACCAGATCCAGTGCCGCCCGCGCCAGGCCGGCGGGAGACATGAGGCCTGACCTCAGCAGCGGCAGCAGACGATCGGGGATGCCAAAAAGGGTGCCGCTCGGGAGCCGGCGCAACTTGCCACGGGACCACACATGCGCCCCTAGCGCAGCCGGGGCCACAATCTGCTCTCCCAGCCCCAGATCCTGCAGCAGAGCAGCCATCGCCGGCGCGCGCACCAGCACTGCATCGGGCCCGGTGTCGACCAGATGCCCGCTGAACTCCTGGTTGGCAACCTTGCCACCCAGCTGCGAGCCACCCTCGACGAGAGTCAGCTGCACCTTGTCGCCAAGATGACTATGTATATAGTGCGCCGTGGCCAGACCGCTGATCCCGCCGCCGACGATCACGACTTGGGGTCGAGACTGCATCCTGCTCCTCCTAGACCCAAGGGTGACCTCGAGCGTCTGCCAAAGCATCCCAGCCGTATTAGCGCCGGTACAGAGGCTTTGGTCCTGTGGAACCCAGACCCGAGTTCCTGATGCCTAGTGGTTGACCTGTCTCGCGATTCTCGGGACCCTGGGCGGCTTGGCGTACGCCTCTCGCATGTGATCCGTGGACAGATACTCGGCTATACCGAGCAGGATGAGGCTGAAGCAGATCTGCTCCGTGATCATCCACAGTGGGTAGAGCCCTGGAATCGCTGCGCTCACCAGGGCGACGATAGGAAAGATCTTGCTGAAAAGCCTCAGCCGCGAGTACGCCCAGTAGAAACCACGCTGAGCCCGCCAGGCGAAGTAGAACAACGTCATGGTCATGGCGAGCACCACCACCAGTCGCATCCAGACCACCCAGGCAACCCGGTCGCCGCGCAGGAGAAGCACGACGGCCACGAACACGGCGGCGATCCCGAGCAGGAGCCCTGCGGCCAACAACCAGGTGATCGTGACGAAGGCACGACCGGTCCTCGGGTCAGTGCGCATCTCCTCGGAGATGGTGTGGTCGCCATGTCGACCGCCGACGAGGCGATCGATCTCGAGAAGAACGCTCTCGACGTTCATGGCCTCTCCGTTCGGGTCTCCGCAACTGACCTAGCCAAGGTTAAGGCAAGGAGACAAGGCAACCGGAACAGGCCGGCGGTCGCTCAGGCCCGCTCGGGCAACCCGAGGGACAGCGGCGCCCGGCCACCGCGACCACACCCAGCCGCTCCGCGTGCTCCAGGACGGCTTGTACCAGGGGCACCGGCAACCCGAGTCGAGTCGCGATCTGTGCCGGGGTTCCACCCCGCGCACCGACGTCATCGAGCACCTCGGCCCAGGCGCTCACAACCTCGACCCCACCTGGAATACCAGGACCGCAAGTACCCACGCGCCCGCCAACTGCGCCGTGAGAGCAGAGGCCGCCGTCCGCCACCCGAACAGGCGCCGCTGCTCGGCGAGGGCTGCCACGCACGGGGTATACGCGAGCACAAAGACCATGAACGCCAGCGCCGCCGCGCCGCCGCGCCCGCCGGAGGACTCGTCGAAGGACCGGCGCAACTGTTCGCCGAGGCCCGCCGCCCGCGCGGGGCTTCCCGGCTCGGCGACGGCGTAGGACTGCGCGAAGGAGCCGACGACGACCTCCTTGGCCACGAAGCCCGTCATCAGGGCAGCGGACGCGTGGTCGTTGCCGAAACCGGTCGGCGTGAGCAGCGGAGCGATGCCGGACGCCACGCTGTAGTACAGGCTGTCCGCCACCGGTACGTGGCCAACGGAGTGCTGCCCGGTCACAGGCACCGCCATGAGCACCCAGACAACAAGCATGGTGACGACGATAATCTTGCCTGCTCGGACCACGAATGACCCGACGCGCAAACGGACCGACATCGCCAGGGTGCGCAGGTGCGGGCGCTGGTATGGCGGGAGCACCAGCATCAACGGTCCCGCGCGCACGTCCCGGAACGCCGTCCTGCGCAGCACCAGGCCGCCGCCGAGCACCAGCAGCACGCTGGTCAGATACATGGCGAAGATGACGGTGCCGGCATGCTGGGGGAAGAACGCCCCCGCCAACAGCACGTAGACGGTCAACCGTGCCGAACACGATGTCAGCGGGATCAGCAACCCGGTCAGCAGCCGTTGACGGGCATGCGGCAGGGTCCGGGTGGCCGCGAGGGCTGGCAGGTTGCAGCCAAACCCGACGATCAGCGGCAGCAGGGCGCGCCCGTCAAGGCCGAGGGAACGCATCGCCCGGTCGGCGACGAAGGCCGCGCGCGCCAGATACCCGGAGTCCTCCAGGAAACCGAGAGCCGTGAACATGACGGCCATGACCGGCAAGAAGGTCAACACCGTGCCTACGCCGACGAGCAGACCGTCAACCAGCAGCCCCTGCACCCAGTTGTCGCCCAGACCCATCAGGCTGAGCAGCCAGGTGACACCAGCTGCCATTGGCCCGTTGACGAGCTGGCCAATGGCGCCCTGCAGCGGCGCTGCGAACCTGGTTGTGAGCTCGAACAACAACCACACGACCGCGAGGAACACCGGTATCCCGGCCCACGGGTTGAGCAGGACGACGTCGACCCGGTCGGAGAAGGTGCGGCGCAACGGCCCAGGCAACGGCCCAGGCAACGGCCCAGGCAACGGCCCGGGCAAGGACCCGGGCAAGGACCGACTCGAGCCAGCCGGGCTCCGGTCCTCGGGCGCAAGACACGTTTTGACCAGCTCGGCGAGGTGTTCGACCCACGCGAACAAGGTCTCGGCATGTGCGAGCTCTGCCGCAAGGTCGGAGCCGGAGGCGCCGTGCTGTCGCGAGGCAGCCGCCGTTGTCCCGCAATAGGAGAACGACCCGGGCGGGGCGATGCCGGTGACGCGCCGGGGGTGTTCGGCGACGGCGTCGACAGCACGGGCGAGCTCGCTCATGCCGCCAGCTGCCCGGTTGCGTGCGTCCACCGGGACTACGGGGACGCCGAGGGATGTGGCGAGCGCTGCCGCCAGAGTGTCGGGGTCCACGGCCGAGGTGGACGAGTCGGCCGCGGTCGAGGCGAGGTCGAGCATGGTCAGAGCGACGACGAGCGACACGCCTGTCTCGGCAACCTGAGCCAGCAGGTAGAGCGACCGAGCGAGGGCGGTGGCATCCAGGACGACGATGACGACCCCCGACTGGAGACCCGTCTCGCTGAAGCTCCGCGCAAGCTCCCA
>DAITND010000084.1:0-10627 GCA_036834825.1 Dermatophilaceae bacterium
CCCTCGAGGCCAGGCTGCCCGAGATCCGTGCCGGAGCGGCCGCCATCATGGGTGCAAAGTCGCCCGCTCCGGTGCCGCCGCCGGTGGTCACGCCTCCGGCCAAGCCCTGGGCAGTGACCTCGTACACGGCATACAAGGGCGCTGTCTTACAGCAGGGTTCGAGTGGATCGGCCGTAGTCGTTCTTCAGCGAGGTCTCAAGGTCAAACCCGATGGTGACTTCGGACCCATGACACGGGCCGCTCTGGTGGTCTTCGAAAGGCAGCAACGTATCTCGGCCAACGGGGTCGCCAACCGCCTGGTGTGGGATCGGCTCGAGAAACGGGACTACCCGCTGATTGCCTACCGCGGGCTAACCCTGAGGCAGGGCTCCAGCGGCGCGGTCGTCGTGGTCATGCAACGCGCTGTGCGAGTGAGCGCCGACGGTGCATTCGGCCCTAAGACCGCGGCCGCGGTGAAGGCGGTCCAGCGCAGCGCCAAGCTGGCGCAGACCGGTGTCGTCAGTGGCTGGACATGGGTCGCGATCGAGAACCGGATGCCGCGCTAATGCAGACGACGATTCAGGTGACGACCCGCTCATTCGGGTTCACGACGCCGGTGAGCATCGGCCCCGGATTCCGGGGCAGGTTGAACGTGGTTGGAAGGTGTGCCTTCGACAAGGACGCCTATGGGGAGCTGACCGCCGACCTGTTGGCCAGGTCGGCAGATGGACGCCTGTGGTTGTGCCCCGGAAACGGCCAAGGCGGTGTGACCGGTCGGCAACCGGTTCGTGGTGGAGAGGGAGTTGGACATGTTGTTGGCTGAGCGCTTTCGCGCACATCGGATGCTTTCCCTGGGAGTCGCTGGCGCCTTGATTGCGTCGGCCAGCCTGGTCGCCGCTGCACCAGCGCAGGCTGTGGAGACCTATCCCAGGCCTTTTGACAGCACGATCACGATCAGCGGTCACGCATATGGTCACGGCCACGGCATGTCGCAGTGGGGGGCTTATGGGGCCGCCGCGGTGGGCAAGCTCTCGTGGCAGGGCATCCTGGCGTTCTACTACCCGGGCACCAAGTTGGCGAACCTGGGCAACCCGACCATCCGAGTTCGCCTGGATGCGGTCGGTTCCGGATACCTTTACGTCTACAACGTCGCCGGTCTCCGGCTCGCGGGAAAGGCCCTGACCCTCCCGACGGCTGGGATCACCCAGGTTCGCGCCCGCGGCCTTCCGACCGGGCGGGTGCAGGTTGACGCGCTCTCGTCCGCCGGCTGGAAGTCCTACACGTCTTCAACCTCGCCGGCAGTATTCAGCAGCTCTTCCGGGCTCGTTGACGTGAAGCTTGCCAGCGGGGCCCGGCGCGCCTACCGGGGGAGCATCTACGCGAACTGGGCGACGTCGACCAGCGTCACGCCGGTCTCGGTGCTGCCAATGGAGAGCTACCTTCGCGCCGTAGTGCCGGCTGAGATGCCGGCGTCCTGGAGTGCGAACGCCGTGAGAGCCCAGGCAGTGGCAGCACGCAGCTATGCCAACTATGACCGCGCGCATGCACCGGCGAAACGGACCTGGGACACCTGTGACACCACCTCATGCCAGATGTACTCCGGAGTCCCCGCCGAGTACGCAGCCTCGAACGCGGCCGTGGTGGCCACTGCAGGCCAGACGCTGACCTATGGCGGCGCGGCAGCGTTCACCCAGTTCAGCGCGGCGGACGGAGGCTGGACCGCTGCCGGAAGCCAGCCTTACCTGCCGGCCAAGGCCGACCCGTATGACGGCGCCATCGCCAACAGCGCCAACTCGTGGACCACGAGCATCACGGCGGCCCGCATCCAGGCCCTTTGGCCGTCGATCGGCACGTATCGCCAGCTCCGGATCCTCAGCCGTGACGGTCACGGCCAGTGGGGCGGACGCGTCCTGACAGCGGCGATCGACGGTTCGAAGGGGTCGGTGGCAGTCACCGGAGCAACGATTCGTTCCGCGTTCGGTCTACGGTCCGAATGGTTCATCCCGACCTACCGGGCCTCCGCACCGTCTTAACCCCGTGATTTCAATGGCGACGGGAAGGCAGACGTTCTCGCGGTCGTGGCCGGTACGGGGGCGTTGCGGATGTACGCCGGGAACGGGGCTTCGGGCTGGAAGTCGGCGAGCGTGATCGCCAATGGGTTCAAGAGCTTCACCATGGCCTTCACGGCCGGCACCTGGAACTCCGACGCGTCCTCCGATGTCATGGTGCGGTTGTCCGACGGGAGCCTGTGGCTGTACCCGGGCACGGCTTCGGGTCCGCTCAGCTCGCCGCACAGGATCGGGTGGGGCTGGAACATCTACAACCTGGTCATCCCGGTGGGCGACTTCGACGGCGATGGTCGCTCGGATCTGCTGGCCCGGGCGCCGGACGGCACCCTCGTGCTGTACCCCGGCAACGGATCGGGTGGCTTCCTCAACACCGCCCGAAAGGTAGGGGCCGGCTGGAACGGCTTCACCTCGATCTTCAGCCCCGGTGACTTCAACGGTGATGGCCACAGCGACGTCATCGCCCGCACCTCCAGCGGACTGTTGTACCTTTATCCAGGCAACGGATCAGGTGGATGGTTGCAGCCTCGGCTCATCGGCCGCGGATGGAACACGTTCTCCACCATCATCAGCTCTGGGGACTTCAATGGTGACGGCAAGTCCGATGTACTCGGTCGTGACTGGAATGGCACCTTGTGGATGTATCCCGGTAACGGCACCGGGGGTTTCCTGGCGCCCAAGGCTCTGGGCGCGGGGTGGAACATCTTCTCCACCATTCTGCCCTGAGGCTGGACCGTCCTGTCCTGAACCTGCCGAAGGGGGCCGATGAGCCCTGAGGTTGTGCCGCCCGGGGGCATGTCCGGGCCGCCGGGCTGGTTCCTGAGGGTCGTTCGTGACCAACGCGTCGCGTTCCTCATGGTCGGGGCGGTCAACACGGCCGTCGGATTCATCTGCTTCGCCGGGTTCCTGACGCTTCTGGGCCAACAGCGCTACATGGCCACATTGCTGTGTTCGCACATCATCGCTGTGCTCATCGCGTTCGTGCTCTACCGTTTCGTGGTATTCCGGGTTCGTGGTCACGTGCTGGCAGACCTGTGGCGGTTCGAGACGGTGTATCTCTCGGCTTTGGCGGTCAACTTGGTCGTGCTTCCTGTGCTAGTCGAGTTCGCCCATCTGCCCCCCCTCCTGGCGCAAGCCCTGATCATGGTCCTGACCTCAGTGCTGAGCTGGGTGGGGCACAAGCACTACTCGTTCCGGCGTAGCGGAACCCCCGAGGATCTACACCGGTGAGCGGCGAGGTGACTGCGCGCGTATCCGTTGTGGTGCCGTCCTACAACAACGCCGCCTTCATCGAGGCCACGATGGACTCGATCCTTGCCCAGACCTTCGAGGACTTCGAGCTGGTCGTGGCCGACCATTCCAGCGTCGACGGGACGTGGGAGCGACTGCAGCGCTATCGCAGCGATCCGAGGGTGAGACTGCTTCGGACAGAGACCGGGGGAGGCGCAGCCAAGAACTGGGAGCGGGTCACGGCAGCTGCTCGAGGGAAGATGCTGAAGCTGGTCTGTGGCGACGACATCATCTATCCGGACTGCCTTCGGATGCAGGTCGAGGCGATGGACGCCAACCCGTCGGTCGTCCTGGTGGCCGCTCAGCGGGACCTCATCGACGCTCGTGGCGACCTCCTGCTGTCTCGCCGGGGTCTCGCCGGGCTGACCGGTCGGGTGTCCGGGAGGAAGGCGGCACGGCATACGGTCGTGGCCGGGTCTAACATCTTCGGCGAGCCGGCCTGCGTGCTGATCCGGCTCGAGACCCTGCGGGATGCGGGCGGATGGGACGGCCGACACCCCTACGTGATCGACCTGGCCACGTATGTGAATGTCCTGCTGCGCGGCGACTTCCTGGGCATCGACACCTCGCTGGCGGCCTTTCGGCTCAGCAGCTCGCAATGGAGCGTGCGCCTGGCCCGCGAGCAGTCCGACCAGGTCATCGGATTCCACCATCGACTGGCCGGGGACGCGTCGGGGCTGCTGAGCAGGACCGATCTCTTCCGCGGTGATGCCAGGGCACGGGCGATGGCCTACGCTCGGCGGCTGGCCTACATCTGGGTCGGGCGCCGGATGCACGCAGCGACACCATGAGTACCCACAGATGAGTTCTGCGTACCCGCCAGCCAAGCCTGGACTAGGATTCCACCGTGTCTGACTCGAAGGCCGCACAGGGACAAAGGCCGCACCGCGTCTCGATCGTGATCCCGGTCTATCAGGGTGAACACACGCTCAGGGCGCTGGTCCAGGAGATCGCGCTGCTGACCGTGCCGACCCCGACCACCGAAGGCCACGAGTTCGAGGTCATCGAGCTGCTCCTGGTCAACGACAATGGCCCCGATCGTTCCGATGAGGTGATCCGTGAGCTGGCCGTGGTGCACGACTTCGTCCGTCCGGTGTGGCTCAGCCGCAACTTCGGCCAGCACCCGGCGACCATGGCTGGCATGGCGTCTTCCAGCGGGGACTGGATCGTGACCATGGATGAGGATGGGCAGCACAACCCGGTCGAGATCGGTGACTTCTTGGACGTGGCTCTCAAGAAGGGCTCGCAGCTCGTGTACGCCGACCCGGTCAATCGCCCGCCACACAACCTGCTGCGCAACGGCAGCTCGCGGCTAGCCAAATGGGTCTTCTCCACCTTCCTGACAGGTACGAACGACAGCACCTTTCAGAGCTACCGGATGGTTCTGGGCGAGATCGGGCGAAGCGTCGCGGCATATGCCGGTTCAGGGGTCTATCTCGACGTTGCCATGGGGTGGGTGGCCGGCCCCGCCGCGGCGTGCCCCGTGCGACTGCGCGACGAGGGAGGTCGGCCATCGGGCTACTCCACCAAGGCCCTGCTCTCGCACTTCGTTCATATGGTGCTGTCGAGCGGCACCCGCGCCCTGCGCATGGTCAGCGCGCTCGGCTTGCTCTTCGCCGTGGGGGGCGTCGGCTACGCGCTCTATCTGCTGTTCGTGCGTATCACCAGTAGCACGACTCCGCAGGGCTGGACCTCGACGATGGTCGTGGTGCTGGTGAGCACCGGTGCGATCTTGTTCTCGCTCGGGATCATCGCGGAGTACCTGGGCGTCGCGGTCAACATGGCCATGGGTAAGCCGCTCTATCTCATCGTCGGCGACCCCAAGAACGGCCCGTTGGGCCGACCGGGACCGAACGGGCTCGATGGGCCATGACCGTGCGCCCGACACCCACGCTGACCTGGGTCATTGGACGTGGCGGCCTACTTGGCCGAAGCCTTGAGACTGCGCTGGGCACGGCCACCCGAGATCAGATGGACCACGCCGGCTCGCCATCATGCATCTGGCATTCACCCCAGCCCATCGCGTGGTCTGCGCCCAGCGCCGGTGCCGTGGACCTGCGCCAGCGAGCCGGGCAGTTTCTGGAAGCTGTCGGTGACCGGCACTGGTCGGTAGCATGGTGCGCCGGCGCTGGGGTCACCGCCTCCTCGGCAAACGCGCTGCAGCTGGAGCTCGCCGCTCTGCGAGAGACGCTCGACGCGCTCGCTGTTGCCCCGGATGGACGCAAGGGGGCGTTCTTCTTTTCGTCCTCGGCCGGAGGTGTCTACGCCGGCGTGGGTGCGCCGCCCTATGACGAGTTCTCCCCGGTGCGCCCGCTGGCGGCGTACGGTCAGGCCAAGCTGGATGGCGAGGCGCTGGTCACGGACTGGAGTCACCAGACTGGCACGCCGTCGCTGATCGGCCGTATCGCCAACCTCTACGGCCCGGGCCAGAACCTCGCCAAGGCCCAGGGCCTGATCTCGGCGATCTGCCGTAGCCACTTCACCGGTCAGCCTCTGTCGATCTATGTCTCGTTGGACACCCTGCGTGACTATCTTTTTGCGCCCGACTGCGCGGGCCTGATCGTCGAGGGCCTGGCACGGTTGCGGCAGGAGCCGTCCAGGACCGGGCCGGTGGTGGTCACCAAGATCCTGGCCTCCCAGCGGGCCATCACCATCGGTGCAGTTCTGGGGGAGATGCGCCGGATCTTCAAGAGCTCACCGCGTATCGTGCTCGGAGTGTCGCCAGTGTCCGCCATGCAGGCCAGGGATCTGAGTCTGCGGTCCCGGGTCTGGCTCGACCTTGACCGCCGCCCGCTCACCCCGTTCCCGGTGGGTGTTGCGAGCACAGCGGCGGATCTACTGCATCGACTGCAGCTCGGGGCAGTTGGTGTGTTGTCATGAGAACTCATTCACCTGGAGGTTGCCTTGAGTACCGATACGCCTGACTACGCCGAACGGCTCCGCAGCAAACAGACCCTCTGGTGGAAGCGTCTGCTGCACGTACAAGCCCCCTACCACTGGAACATGCGGCGACAGGGTCTGGGGCGGACGCTGGACGTCGGCTGCGGCATCGGGCGTAATCTTGGCGTCCTTTCACCGGGTTCGGTGGGGGTCGACCACAACGCCGAGGCGGTGGCACTGGCCCGCTCGATGGGGTACGACGCCTATACCGTCCAGGAGTTCATGGACGGCGACCGCGCAGTCCCGGCTTCCTTCGACGGCTTGCTGCTCGCCCATGTGATCGAGCACATGGATCGTGAGCAGGCCCTGAAGCTGCTGGGTGACTACCTTCCGTTCCTGCGCCCGGGTGGACGAGTCTTTCTCGTATGCCCGCAGGAGCGCGGCTACGCCAGCGACCCGACCCACGTCTGGTTCGCCCAGGACAAGGACCTGGCCGACCTGGTCGAGACCCTTGGCCTGGAGCTGGAGCGCTCATTCAGCTTCCCGTTCCCTCGCAGGGCAGGCAGGCTGTTCATCTACAACGAGTTCTGTGTGACGGCACGCGTCCCGCTCTGAGCTGGCTTCAGCTCAGCTCGACGGTGAAGGCGGGTCCGGTGGCGACTCGGATGTCGTCTTCGGTGACGCCGTCGGCGAGCTCGCGCAGGACGAGTCCGTGGTCGGTGACATCCATGACGCACAGGTCGGTGATGATGCGCTGAACGACGTGTTTGCCGGTCAGGGGCAGTGAGCACTCCTGGACGATCTTGTGCGTGCCGTCCCTGGCGACGTGTTCCATCAGGACGATGACCTTCTTGGCGCCGTGGACCAGGTCCATCGCCCCACCCATCCCCTTGACCATCTTGCCGGGGATCATCCAGTTGGCGATGTCACCGTCGGCCGAGACCTGCATCGCGCCCAGAATCGCGGCGTCGACCTTGCCGCCGCGGATCATTCCGAAGCTGGTCGCGGAGTCGAAGAAGGAGGCGCCCTTGCGCAGGGTGACCGTCTCCTTGCCGGCGTTGATCAGGTCTGGGTCCTCCTGGCCGTCAACGGGGTAGGCTCCAACACCCAGGATGCCGTTCTCAGACTGTAGGACGAGCTCGACGTCGTGGGGGACATACTCCGGGACCAGCGTCGGCAGGCCGATGCCGAGGTTGACGTAGTCGCCGTCGGAGAGCTCTGCGGCGGCACGGGCTGCCATCTGCTCACGGGTGCGGGCCATCAGTTCGAGCCTCCGTTGGCTGTGGCGGGTTTGGGCTGGACGGTGCGGCGTTCGATGTGCTTGTCGGCTGCCTGCTCCGGTGTCAGTGGCAGGACACGCTGGACGTAGATGCCGGGCAGGTGCACCGCGTCGGCATCGATCTCGCCCGGCTCGACCAGGTGCTCGACCTCCGCAATCGTGACCCGCCCGGCCATCGCCGCCAACGGGTTGAAGTTGCGGGCGGACTGGCGGAAGACCAGGTTGCCGTGCCGGTCGCCCTTCCAGGCCCGGACCAGGGCGAAGTCGGTGACGATCGCGTTCTCCAGCACGAAGGTCAGCCTCTTTCCGTGCCAGTCCATCTCGCGGGTCTCTTTGGGCGGGGACGCCGTGACGATCGACCCGTCCGGAGCGTAGCGCCACGGCACACCACCGTCGGCGATCTGGGTTCCGACCCCGGTGGCCGTGAAGAACGCCGGTATGCCGGCTCCTCCGGCGCGCAGCTTCTCGGCCAGTGTCCCCTGTGGGGTGAGCTCGACCTCGAGCTCACCGGAGAGGAACTGACGCTCGAACTCCTTGTTCTCGCCCACGTAGGACGAGACCATCCGGGCGATCCGCTTGGCCTTCAGCAGGACCCCCAAACCCCAGTCGTCGACCCCGCAGTTGTTGGAGACCGCCTCCAGGTCGGTGACACCGCTGCGATGAAGCTCGGCGATGAGGACGCTGGGGACACCGCACAGGCCGAATCCGCCCACGGCAAGCGATGAGCCGTTGACGATCCCAGTAACCGCTTCGGCTGCGCTGACGACGACTTTGTCCATGACGTGGACTCTAGCCGTCGGGTTTCGCCGTCGGGTTTCGCCGTCGGGTTTCGGGCTGCAATTCTGGTTGCCGGCCTCGGCTGAATTTTCGGTCCCCGCGGATCGTTGGGTAAGTTAGCACTCAGGTACGCCACATCTGAGGACACAGGACAGGAGAACCGCGCGTGACAGTTCTGCTCCCCGTCGCGGTCGACCGGCCACGGCGCGTTGCCGAGCGAGCGATTCGACAGTTCCTGCCCGAGATCCAGGTGCTGCGGGCGGTGGCCGTCATGTTGGTGGTGATCTACCACTACTGGCCCGGGACCCTTACCGGTGGATACGTCGGCGTGGACGCCTTCTTCGTCATCTCGGGCTACCTGATCACCTCCCACCTGTTCCGTGAGGCGGACCGGACGGGCACCGTCAAGCTCTTGGCTTTCTATGCACGACGCGCCCGGCGGCTACTGCCGGCATCGATCCTGGTCCTGCTCTTCGTGGTCGTGGGCACGTTCCTGTTTCTTCCGGCGACCCTCTGGGCGTCCACCGCGCACGAGGTGACAGCGAGCGGTTTCTATGTCCAGAACCTCTGGCTCGCGTCCAAGGCGGTGACCTACTCCGCGTCCAACGATGTCGCTTCCCCGGTCACTCACTACTGGTCCCTGTCGGCGGAGGAGCAGTTCTACCTGGTCTGGCCGGGTCTGATCATCATCTCGTGCCTGGTCGCTCGCCGGTGGCTGCGCGGCCACACCACCAGGGCCGTGGGATTCACATTGCTGGCGGTCACGCTCGGTTCGTTCGCCTGCTCGGTGTGGGCCACCCAGGCGCACCCGGCCGCGGCATACTTCATCACCCCGACGCGGGCATGGGAGTTCGGGGCCGGGGCGCTCGTGGTCCTGTTGATGCGCACATGGGCGCCGCCTCTGGGCCTGGCTCGACTGTTGCGCTGGGCGGGCATCTTCGGGTTGCTGGGCGCGGCCTGGTCCTACTCGGGCGCGACAGCTTTCCCCGGCTATGCAGCGGCGCTGCCAGTGGTCGCCACCGCCGCCATCATCGTGGCCGGGGACATAGGTCGCGCCGATCCCAGCGACGTGGTCTTCCGGCTCCGTTCGGTGCAGTGGCTTGGGGACGTGTCGTACTCCCTGTACCTGTGGCACTGGCCGCTTCTCATCTTCGCGCCGTATGCCCTGGGCCACGCGCTCAACACACCCGAGCTGCTGGTGCTGATGCTGCTCGCCCTAGTTATGGCCGGGCTCAGCAAGCGTTTCGTCGAGGATGCCACGCGTTTCTGGCCGCGTCTGGCAGCGACCCCGAGGGCCACCCTTGCTGCGGCGGGGGCCGGCATGTTGGTGATCGCCCTCGTCTCCGGGACGCAGGTCTATGCAGCCAACGCCCAGGAACAACGGACTGCGGCGGTGCTCGCTGGCGTCGCGGGTAGCCAGTGTTTCGGCGCGCCGGCGATGGAGCACCGTGCCAAGTGCCCGCAGGCAGTCACGGCGCTGCCGCTGGCCGCGGTGACCAAGGCGGATGCCCCCTGGGGGCCCCAGGCTGGGTGCCGTGGCAGCAGCGGTCAGGTAGTGAATTTCTTTACCTGTTACTGGGGCAAGGGCAAGCCCAGCCGCGTGGTGGCGCTGATCGGTGACTCTCACGCGGAGCACTGGCGTGGCGCGCTGCACCGGATCGCCAAGGCCAAGAACTGGCAGCTCATTGAGATGTTCGCCGGTGGTTGTGCTGCGACCTATGGCCGGAGTGTCTGGTTCGAGGGCCATTCCCGGGTCGGCGGCGATTGCCCCATCTGGACAAAGAAGGTCACGACCGAGCTCAGGGCGCTGGCCCCTGACGACATCATCACCACCGCGTACGTCCAGATGAGCCGCTTCGACCCGCCGGGCTCAGGCCCCGCCGGCTTCGAGCAGGTCTGGAGACAGTGGCTGGGCTTCAGCCGGGTCACGGTCCTGCGAGACATCCCGACCACGGGTGGTCACAATGGTCCGCAGTGTCTTGCCATCAATGCCGGCCAGCCGCTGGCCTGCGCCAACCCGCGCTCCAAGGTCCTTATCGATGACGACATCATGCGGGCAGGGCGATCAATGCTCAGTGCGAGCAAAACATTGCACCGTGAGTTCAACCTGGTCGATCTCAGTAACGACTTCTGCGACGCCAAACGCTGTTATGCCGTGATCGGCGGCGCGAGCGTCTACTACGACTACGACCACATGACCATGCAGTACAGCGCGAGTCTGGCAGGAGCGCTCTTGCGAGGGCTGCCCAAGACCTGAGCCGGATACTGCGGGCTCCTCAACGAATTTCGGATCTATATGCATTTCGAGGAATGCCCCGGGCCGGTAGTGAGTGTCTGGGCGGGGCTTCCGATCGCC
>DAITND010000085.1:0-10597 GCA_036834825.1 Dermatophilaceae bacterium
GCAGGTCAAACGGCTACAGGAACGAACACCACACCCGCTATGTCCAGAGCCCTGGCGGACAAGCGCGGACCCAAGGGCCCCTCGCGCTGAGCCCCGAGGTGGTCGCCGACATCACCGCCCGCCGCGCCGCCGGGGCCAGCTACCGCAAGATCGCGACCGCGACCGGGGTGTCGTACACCAGTGTCCGTCGCGTCTGTACCCCGCCAGCCACAACCCCGCCGGCCGCCGATGATGAGCACGAAACAGGCCCGGACAGCGATGCCAGCGCGGCGACCGAAGGTGCCGACCCCACCGGGAGCACTGATCCTGCCGGCGACGGCCTGCTGGTGCTCCCGCCGCCGGCCGACCGCGACGCGGAGCGGGCCGCGGCCCGGTGGGGGAAGCTGCCCCACGCCGACCCCGTGTTCACCCCCGCGGCGCGGGTGCCGCTGGCGGGACTGCTGCTGGCGATCCCCGCCCTGCAGGCCACCGGGCTGCTGCCGTGTGCCACCACGGTGTTCGGGGGCCTACCGAACGGGTTCTACGGCCTGGACACCATGCTGCTCGAAGGGGTGTTACGGGCCCTGGCCGGACAGCCCCGCGCCGAAGGCGCCACCAGGGTCGACCCGCACGCGTTGGGCAGGGTGCTCGGGTTGGACCGGGGCCCGGAGGTCAAGACCATCCGCCGCAAGATCACCGCCCTGGCTGCCACAGGTCGAGCCGACGAGCTGCTCGCCGCGATGGCCGCCACCCACGTCGCCCGACTGGACGCGACCAACCCGGACCTGTTGGCGGTGTTCTACGTTGTTCGGGATAGGTCACGGTTCGCCAACCCGGCTGCAGCCAGCGGGCGGGCGAGCTGGACACTGGTGGGGCGCGACGGTGACTGACACAACCCCCTGGTTGCAGCCGGTCATCCGAGTGCCACGACGAGAGGTGGATTGTTGACATGATGGTGTGCGCGCCGGTGACGCAAGAGGGCATGATCGACCCCCGTTGGGGCCGGGCCGACTGGGTGGCGGTGGCTGACGTCGTTGATGGGGAGATCGTCAGCTGGCGCGTGATTGAGGTCTCCTGGAGCCGACTCCACGACGAGGGCACCCCGGGGTCCCATCATGCCCGTGTGGTCACGTTTCTGCGTGAGCACCAGGTCGAGGCTGTGGTGGCCAACCACATCGGCGACGGCATGGTCCGGATGCTGGCCACGATGGGTCTGCCGGCGCATCTTGGCGCGGTCGGTGATGCCCGGGAAGCCGTGCTTGCCGCCACCGGCAAGATCTGAGGCGCGCCGACCTTTGCCCAGCCTTGACGTTGGCTGGTTTGACTGAGCTGCGTTTGATCGCCTCGTGCTCGTTTACCGGGATCGCTCCGGTTGACCAGCGGTGCAGCCGTCAGCTCGCCGCTGATCAGGAGTACAGCTCGAACCAGCTCACGTTGATCTGGCCGAGCATCTCGCGCAGCAATGGCAGGCTGACGCCGACGACATTGTGGTGATCACCCTCGATCCCGGACACGAACGGTCCGCCGAGTCCATCGATCGTGAACGCTCCGGCGACTTGCAGCGGCTCACCGCTTGCGACGTATGCCGTGATCTCATCGTCACTGACCTTCGCGAAATGGACGATCGTCGAAGCCACTGCTCCCATGGTCGCGCCGGTGCCCCCGTCTTGGTCGTCCCGGTCGTCGATCAGCCAGTGTGCGGTGTGCAGCACTCCGGATGTGCCCCGCATCCGTTTCCACCGGGAAACAGCCTCCGCCTCATCGGCGGGCTTGCCGTGCACCTCGCCGTCAAGCTCGAGCACCGAGTCACAGCCCAGGACCAATGCGCCCTCGGGAGCGTCCTCGGGACGGGTGTCGTCGGCACTCAACAGCCTCGTGACGGCCTCGCACTTGGCGCGGGCGAGAACGAGTGCCACGTCCTGCGGAGCGAGCTCGCCAAATCGTGAAAGAGCCTCTGTCACAACGCAGTCTTCGTCCACCTCGCTCACCAGCACGTAGGGGGTCACTCCAGCCCTCTTCAACGTCGCCAGTCGAGCCGGTGAGGCAGAGCCGAGAATGAGGGGCACGCGCGCAGAGACCATGCGGGCAGGTTATCTGAGCAGACCGTCGGCCAATGCCAGCGCTTGGGTTGACGGCTCAGGCGCCCAGCACGGCCTCGCGCAACGTGTCGAGGCCGACCCCGCCGATGTCCAGGGCGCGGCGGTGAAAGGCCTTGATGTCAAAGGCATCGCCCTGCCGGGCCTTGACCTCGTCCCGCAGCTGGAGCCAGAGACGCTCGCCGATCTTGTAGGAGGGCGCCTGCCCTGGCCAGCCGAGATAGCGGTCGAGCTCGAAGCGCAGGAAGTCCTCGGCCATGTTGGCGTGAGCTCGCAGGAACTGCCAGGCCTTGTCATAGGTCCACGCGCCACCGCCTACCTCGGGGGGAGCCTCGAAACCACAGTGGACCCCGATGTCCAGAACCACACGCGCCGCGCGAAGAGACTGACCGTCAAGCATGCCCATACGGTTGCCCGGGTCCTCCATGTACCCTAGCTCGGCCATCAGTCGCTCGGCGTACAACGCCCAGCCCTCACCATGACCGGAGGTCCAGGCGTCCATGCGGCGCCAGCGGTTGAGCAGCTCGGAGCGGAACACGGTTTGGGCGACCTGGAGGTGATGGCCCGGGACGCCCTCGTGGTAGACGGTTGTCAGCTCGCGCCACGTGCCGAACTCGTTGATTCCCTTGGGCACGGACCACCACATGCGACCTGGCCGGCTGAAGTCCTCGGACGGTCCGGTGTAGTAGATGCCGCCGGTCTGAGTAGGCGCGATCAGGCACTCGATCGTGCGCACCGGCTCCGGAATGTCGAAGTGCGTCCCAGCGAGGTCGCTGATGACTTCGTCGGCCTTGCCCTGCATCCATGCCTTGAGCTCGTCCGTGCTGTGCAGGCGGTAACCCGGGTCGGCGTCGAGGATTGCGATGGCCTCCCTGGTGTCGGCACCCGGCGCGATCTGCTCGGCGACGGCCGCCATCTCGGCTGTGATTCCGGCCAGCTCCTGCTGACCCCACTGGTAGGTCTCCTCAAGGTCGACATTGGCACCAAGGAAGAACCGTGACAGGAGTTGGTATCGATCGCGCCCGCAAGCATCGGCCTCGGGTGCCTGGGGGAGCAGCTCCTGACGGAGGAACTCACCCAACCGTGCATAGGACGATGAAGCCTCGCCAACAGCGTTGCTCAGGGCGCCGGCGGCGCCGTCCCCCCGCGCACCTTCGTTGGAATTGAGCGAGGGGGAACTCTGCACATTCGTACTCTGCACATGCGAACCGTGCAAGTAAGCACCGATCAAGTTGGCGAAATAGCCGTCCTCGGCCGTCAGCCGGACACACTGGACGGCGCAGGCCTCGACCTGTCGCTTCGGGCTCACCATGCCCTTGGTTGCCGCAGCCCGCAGGGACTGCATGTAGCTGTCGAGCGCCGCCGGGACCTTCGTCATCCGGGCCGCGATCCTCGCCCACTGCGCATCCGTGTCGGTGGGCATCAGGTCGAAGACGTCGCGGATCGCCTGCAGCGGGGAGGCCAGGACGTTGAGGGACATCTGGTTCAGCCCTGCGGCGTAGGTCTCCTCGGCCAGACCGAGGCGCTCCTTCATGGCGGCAAGGGTCGTCCGGTCGATGTCGTCGATCGCACTGGCGTGGGCGAGGGTACGCAGGGTCCTGTTGCGCAGCTCGGACCGGGCCGCGTAGCCGGACGGCGAGAAGTCGTCAAGGTCCTCGTCGTGGCCGGCCATGCCCAGATAGGTCGCGGCGATGGGACTCAGCTCGACGAACGCGTCCAGATAGTCGTTCGCGATCCGGTCGACGTCGGTGGTGGGGCGCGCTTGCCGCCCGTCAGCGTCTGTGGTCACCTGTGGAAGGTACCTCAACCGGCAGCGGGCAGTCAGCCCGCGGGGGAGGCGGACGCCCGCCATCCTCCGGGTCCGTGGGGGTGTGTCTTGCGGACCATTCGCGCGGCAGAGCTCCAGTGGGACCGGGATGACGACCCGCTTCCCCACGAAGGGCGCTCGCGCTGGACATCCGCACTGTCGCGGTCGTCGCTGCCCATGCTGGTGAGCACAGCAACGACCGCGATGAGCGCGGAGAGTTCTTCTGGGGAGGCGTTGCCGCGGATCAGGCGGACCGGCATGTCTGGAGTTTGCTCTTCCTGGGGCCCCTGTCGGTGGGCGCCCAGCAGGTCTCGAGGAGTGTTGTCAGCCATGAGGGTTACGCCCGATCACAGCGGTATGTTCCCGTGCTTCTTGGGTGGCAGCGTCTGACGCTTGTTACGCAGGGCATGCAGAGCCCTGATGACCCAGGCGCGGGTGTGCGACGGTGAGATCACCGAGTCCACGTAACCGCGTTCAGCGGCGATGTAGGGGTTGGCCAGTGTGTCTTCGTATTCGGTGATGAACTGCTGTCGGGCAGCGTCGACATCACCGCCGGCCGCCAGCACCTCGGCGATCTCCTTGCGGTAGAGGATGTTGACCGCACCCTGGGCGCCCATAACGGCGATCTGCGCGGTAGGCCAGGCAAGGTTCATGTCAGCGCCGAGGTGCTTGGAGCCCATGACGTCGTAGGCGCCGCCGTAGGCCTTGCGGGTGATGACCGTCACCAGCGGGACTGTGGCCTCGGCATACGCATAGAGGAGCTTGGCGCCGCGCCGGATGATGCCGTTCCACTCCTGATCGGTGCCCGGCAGGAAGCCCGGGACATCCACGAAGGTCAGCACCGGGACGTTGAAGGCGTCGCATGTGCGCACGAACCGGGCGGCCTTTTCTGAGGCGTCGATGTCCAGGCAGCCGGCAAGTTGCATGGGCTGGTTGGCGACGACACCCACTGAACGTCCCTCGACTCTGCCGAAGCCGCAGATGATGTTCTGGGCGAACAGGGCATGGATCTCCAGAAAGTCAGGAGAACCGTCTTCGTTGCCGTCAACGATGTGCTCGATGATCGTGTGCATGTCGTACGGCTGGTTGGCTGAGTCCGGGATGAAGGTGTCCAGGAACGCGTCGTCGGCCACCTGGGCAGCCGAGCCGTCGGTGTCCCAGTCGAATGAGGGAGCATCCTCGAGGTTGTTGGACGGCAGGTAGGAGAGCAATGCCTTCACGAAGTCGATGGCGTCGTTCTCGTCATGGCCCATGTGGTGCGCAACGCCGGACTTGGAGTTATGGGTGAGCGCCCCGCCAAGCTCCTCCATGCCGACGTCCTCGCCCGTGACGGTCTTGATGACGTCCGGGCCGGTGATGAACATGTGGGAGGTCTGGTCGACCATCACGGTGAAGTCGGTGATCGCAGGGGAGTAGACGGCCCCGCCTGCGCAGGGACCCATGACCAGAGAGATCTGGGGGATGACACCGGAGGAGTGGACATTGCGGCGGAAGATCTCCGCGTAGAGCCCGAGCGCGACCACACCTTCTTGGATGCGGGCGCCTCCCGAGTCGTTGATGCCGATGACCGGACAGCCGATCTTCATCGCCAGGTCCATGATCTTGACGATCTTCTCGCCGAACACTTCGCCCAGGGACCCGCCGAAGACCGTGAAGTCCTGGGAGAACACGCAGACCTGCCGACCGTCGATCGTGCCGAAGCCGATGATGACACCGTCGCCATAGGGGCGGTTCTTCTGTTGGTCGAACGCCGTCGACCGATGGCGGCCAAGTTGGTCGACCTCGATGAATGAGTCCTCGTCCATTAGCTGCTCGACCCGCTCCCGCGCAGTCTTCTTGCCCAGGGCATGCCGTTTCTCGACCGCCTTGGCGGACCCGGCATGCATGGATTCTTCGCTGCGCCGGATCAGGTCAGCGAGCTTGCCAGCTGTCGTGTGGACGTCGGGGCCGGACCCAGCAGGGTCGCCATTGAGAACTACATCAGCCATGGCGGGGAGCATAGCCTTAGGTCCGTGCGCGAGGCTCTAGATTCTCAGTTATTGAAAGCGGCATTGATCACGGTGGCAAACCCTTGGCAGATGGTCGATGTCCATGCGTCCGTCGACTCCACCAATCTCAAGGCGTTGCGAGACCCCCGTCCGTGGCGGGTCGTGGTGGCCGATCATCAGAGCGCGGGTCGTGGTCGGCTGGCGCGCCAGTGGCTGGCACCGGCAGGTACGTCGATCGCCGTGTCCGCGGTCGTTCCGGTGCTGGCTGGTCGTACTGCGGACCTGGGCTGGTTGCCATTGCTGAGCGGTATGGCAATGCGTTCGGCGCTGGCGCGCGTCGCCGACGTGGTCGGCCGGCTCAAGTGGCCCAACGACGTGATGGTCCAGGAGAGCACGCAGGACCCAGAGGCGCCGTGGCTCAAGATCTCGGGAGTCCTGTGCGAGATGGTGCCTGGCGGTGAGCTGGTGGTCATCGGCGCGGGCGCCAACATCCATCAGGAACGCAGCGAGCTTCCGGTGGAGACAGCAACTTCCTTGGCCCTGTGCGGTGCGGGAAACCTGCGCCGCGAGGACCTCATAGTGAGCTACCTCGGGGAGCTGGCCGACCTTCACCGAACCTGGTCGGGAGGGGGCGCAGGGCTGGAGGCCCTCCGCACTGCCTACCGCTCGTGGTGTCTGACGATCGGCCTGGACGTGGACGTGTACCAACCTGACGGGGGGGTCGCCGGGGGCACCGCCACCGGGGTGGACGACGCGGGTCGGCTCGTGGTTGGATCCGGCGGGTCGAGCAGGGCCCACGCCGCCGGCGACGTGGTGCACGTACGCCGTTCGCAGCCTGAAGCAGGGCACACGGCATGATCGAAGACATGGCCGTCCCCGTGCTGCTCGAAGAAGGGTACAACTAACATGCCCCGCGTCGGTCGCCATCGCCCCGGTCTTCCGGAGGAGCTTGCTGGTGGGTTGTCGCCCGCAGCCGACGACGTCGAGGCCAGGCTGCTCGGTCAGCCGCGCTCGATGGGTTCGCGCGAGGTCAGCGCCAGGGCGTCGGTATCCATTCTCAGCGCCCGCAAGTTCTGGCATGCTCTCGGGTTCCCAAACGTCGAGGATGACGACACGGTGTTCACGGAGGCCGACCTGACTGCTCTGCGGTCCCTGGCCGCACTGGTGCGCGATGGCGTCTTCGACGAGGCCACGGCGCTGGGGATGACGCGAGCCTTCGCCCGGACCACCGATCGTCTGGCGGTCTGGCAGGTCCAGCTGATGGCGGAAGCCATCGGCGAGCTACCACAGCAGGTCGGGACCCCAGGAACACCTGACAACGGCGGGGTCGACGCGAGTGCGGACCCGACGCGAGGAATGCCGGATCCGGCGACGGCGCGAGCAGCCGCCTTGAAGTTGGCTGACATCGCTGATGACCTGGAACCGCTTCTGGTCTATGCCTGGCGACGTCACCTCTCGGCGGCGGTCTCGCGCATGATCACGGATGCCGAGCCGATCGATGACCAGCCGGGAGTGGTGCGCTCCGTGGGCTTCGCTGATCTCGTCTCCTTCACGCGTCTCGTACGTCGACTCTCGGAGCGCGACCTGGCGCGCGTGGTGCAACGGTTCGAGGCGCTGGCATCCTCCGTCGTGACCGCGCATGGCGGCCGCGTCATCAAGACGGTGGGGGACGAGGTCCTGTTCGTGGCGATAGGTGCCGCACCTGCTGCCGCGATTGCGATCGACCTGGTCGAGGCCATGGCCGAGGACGACCTCCTGCCGGACGTTCGGGTGGGCATGGCCAGCGGGAGGGTTGTCTCACGCCTCGGTGACGTCTTCGGGACAACGGTGAACCGCGCCAGCCGGTTGACGGCAGTCGCGAGGCCCCGGACGGTACTGGTCGACGATGGGATCGCTGGCTCCTTGGCGAGCACTTCGGGCTTCGAGATGTGGGCGCTTCGGCGCCGGACGCTGCGCGGGATCGGACCTGTGACGCCCTGGGTGCTGCGCAGAGCCGACCAGGCCGGGCGCCGGGGCATGATGGGCGACCAGCACGCGCGCGATGACCAAGAGGGTCAGGACCGCGTGGGTGAGGATGACATGCCTGGCTATCGCGATGACCGAGGAGACCTGGATCAATGAGTGCTGAGCCGAACGCCCCCACCCCGCCGATGGTCACGATCACCCGACATGGCCCCGGTGGTCACATCGCCGAGCTGGCTCTGGACCGGCCCGAGGCGATGAATGCCGTATCCACCCAGATGGCTCTGGACCTGGGCGCTGCATGTGCCGCGATCTCGGCCGACCAGGACGTGCGAGTCGTCCTGATCACGAGCACGAACGCCAAGGCATTCTGCGTTGGCGCCGATCTGAAGGAGCGTAACTCGTTCACCGATGCCGACCTGGTCGCACAGCGGCCGTTGGCGCGCGCGGCATACAACGGAGTTCTCAACCTGCCGGTT
Organism: Dermatophilaceae bacterium; assembly: GCA_036834825.1. Taxonomy (GTDB): domain Bacteria; phylum Actinomycetota; class Actinomycetes; order Actinomycetales; family Dermatophilaceae; genus UBA4719. The sequence goes on from DAITND010000085.1 coordinate 8,312, forward strand.
CCAGCGATCGCGGTGGTTGAGGGATATGCCCTCGGTGGTGGGTTGGAGATCGCACTGTCCTGCGACCTGATCATTGCCGGATCCGCTGCGGTGGTCGGTCTGCCCGAGGTGTCTGTCGGAGTCATTCCCGGAGGCGGTGGGACACAGCTGTTGACGCGTCGCATCGGCTGGTCCAGGGCCGCCGGGATGATCTTCACCGCGCGTCGGATGGCGGCCAGCGAGGCGGCCGTGCTCGGCGTTGTCGATGAAGTGGTGGGAGCTGGCAGCGCCCGCGAGCGCGGGCTGGAGCTGGCCAGGCAGATCGCGGCCAACTCGCCCGTCGGGCTGCGCCAGGCGAAACGAGCGATGCGACTCGGCAGCGACGTTGATCTGGCGACCGGTCTTGAGGTTGAGGATGGTTGCTGGCGTGCCACGGCATTCTCCGGTGACCGGGCTGAGGGTGTCGCGGCCTTTACCGAGAAGCGTTCACCGGTGTGGCTCGGTCGCTGATTGGGATAAAGGTACCTACGATGTTCACATGACCCGTGTTCTTCTTGCCGAGGATGATCCGGCGATCGCAGAGCCCCTCGCGCGGGCTCTGCGGCGGGAGGGCTACGAGGTCGACATCCGTGCAGACGGCCGCGCGGCACTCGATGGTGCCAAGAGCAAGCCCGACATGGTCGTGCTTGACCTCGGCTTGCCGCACGTTGACGGGCTTGAGGTATGCCGACGCATTCGTGCCGATGGCAGCAAGGTGCCGATCCTCATCCTGACCGCCAGGGTCGACGAGGTTGACCTGGTGGTGGGACTCGATGCTGGCGCCGACGACTATGTCACCAAGCCCTTCCATCTCGCCGAGCTGTTGGCCCGGGTCAGGGCGTTGCTGCGTCGGCAGCCAAACGACTTCGGTGCGGCTGATGCGGTCGTGCGTGTCGACCCAGATGCTCGCCGTGCCTTCTTCAATGAGGAAGAGCTTCAGCTGACCGCCAAGGAGTTCGACCTGCTGCGAGTCCTTGTGCGCGAGCAGGGCAAGGTCGTCTCTCGTGAGCAGCTGATGCGTGAGATCTGGGAGACAGTGTGGTTCGGGTCCACCAAGACACTGGACATGCACATTTCGGTGTTGCGTCGAAAACTGGGTGACGATGCCGCCCAGCCTCGCTTCATCTCCACCGTGCGTGGTGTCGGTTTCCGTTTCGAGCGCGCTGAGCGAGGCTGAACTAGGACATGCGCCGTGAGCTGGTGCGGTCGACCTTCCCTGCCGTGCTGCTTTCCGTAGTGACCTTGGACCTTCCGTTGGTGGTCGTTGTGTGGTGGGTGGCTACCGACGACTTCAGGCGACTTCGCGGCTGGCTGGACGGGCAGCCGCCACTGCTCCTGCAACCGCTTCCGCTGCTGGGGATCATTGTGGGGTTGGCGGTGGTCGCCGTGCTCGCTGGTGTGTTGGTCGCTTCGCTGAAAGCCCGCAAGTTCGCCGAGCCGATGACTCAGCTGGTTGACCGAGCCGAACGGCTGGGGGCTGGTGAGTCCCAGTTCCAGCCGCTGGTCACCGGCATCCGTGAGGTCGACCGCGTTTCGGAGGTGTTGGCGCGCAGCGCGCATCAGATGACCCGGTCACTGGCCTCGGAACGCGACTTCGCCTCGGATGCCTCCCACCAGCTGCGAACACCGCTGACCGCGTTGCTCATGCGACTGGAGGAAATCGCGGTCACCGACGACCTCACCGTCGTCCGCGAAGAGGCGAGCATCGCGATCACACAGGTTGAGCGTTTGACCACGGTGGTGGACGAACTGCTCTCACGGACCCGCCGTGGTCACGAAGTGAGCCCGCCGACAGTCTCGCTGGACTCGGTGATCGCTTCGCTGCAACGGGAGTGGCAGCCCGCCTTCGAGCAGGCTCACCGTAGCGTTCGGGTCCATGGTCAACGTGGTCTGTTTGTGCGCGCCACACCAGTGGCGTTGTCCCAGGTGTTGTCGACGCTTCTGGAGAACTCACTGGCGCACGGTCGTGGAACCGTGGATGTGGAGGCCCGACGCAGTGGACCTTCAGTGGTGGTGGAGATCGGTGACCAAGGTGAGGGCGTGCCTGCCGCGATTGCGCCGCACATCTTCGAACGCGCGGTCAGCACGGCGCACAGCACCGGCCTGGGGCTGGCTCTGGCCCGTGACCTCGCGGAGGCTAACGGTGGCCGCCTCGAGCTGATCCAGAGACAACCGGCGGTCTTTGCGCTGTTTCTGTCCGAGTCCGATCCGAGCTAGCCCTTGCCTGCTGGGTGATCCAGTCTCGCGGAATCCTGTTCTGCCGGTTCC
>DAITND010000086.1:0-2023 GCA_036834825.1 Dermatophilaceae bacterium
AAGCCGTGAGGCCCTTGCCGAGCGAAGAGGCAACGCCTCCGGTTACGAAGATGTGCTTTGTCAGTTGCGCCACGGGCTTTAACTTTACGTCATCAGAAGGGTCTGGGAGTACCAAGCCAGCCATCGCGAAGCCGTGTCGGACCCATCCGGCAACCCGCCGGCAACCTCCCGGCCGCGGGCGACGAGCTCCTCGCGCAGTCCAGGGTCGGCCAGGACGTGATCAGTAGCCTTGGCTATCGCCTCTGGGTCTCCCGGCGGGACCAGCAGTCCGGTCCCGGCGACCAGGTCGTGCAAGCCACCAACATCGGTGGCAACCACGGGTGTTCCGGCCGCCATAGCCTCCTGCACCACCAGAGCACGGGCTTCCCACTGGCTGGGCAGCACAAACACCTCTGCCGCCCGCAGCCATTGGTCGACCTCGAGGCACGACCCGACAAAATGGACCCGGGCTGCCAGCACCCCCGCCTGCGCCCGGAGCTGGGCCACAAGCTGCGGGTCTCCGTCACCGATGACCACCCACGTGCACCTCTGGCGCAGTCGGGAAGCAGCCTGCACCAGCACCGGAAGGTTCTTCTGCGGCGCAATCCGCGAGATGGTGACGACCAAGGGCACCGAAAAGCCCAGGTCCGGGTCCAGGCCGATCGAGGAGAACAGGGCCTGCCGAATCCGGAGCCGGGCCGCCGCATCGGCCGGTCGCCGGGCGAGCAGCTCAGGAACCAGGGGCGAGGGCACCTCGGCCAACTCCGCGCGACGTGCACCGAACGCCAGCGCCTGGCTGACCAGATCGCTGCTGGCCCCGGTCACCAGATCCGCGTGACGCGCCACCCAGCGTTGCGACAGCCGCTTGAGAACCTGTCGACCACTGCCGGCCAGGACCACGTTATGTTGGGAGACAATCAGTTTCGCCGTCCTTGGTCTCTGCGGTCGCCCCGGGACTCGCAGGCCCAGACTCGACCCGGTTGACACAGTGGCCAAGGTAGCCAGCAACCCGCCCCGGTGACCGTGAGCATGCACGATGTCAGCGGTGGCAACCAGACGTCGCAGAAGCCTGAAGTCCCGTAGCGCATGGGCCCTGCCGGCAGACCCCGGCCAGTACGGCCGCACCGGACCGAGATCGAAGTGCTCCGCGGTGAGCGGATGGGTCACCACGATGATGTCAACACCCCGGTCACGCAGGTCCGCGCTGAGCTGCGCGACATGGGTTCCGATCCCTCCGGTGCTACGGCCGAGAAGCATGATGACCTTCACCGCGCCCTCCCCGGGAGCTTGGCCAGTGCCAGCCGCGCCGACCCGCGATCGCCGATCCAGATCGAGCCGGCGAACAACATCGCGACGACGACTGCGACCAGCGCTGCCACCACGGCACCAGCCACGAGACCCTGCGGGTGCAGCACCGCGGCCAGGCCACGACCCACGGCGGCGGAGAACAGACCCGCACCACAAGCCACCACTGCGCTGCGGCCAAAACCCCGGAATGCTTTGACACCCCACGTGCGCCGAACCGCAACGAAGAGCCCGAGGGCAGCCACCGTCATACCCAAAGAGCTGGCAAGGCCCAATGCGATCAAGGTGCTTCGCGGTCCGGCGTCAGACTGGAGCACAAGGAGAGGCACGATGGCGGCGATGAACCAGCCGAGCGCAACCAGACCCCCGGCGACGGCAGGACGGCCCTGGACGTACAGGGCACGAGTGAGCAGGGCCGCCATCCCAAAGCCCACCAGCCCTGGCGCGAAGGCACTGAGGGCGCCAGGCAGGGCCGCCAGAGCCGCTATCCCGTGAGGATTGTGCCGACCTGCGTCCAGGGCGCTGAAGAAGGCGCCGGTGGGCGAGGCGATGGCGAAGAGCACCGCGGCGCCCGCGCTGGTGGCGACGATGATGGCCCGTGCCGAGGAAGCCAGGGTCGACTGCGCTCGCGCGAAGGATGCCTGAACGGGGGCGGTCGCCAGCACCGCCTGGTCCAATCCGGTGGCCAGCACCGCCTGGTCCAATCCGGTGGCCAGCACCGCCTGGTCCAATCCGGTGG
>DAITND010000086.1:2123-3862 GCA_036834825.1 Dermatophilaceae bacterium
GCCAGCACCGCCTGGTCCAATCCGGTGGCCAGCACCGCCTGGTCCAATCCGGTGGCCAGCGCAGGTAGAGCGGACATGGCAAAAGGTACCGCCAGCACGGCATATGGCAGGAGATAGATGGCCTGGGCGTAGACGTAGACGTTCAGCGTGCCCGTGCCACCACGGTGCTGGGACACCCACAAGGTCACCAAGACGGCGACCTGTTGGGCAAACAGGGCAAGCAACCCGGCACCTGCGAGCGCGCTGGCTCGCCGGGCGACACCATCGGGAAATGTCCAGGTCGGACGCAGCCGCACACCGGCGCGATGCACCGGTATCAACAGGGAGAGGCTCAACACCGCGACGCCGAGGGTCGTTCCTAGCGCGAGCGCCATGGAGGCTCGGCTGGGCAGTCGGGCAAGGTCGTTTCCCTTCCCCTGTGCCAGAGCCCCGAACATCAGGTACGCCGCCATCACCACGAGGCTGGACAACAGCGGGGCCAAGACGACGCCAAGAAAGCGACGATGCGCCTGGAGCACTCCGGCAAGGACGATCCCGACTCCGTACAGAGCAATCTGGGGCGAGAAGACCACGATCATCGACGCCATGAGATCCGTTGAGCCTGAGCACCTCTGGTCGTCGACCATGAATGACGCCAGCGGACGGGCTGAGGCTGCCATCAGGATGGACAGCGGTACCAGCACGGCCAGAGTCCAGGTGAGCATGGCCGAGGCCGTTTGCGCGGCTTCGGCTGAGTTCTGAGTGGCCCCGCTGTTCGGACGAGCCAGCTGGCCGGCGATGATCGGGACGACGACCGCCGCCAGCGCTCCACCCGCGGCAACCTCGAAAATGACATTCGGCAACTGGTTGGCAGCCTGGTAGACACTGCCGACACAGGTGGTCCCCACGCTCTGCGAGAAGACCAGCCAGCGGCCGAACCCGACGACCCGCGCAACGAGGGTGAGCACGGCGATCAGACCGGCAGCCGCGAAGACCCCAGGGGCAGCCGTGCCGGTCATGCTGGCCTTGCTCGTCGCTGCCGGGGTCTCGTCGTGGCGCGTCATCGAGCTACAGGGTCACTTCGGGGAGGCAACGGGGGACGACCATGGTGGGCGACCGAGCGCGTCGAGCTCGCGCAGGCCGGGCGTCGACTCAATCACCTTCGTGAAGCTGACCCTTTCTGAGGCAAGCGTCAATGCCGTCACGACGGCGAGCGCGAGGAGTCGGCCGCGCGGGCCTGTACGAGCCACGAGCGCGGTTCCGAGCAGGGCACCAGCGCTGTTGGCCCCTGTGTCACCGAGCATGCTCCGGCCCGCCAGGTCATCCGGCAAGATGCCGATCGCCGCACCCGCCGCCGCGCTGGCGGTTGCGGTGGATAGGTGGGTTCCACGCCCACCCGCCACGATAGGCGCTGCGAGCAGCAGAACGACCTTGAGCGCTCGCCCCGGGCGCAGGTCGAGCAGGTTGGCGATGTTGGCTGAACCCGCGATGACACCGCCGCCAACCACAGTGGACATCAGCCCGTTCCGTACACCCGACCGGTCGATCATCCGTGCGCTCAACAGGCCAGTGGCGCCCAAGCCCACTATCTTCACGGCCCCTGTCGTCACTTCGCCGCGGAAGGCCGCAGCCAGATGCCCCCGCAAACCCCTGCGGGAGCTGTTGCCGACCAGATCATCTAGTGCACCCAAGGCCGCCGCACCCAGGCCCGAGACCGCAGCGGGGCCACCGGCACCGCCAGCAAGGGCTCCGGCCACGGC
>DAITND010000086.1:3962-10540 GCA_036834825.1 Dermatophilaceae bacterium
TACTGCCCGGCGCCGCCCGTGTACTGCTGCTCCAGTGCCATCACGAGGGTGTTCAGCCCCATGGGCAGGTCCGCGTCATCAACGGTCGAGATGACCTTCACGGCGTCGGAGTTCTTGCGGGCCGCCGCCACCAGATCCGCAGACTTGGTCGGGTCCGTGCTGTTGGACTTGGCTGCGACCACGACACCGGATCCTGCGGCATCGAGCGAGCGGACGAGCTGCACGTACGCCGCCAGCCGGGCATCGGTGTCCTGCTGGGTGGAGCCCTTGACCGGCCCACCGAGGAAGACCACGCTCGAGGACGGCACGATCTGGTCCGGTGTCACGCTGATGAGATCGCCGGCCGCCAGGCCGTTCAACGCGGCGCTGGCCGAGGCGGTGATGCGTTCGGTGGAATGGTCGGTGCCGGCCAGGATCGCGTGCGTCAGCACCGTGACCGCAAGCTGGTCCGGGCTGCCGGCCGCCGCAGGCGCCGTGGCCAACGTGGCGAACGGGCTGGCCACGGTGTTCCGCAAGGTGATCTTGGACGGGTCAGCCCAGACGTCGTTCAAGGTGACCGTCGAGCCCACCTTGGCGCCTGCCGCGATCAGGGAAGCCGTGGCGTTCTTGACCAGGTCGGCGTCTACTCCCGGAGCGACGACGAGGGCTACGGTCTTGCCGGTCAGACGGCCCTTCAGCACCGCCGGTGCTACTGCCGAGGAGAAGGTGTCACGCGCAGCGGCGTTCCGTCTTGCCGTGTCGAGGTCGGTGCGAAGCTGGGTCTTCTCCGCGCGCAGCGTTTTTATCTGCTCGGTGAGGCGGGCACCGATGTCCTGCTGCAGTGGTCCGGCGCCCAAGACGATTCCGACCGCGAGCGCAAGGAAGATCGAGACGATGGAGACCAGGTAGTAGCGAAAGTCGATCACGTGAACAGCCCCACAATCCAGGACCACAGGTCATCCCACCGGGCAGCAACCAGCTGGAGCATGGCATTTCCGGCCGGTGTGGCGCCCAAGGCAACGAAGAGCGCGAACAGGCCGACAAACAGCAGGACGGCCAGGGAGAGGTTGGAGATTCGCGAGCGGTAGAGCCGGCTCACGCCCTTGGCATCGACCAGCTTGCCACCGATACGAAGGCGGGTCAGGAAGGTGCTGGCCATGCCGGAACGGCCCTTGTCCAGGAACTCGACCAACGTGGCGTGGGTACCGACCGCAACGATCAGCGAAGCCCCCTTGTCGTCGGCAAGCAACATTGCGACGTCCTCGCTGGTGCCGGTGGCCGGGAAGACCACCGGGTCCAGGCCCAGCTTGCGGACCCGCTCCAGCCCCGGCGCCCGGCCATCTCGATAGGCGTGCACAACGATCTCTGCCCCGCAGCCGAGGGTGGCATCAGAGACCGAGTCCATGTCTCCGACGATGAGGTGCGGTCGGTGCCCTGCCTCGAGCAGCGCATCGGCGCCGCCGTCGACGCCGATCAGGATCGGTCGGAACTCGCGGATATAGTGCCGCAGCGTCTGCAGGTCGTCTTTGTAATGATAGCCGCGAACCACCACAAGAGCATGACGACCGTCAAGGACCGTCTTGATGTCAGGAACCCCTACGCCATCGAACAGGAGCGCTCGCTCGCGCCGCAGGTACTCCATCGTGTTGGCCGCAAACGCCTCGAGCTGGACGGCAAGCCCGGCCCGCGCCTCGATCATCGCGGCCGCGACGATGTCTTGGTCGAAGAGGATCCCCTTGGCTACAACGACCTCACCGACGTACAGGGTGTCGCCATCAAGGCGAGCGGTCTGCCCGTCCTTCAGGGCCAGCACGTCGCTACCCACGTTGTCGAGCAACGGCACCCCGGCGTCCATGAGGATCTCCGGCCCCATGTTCGGGTAGCGCCCGGTGATCGAAAGTCCCGCGTTGATGACAGCCGCAGGTTTGCAGGCAATCAAGGCCTCAGCGCTGACCTTGTCGATGTCCTGGTGGTCGATGACTGCAATGTCACCGGACTTGAGCCGTTTCGTCAGGTCTTTGGTGCGTACGTCAATGCGAACTGTCCCCCAGACGCCGGGCAGATCGGGTTCGCGGGGGGTTCGTCGGCGCAGGCGCGATGACATGGACATTGTGGGCCCATTATCCCACGCGCTGAGCCTGCTTCACTTCCTAGACGCGGGCGTAGACCAACTCGTGACCCGATCATGTCCTAGCAGCCACCGCCACCACGCCCTGACGACCCGTCGCCTCAACTTCGCAGCGCTGCCCCCGTCTGGCCGAGAAGCTCCCTGGCATGCTCGATTGCTGCGTCGGAGTCCTCCACACCGGCCATCATCCGAGCAAGCTCACGCAGTCGTTCCTCCCCGTTCACCGCGACCACCCCGCTGGCGGTGATGTGCCCGTCATCGGTCTTGCGCACGACGAGATGCCGGTCCGCATAGGCCGCGACCTGAGCAAGGTGAGTCACGACGATGACCTGCGCTGATGTGGCCAGCGCGGCAAGACGGGCGCCCACATCCAGAGCTGCCTTGCCACCCACGCCGGCATCCACCTCGTCAAACACGAAGGTGGGAACGTCCCCGCTTCCGGTGACGACCTCCAGTGCCAGCATGACTCTTGACAGCTCGCCACCTGAGGCTGCCTTGGCGACGCTACGGGCAGGCGCGCCGGGGTTGGCCGCCAATAGGATCTCGACGTCGTCAACCCCGTGTCGGCTGAAACGCACCGGCTCGATCCCTTCTCCTAGGGACAAGCCCTCGGGGTCCGGCCGGCGGCCAAGGTCGACCTGCACGACGGCCTTGCCCATGGCCAGGTATGAGAGCTCCGTTGTGACGCGTGCTCCGAAGTCTGTCGCGGCCAGCTTCCTGGCGGCGCTCAGCTCACCGGCGCAGCTCGTCAGCTCCTCTCGCAGCGCGTCGAGCCTGACCTGCAGCCCGTCGGCACGGTCATCAGCGCCCTCCAGCTCGGCCAGCCGCGCCGCGGACTCCTTGGCCCACAAGAGGATGTCATCGGCTGTGTCGCCGTACTTGCGCTGTAAGCGCGCCAGGTCTGCGCGCCTGTTCTGGACCCAGGCCAGCCTGGCAGGGTCGACGTCCACCCCCGACAGGTATGCCGCGAGGTCTGTCCCCAGATCTGCCGTCAGGTAGCCGAGTTCCTGTAGGCGACGATCCAGGTCGGCCAGTGCCTGATCGTGACCTGTCATCGGCGCCAGCGCTGCTCGTGCCGAACCCAGCTGCCCGGCCACATCGCTGTTCGGTCCCTCGGAGTCATCAGCGCCGAAGTAGAGGCTGTCGGAGTCACCAGTGAGCAGGGCGTGGGCCTGACCGGCGCTGGCCCGCAGGCCATCGGAGTGCGCCAGCCGCGCGTCTTCGGCCCGCAGCTCGAGATCTTCGCCCGGCAACGGGTCAACGGCCTCGATCTCTTCAAGACCAGTCCGGAGCACATCCACCTCTCGCGCACGGTCGCGAGCGAGTCCGCGCAGGTGACCTAGCTCGGCACCAACCTGGTGGAAATCGTCGTAGAGTGCGCCATAGCGTCCGAGCGGCTCGGATACCGACCCGCCGGCGAAACGATCCAACACGACGCGATGTTGCTCCGGCTGACGCAGTCGCCACTGGTCGGACTGACCATGGACGGCCACCAGCAGTTCACCGAGCTCCCCCAGCACGCTGACCGGCACTGTTCGCCCGCCGACATGAGCCTTGGAACGACCTCCTGCCGAGACGGTTCTGACGAGAATCAACCCGTCCTGCGCATCGCCACCGGCCTCGATGACCCGCAGGGAGGCAAGGTGCTCTGGCCCGACCTCGACCACCCCTTCGACAACAGCGGTCTTGGCACCTGTGCGCACGAGGGCGGCATCCGCCCGAGCCCCGAGCAACAGTCCGAGGCCGGAGACGACCATCGTCTTGCCCGCGCCGGTCTCGCCGGTGACCACGTTCAGACCGGCCGACAGCTCCAACACCGCGTCATCGATGACACCAAGGTTCTGAATCCGGATCTCGCGAAGCATGGCGACAGCCTACGGACCGCCGGTGTCAGGCCCGCTCAGACGTGCCGGAACCACCATGGATTCGCCGTGACGCCCCACGCCAACCGGTCACTGACAGGTCGAACTTCGCCACCAGCCGGTCGGCGAAGGGCCAAGAGCTCAGACGCGCCAGACGCACGGCCGTGTCGCCTCGGCGGACGTCGATGCGTGCGCCAGGCGGCAGCTCAACGGTGCGCGAACCGTCGCACCACATCACGGCTGAGCCATCAGTATCCGCGAAGATCTCGATGGCCAGCGCAGAGCTGGGCCCGATCACTAGCGGGCGCGCGAATAGGGCATGAGCCGAGATGGGCACGACCAGCATGGCCTCGACGTCAGGCCACATCACCGGCCCCCCGGCGGAGAAGGCGTAAGCGGTGGAACCGGTCGGGGTGGCCATCACCACGCCATCGCAGCCGAAGGTGGACAACGGCCGTCCATCAATCTCGAGGGTGACCTCGAGCATCCGTTCACGGGCGGCCTTCTCCACCGTCACCTCGTTGAGTGCCCAGCTCCGGGCGAGGACCTCCCCGTCGTAGGTCGCCGTGACGTCCAAGGTCATCCGTTCCTCGACGACGTAGTCCCGGGCGACAATCCGCTCGACGGTCTCGACGAGCTTCTCCCGCTCTGCTTCGGCCAGGAATCCTACGTGCCCCAGGTTGATCCCGAGCAGCGGAGCCTCGGTCCCCCTCGACAGGGCGGCACCGCGCAGGATCGCGCCGTCACCGCCAAGCACACAGACCAGCTCACAGCCCCGAGCCGGATCCGCGGGGTCGACCGTGACGATGTTCGGGCTCCCGCCCAGAATGGTCGCCTCGGCTGCATCGGGCAGCAGGGCAACCTGAAGACCTGCTGCATGAAGCTGGTCCGCGACATCCCCGGCGAACTGCTGGGCTTCGACCCGACGTGGGTGGGCAACGAGCAGGATACGGCGGGTCATGTGGGTGCCTCCGTCGACAAAGTGGCGGCCAGCTCAGTGACCTGTGCAGTGGTCAACCCCTGTTCGGGGCGTGGTGTCAACCACAGTAGGTACTCCGCGTTTCCGGTCGTACCCCGGATGGGGCTAGCGCACAAAGCCTTGGCTTGTAGGCCAGCTGCTGTCGCAGCGGCCACGACTTCCTCGATCACGCGGGCGCGATTGACTGCCGATCGGACGATTCCCGCTTTGCCGAGCCGTTCGCGCCCCACCTCGAACTGGGGCTTCACCAGGAGCACCAGGTCGCCGGACGGTTCGACGAGGTCGCGAAGGACGGGCAGGACAAGTCGCACAGAGATGAAGCTGAGGTCGGCAACCAGCAGCTCGGCAGGGCCCCCAAGGTCCCCAGCACGGGCATCGCGGATGTTGAGACCGGAGCGTTCGATAACTCGAGGATCACCCGCCAGTTCTTGGGCCAGCTGGCCATGGCCGACGTCCATGGCAACGACCTCGCGGGCGCCCTGTCGCAACAAGACCTGCGTGAATCCACCGGCGGCGGCGCCGACGTCGAAACATCTCTTGTCGCCGGCACTGAGCCCGCCCGGTCCGAACGCCTCCAACGCCGCGACCAGCTTGTATGCCGCACGACTCACCCAGCCCTCGACCCCGGCCGCAAGCTCGAGGCTCTGGTCGACTCGCACCGGGGTCGAGACCTTCGTGGCCGGTGATCCCTCCAGCAGCACCGAGCCCGCCTTCACGAGATCACGAGCCTGGCCCCGGGAGCGGGCCAGGCCCCTGGTGACCAGCTCGACATCGAGCCGGTGAGCGGACTCCCTCACTCCTGGCCGAGATCAGCGAGACGGCCCTGCAGAACTCGATGGACTCGCTCGCTGACTTCGATCTGGATGTCCAACGGCTCGTTGGTCACGTTGTCGAGCTGCCCGAGCACCTCGTCAACGGCGTGGTCACCGGTTGGCTCACGCGCGGTGCCCGGATCTGTGACAGACATGTCCTCGCCGGCGTCCATCACCGGCCGACCTTGCATCCCCGGGCCCATCTTGTCCGCCGCGCGATCGCGCCCTCAGAATGGCTCACGCGCCAGCCGGCTTCGCGCGCGTCGTGACCGCCGACCGGCGTGCGGTGCTGGCCTTCTTCGCCGGACTCTTGGAAGCAGCGGCCGCTTTCTTCGCTGTGCTCTTGGGAGCGGCGGCCTTCGATGAAGCGGCGCGAAGTGTGGCAACCTCTTCGCGAAGTCCGGCCGCTTCGGCCTGGGCCGCCTCCAGCTTCTGCACAGGTACCAGCCCCAGACGTGTGATCGCGACATCCACCTCGCTGCGAACCATTGTCTGGAGGTCTGAACGATTGGCTGTGGCCGCGGCCAACAGCTCGTCGGCCAGGGCGCTCGCCTGTGATGCCACCCTGGTGCCGCTCGCAATACTCGCTGCCGGCAGGGAAAGCAGGCCTTGTGCGGCCTCCATGGCGCGAGCACGCGTGAGGTCGCCCAGGCCGGAAGCGAGCTGGACATATGCGCGAACAGATTCGAAGCCCATTGTTCCTCCTTAGAATGTCGCTGCAGCACCACGTTACTGCCCATGGCCCGCCGCCGTCTTGTCCGCCGGGCGGCCGATCCGATGCCGCGCCCGCACTTCCAGGAGTCCGACTAGCTGTGCTG
>DAITND010000087.1:0-10273 GCA_036834825.1 Dermatophilaceae bacterium
CAAGGTGGCAGCCACCAATGTCGTCGTCGGACCCCAGCCTAAGCGCGACACCTAGGCACTCAGGCCAGTGAGAGGAAGAGCTTCTCCATGGTCTTGATGTCCACAGACTCCTGACCGCCGGACTCCGTCAGGCACTGCTTGAGACCGCTGCTGATGATCGCGAAACCAGCCCGGTCCAAGGCATGGTTCACCGCCGCGAGCTGGGTGACGACGTCCTTGCAGTCGCGTCCCTCCTCGATCATGCGCAGGACGCCGCCGATCTGACCTTGGGCGCGACGAAGCCGGTTGATCACGGCGCCCATCTCTTCGGGGTTCAGCTCAACCATGATTGCTCCTTGGGATTTGAGTGGGTCCTTGCGCGAGGTGCTTGTCCATCTCGCGGCCTCAGCTTTCTGCGAGTGCGGGCGTCAGTGTGTCCAGAGCCGCGGCGAGCCGGCGCCCGGCCTCATCAGCGACCACGGACAATGCCTCATTCTGGGTCAGGGTCACCATCACCTTCGGGTCGAGGGCCTCGACGGCAGTCGTCTCATCGTCCAGGTATCGGACGACGACGTTGCACGGCAGCAGGAGCCCGACCGAGGGTTCCGCCTGAAGTGCGGCGTACGCCAGCGGTGGTCGGCAGGCCCCGAGGATCACCTGTGCGGGAACGTCGACGTCCAGCTTGGCTTTCATCGTGGCCTGGATGTCGATCTCGGTCAGGACGCCGAAGCCCTGGTCGGTCAGCGACGCGCGCGTGGCGTCGAGGGTGTCGGCGAAGGAACGGCGGACTGTCGTGGTCAGTGCGTAGGACACGCTGGTTCTCGTTTCTGTTGGGGCCTCAGGACGTGGCGCTGGCGGCCGGTGGCTCGCCGGCGTGGGACTCGGCGGTCTGGGCCCGCAGGTCATCCATGTTCAGTTCGCGAATGCCGGCGATGACCTGCTCAAGGGAGGCAGCAGGCAGTGCGCCTGGCTGGCTGAAGACAAGGATTCCCTCTCGAAAGGCCATCAGCGTGGGGATGGACGTGATGCGTGCTGCGCCCGCCAATGACTGTTCGGCCTCAGTGTCGACCTTGCCGAAGACAATATCGGGATGAGTGGCGCTGGCCTTCTCGAAGATCGGGCCGAACGTGCGGCACGGTCCGCACCAGGATGCCCAGAAGTCCACCAGCACGATGTCATTGTCGAGCACGGTTTGCTCGAAGGCCGCTGCGGTCAGCGTTTGGGTGGCCATGAGGCTCCTTTTCGATGTCTGGATAATACCTCGTGGGGTATCAACGCGTTATCGATGACCGACATTCCTGCCAGGTCCACCGATCTCAGCGTCCAGTGTGGGCGCAACACAGCCCGTCGCCCTTCTCAACTGGATGGCGGGCTGCCCGTTGACGAGATGAAGCTGGCTGGACGAACTCACTAGATGAAGAGGAGCTGGGCGCCCTCGGTCTTCTCGATGAAGTCGCTGGCGCTGATGATGTCCTCGACCTCGTCGTACAGGTCTTCCATAGTGAGCTTGTTCATGTCCGCAGACATGCGGCAGGCCCAGAGATGGCCGCCGGAGGCCACGATCTGTTCGAGGAACTCGGGGACCTCGGGCACATCAAGGTCCGCAATGGACTTCTTCAGCTTTGAGGTTGCCATGCCAGTCATTCCCGGGAGCCCGCCCAGGCCCTGAGGCATGTGGGTGGCGGTGTTGCCGAGCATGGTGAACTTCAGGTCTCCCATGGTCTTCTTGTTGATCATGTCGAAGCCCCAGAAGGTGAAGAACAGGTGGACCTCGGCGCCTTCGCCGAGGGCTGCGTTGGCCAGGATCAGCCCGGGGTACGCCATATCGAGGCTTCCCTTGGAGCAGATGATTGCTAGTTTGCGGCCGGGGCCGACCTCGGAGTCGAAGCTGGGGACGATCGCCGGGGTGGCGTCTGTGCTGGTCATGTCAGTGTGTTCCTTTGTGTTCGGGGGTGGGCTTAGACGCAGCCGACCGGCTTGGGCAGGCCGGCGACGTAGGCCATCTTCTTCGCAGGCTTCTGCGGGAACAGGCCAAACAGCGTCTTGATCGGGATGCCGCCGACGGTGGACACCCGGCGCAGGGTCGGGGTCTCGCCCACTTCCTCGAAGTCTTTGCGCAGGAATCGGATCACGTTCCAGTGCTCGTCGGTCAGCGTGATGCCGATCTGGGTGGCCAGAGTGCTCGCGAGTCCTTCGTCCCACTCGGTCGGGTCGGTGAGGAAGCCCTCTTCGCTGACGTGGATCTCATGGCCGTTGAGAGTGGTCACGGGCATGGCGCTGTCTCCTCCTACTTTGTGGTGGTGTTGTTGGTCTTGCCGACCATGGACATGTGGGTCGAGATCGGCATCGGGCGGCCGCGCAGCAGGATGTTCCAGTAGATCCAGCGGAAGGCGACCTTGCCGAGGTGGTTCGCTCGGGTCTCCTTGAGCAGGTCCATCGGGCCGACTACCGGCAGAGGGAACTTGCCCTTGAGCGGCTCTGTGTCGTAGTTGAAATCGATCAGCAGGCCCTTGCGGTTGCCGGTCTCGATGAAGCAGTTGGCGTGGCCGTCGAAGGAACCGGTCATTGGTTTGCCGGAGATGAGCTCCAGAAAGTTGTCTGTGAAGACCTCCACCGAGAAGTGCGCGACCGACCCTGCTTTGGATGTCGGGATATCGGAGGCGTCGCCCAAGGCGAAGATGTTCGGGTAGGTCTTGGACTGCTGGGTGTGCTTGTCGACCGGGACATAGTTGAGGTCGTCACCCAGACCGGAGCGGGCGACGAAGTCGGCGCCCATATTGAGCGGGATCGTGACCAGCAGGTCGAAGGGCACTTCGCGCTCGTCGTAGGAGACCAAAGCCTTGTTCTCGACGTCGATCCGCTCGACAAGGAAGTCAGTTTCCACTGCGATCTTGCGTTCGTCGAGCATCGAACCGAGGGCATCGGACGCGATCGGCTTGGTGAACGCGCCGGGCAGTGGCGTCACGTAGACCATCTCGACGCGGTCTCGCAGACCGCGTTCGCGCAGCCACGCGTCCGCCAGGAAGGTGAACTCCAGTGGGGCGACTGGGCACTTGATCGGCATGTCGGTGATGTGCACGACGAGCCGGCCATGGTCGAACGTCTGCAGTGCCTTGGCCAGCGCCTTGGCTCCCTCAAAGGTGTAGAACTCGAAGATGCTGCGCTGCCACTCTTCGCCGAGCATGCCCGGGGTCTGGTCAGGTCGGGGCGTGGTGCCTGAGGCGATGACCAGGTAGTCGTAACCCAGGTGTCGTCCGTCGGTCAGCGTCACGGTGTTCGTCGGCGCGTCGACGCGGTCGACGTCGCCGATCACGTATTCGACCCCATCGGGCAGCGTGGCGTGGCGCGAGCGGGTGATCTGTTCGGGGGCGAGGATGTTGAACGGCAAGAACAGGTACCCCGGCTGGTAAGGGTGGACGTCGTCCTGGTCCACCACCGTGATGTTCCATTCGCCCGCGCTCAGGCGGCGCCTCAGTCTGTTGACGATCATCGTTCCTGCTGTTCCGGCACCCAGCACGAGCAACTTCTTCACGGACTGCTCCTCAGCTCTTTCGTAGTGGTGTTACTTAGGCATCCACCACGCTAGGAAGCATTCTCACCTTGGTACAGTGCCATAGGTCCCGTTTACCCCGGCAGGTATGTCACACCAGCTGATCGAGCTCCGGTCGCAGTCACGGCCCGCCAGTTGTCATGGGGCCGCCGATGTTCTGCCAGGCGCCGATTCCGCCGGCGAGGTCGTAGACGTGTGTGAAGCCGGCGGCAGTCATCTGTTCTAGCACGGCGCCCGACCGGTTCCCGCTGCGGCAGTACACGGCAATGGTCGCGTTCTTGTCGAGTGCGCCGATCCGTGGTGTGAAGTCTGGGCCTCGATGTCGATGTTCTGGGCTGCAGGTAGGTGCCCGCTGGCGTACTCGGCCGGTGTGCGCACGTCGAGCACGATCGTGCCGGGTGCTTTCATGGCGGTGGAGAAGCCGCTGGCGGTCATGTGCTGTCCGGTCGCGGGGCATGTCGTGCTGCCGGCCGACTTGCTGGAAGAGCAGGCACTGACTCCGGCGGTGGTCGCCACAGCCACTATGGCCAGTGCGGCGGCAGCGATCCAGCGGACCATGATCGGGTGGGGTTGCGTTCGCATGCTGCCTGCTCCTTGTGTGGACCAAGGGGTATCAGAGGCTGGGGTGGACAGCCTTGAGAGTGAGCCATCCGCCGGAGAGGTTGCGGGCGTCGATCCCTTCACTGAGCAGCACACGGGTGGCGAGGTAGGCGCGGACACCGCGGGCGCACAGCACGCTCACCTTGCGCCCGCCGGCAGCCGCGGCGACCTCATCCAGCCTCTGCCGCAGTTCGAGGTGGGGGATGTTGAGGGCACCGTCGAGGTGGCCCTCGGCATACTCCGATCCCGACCGCACGTCCAGGATGAGAGTCGTTGCCATGGCCGTGTCCAGGTCCTGGGCCTGCCACTGGGGCATGGTGGCGTCCAGGACGTTCTGGGCGACAAACCCCAGCATGTTTACCGGGTCCTTGGCGGAGCCGTACGGAGGGGCGTAGGCGAGCTCCAGCTCGGCGAGGTCGTCGGCCGACATGCGGGCCCGGATGGCCGTGGCGAGTATATCGATGCGCTTGTCCACGCCCGCCCGGCCGACCCCCTGGGCTCCCAGGAGGGTGCCATCGGGGGCGAAGCTCGCGACGAGGTGCACATCTTCGGATCCCGGGAAGTAGCCCGCGTGGTGGCCCGGGTGAATGTGCACCACCTCGTGGGCCAGGCCCGCCCGACGCAATGTCGCCTGGTTCGCGCCAGTGGTGGCGGCGGTGAGGCCGAAGACCCGCACGATCGCGGTGCCCAGGACCGGCGCCTGGGGGGTTGTCCGGCGCCCGCAGATCGAGTCGGCTGCCCTGCGCCCCTGCCGGTTGGCGGGGCCGGCAAGCGGCACTGGGATCCGGGCCCCAGTGATGGCCTGGGTAACCTCCACGGCATCCCCGACCGCCCAGATGTGAGGGTCGCAGGTGTGCTGGTCGCCGTCGACTCTGATCGCGCCGGTCGGACCCAGCTCGAGGCCGGCCTGCAGCGCCAGCGCGCTTGCAGGGCGCACGCCGACATTGACGATGACAAGGTCGGCGGCGAGGGTGGCGCTGTCGGACAAGGTGACGATCACACCGCCGGTTGAGCTGTCCTCGCCTGACTCGCGGATCGCGCCGGCCGCCGTGATGGCTTGCGCCGACACGCCCAGACGCAGGTCTACCCCGTGTGCGGCCAGCTCGTCGGCCAGCAGCGGTGCGAGCTCGGCGTCCAGCGGTGGCAGGACGTGGTCGGCCAGCTCCACGAGGTGGACTTGTAGGCCGCGGGTGGTGAGGGCTTCGACCGCCTCGAGGCCGATGAATCCGGCGCCGATGACGACAGCACGGGGGGGTTGCTCCCTTGGTCGATGGTGGGCAAGTAGATCGTCGATGCGCTCCCGCAGCGCGTCGACGTCGGGGACGGTGCGCAGGGTGTGCACGGCTGGGTGGTCCAGGCCCTCGATGGGCGGACGCACGGCGGTCGCACCGGGGGACAGCAGCAGTGCGTCGTACGCCAGGGCGTAGGTGTCCTCGCCAGCCTGGATGGTGACTTTCTGGGCGTGCCGGTCGATGCCGGTGACCCGGTGGCCGGTGCGCACGTCCAGGTTCAGGGACGCGCCCAGCGACTCGGCGGTGTGCAGCAGGAGCTCATCTCGGCCGGCGATCTCGCCCGAGAGGTGGTAAGGCAGTCCGCAGTTGGCGAAGGAGACGTAGGCACCCTGCTCGAGGACGACAATCTCGGCGTGCTCGTCCAGGCGCCGGGCCCGCGCCGCGGCACTCATCCCACCGGCGACGCCTCCGACGATGACGATCCTCATGGCCTCCTGGGTGGGGGAGGGCTCGGGGTTTGTGGTCATCAGCGGATCTCACCACCGGCGCGCTGCCAGGCCGCCATCCCGCCGGACAGGCTTGCCGCATCCCACCCGAGCCCGCGCAGGTGTTTGGCAGCGGTACGCGAGCGCATCCCGCTGGCGCACATCACGACGACAGGGCGTCCCCGGCGCAGCCGCCGCGGGGCCTTGTCGATATCACCGAGGGCGACGTGGACGGCACCAGGTGCATGCCCGGACTTCCATTCGCTGTTCTCCCTGACATCCAGCAGGGTCGCGCCACTGCGGACCAGCTCCATGGCGCGCTCGGCCTTGATCTTTGATCCGAGACTGCCGTCAGCCGGCTGCCCGCCGAACAACCTTCGCAGACGCTCCAGCACCGAGGGGGCGCGATTGGCTGCGGGACTGGGAGTGGGTGGGTTGGTCACAGTGGGCTCCATACGTCTAAGCATACTCCAGGGGGTATATATGTCGCACTGTGGATGATGTCGTTCCACCGCCAGCTCACCTTGTTTCGTATACCCCATCAGGTATTGTTTGAGTCTGCTAGCAGACTCACTCGAGGAGTGCCGATGTGTAGTCACGCCCGCTGTGCCCGCTGCGGAAAGAGCACCGGGATGGGCTGCGGCATGCACGTCAACGCCGTCTTCGCGAACCTCCAGCCGGCACAGCGGTGCGGCTGCGCCGATCAGAGGACGGGAGGGGCAGCAGGTCCCGACCCGAGGCGGGGGTGGTGATGCCTTCCACTTCCAGAGACGTCCTGGTCGAGCCTCTCCGCGCCCGCGAACGTTCTGTTCTTGCGGACCTTGGCGCCATTGTTGACGGCCGGTCGCTGTGCTCCAGGTCGCGCCAGGGCGCCGCGGTGCCCTGGCGAAGTATCACGAGGGAGCAGCGGCCGCACTTGCCGAGGCTCACCGGGCCGTGGATGCGGTTGTGGACGGCCCAGACGGCGCGCACTCAGCACATGCAGCGTTCCTTGACGTTCGCGCTCGCTGGCGCAAGCAGTCCTGCACCATCGGGCGAACGGGCCAAAGCTGTACCGGGTACCTTGCTGGGGGACTGGACGCACTAGAACAGATGATCGGCGATGGAGGACTTGATGCGTTCGATGCCCAGGACTGATCCGGGAGCGGACTCAGAGGCGGATCCGGCAGCGTCGGTCGTGGCCAGCCCAGGTGCCCCCGGACGCGGTGAAGGCACGGGCTCAGCTTCCGTCGGGCTTGCTCCGATTCCTGTCGACCCGATGGTCCACCGAAGATTCGCCGACGCGCAGGCTGCTTGGCCCTTGCGAAGGCTCGGGGCTGTCGCTGTTCTGGCCCCCGTGCTGTTCGTGCTGTCGGTCGTTGCCTCTGGGGGCTGGGCCCTGGTCACTTCACCTGGTTGGACGGTCATCGTCCTCATGATTGCTGTTGCCTGCGCAACGACAGTGGCGAGGTACCTCCCGCGGCCCGGAACCGGGCTCAAACTCGACTTCGGTTGCACGCCCTGCGCCGCGGTCGCGGCCGTGAGTGTGCTGGCTTCACTGGGAGTGCTGAGCTCGGCGCCCCACGAAGTCCCCACCGCGATCCTGGCGTTGGGCATCGCGGGTTTCGGACTGCGGCAGCGGCTGACCAACCCGATCACGTGCGCGGCATAGCGCGCCGCTGTTCCGTTATGACGTACCTCACATTCTGATGCTTTCTCTGTGGTGTTACCTGTCTGGAAGAGCCTCACCTCAGGCATGTATCGTCGACGTACAGGTTCAGCACATGGGTTTCCCAGCGGCGCGGGCAAGCATGGGATGAAACGAACGAACCCGATTTCGAGGAGAAACCATGCACAAGCGCACTTCCGTCCTCATTCTCTCCGGCATTCTCGTAAGCGGCGCCGTCGGCGCCGTGGCCATTACCCCGGCCTCGGCCACCACCTCCACCAATCCGGTCACCAGCCGGCTTGCCAACATAAAGAGTGCGCTGAGCGGCCTGGTGAGCGACGGCACCCTGACCCAGTCGCAGGCAGACAAAGTGGCTAGCACGCTCGACAAGAAGATGCCCAAGCGCGGCGTGGGCGGTCCCGGTGCGCGCTTCGGCGGGATGGGCATGACACAGACCAGGGACGCCGCAGCGAAGGCTCTCGGGTTGACCCCCGGCAAGCTGGAGATCGCACTGAGGAGCGGCAAGAGCCTGGCTGAGGTCGCCAAGGACCAGAAGGTCAGTGTCGAATCGCTCGTCAAGGCCATGGTCACCGCCACCAAGGGCGAGCTCGCCGCCGCCGTGAAGAACGGCACCATGACACAGGCCCGGGCCGACAGGATGGAAATCTCGCTCACCCAGCGGATCACCGACCGCGTCAACCGCGTCCGACCCGACCGCGGCATGGGTCACGGTCCCCGTGGCGCCGACAGGTCCTCGTCCGCAGGTGGTACCTCAGGCGGCATGGGCACGCCTATGAGTGCCCCCTCAACCATGAGCTGACGCACGGGAGTAGCCCCGGCTCCTCTGCACAATGAGCGCCAACACCCTCAGGTGTGGGCGCTTGTTGTGCATCCGCTCCGCGGGCAGAGGACCGCCCTGATAGTCGAGCAGTCACACGAACTCATGAAGGCCAAGGGGATCGAGCCCCAAAGGCTGAAGACGGCAGCGCTCTGTTGTTGATTCTTGAGTTGACCCACGTCACAATCCTCCTATCTGCACTTGTCTCCATTGCAGATAGTTGTCCCGCAGCACCATCGAAATCACGAGCACCAAAAGGGTGTGTCGCCGAGAAAAACGAAACGGGTTGGGTCTAATTCACCGACCGGGCGCCACTACAAAAGTGCGAAAGTCCACTGCGTTGATGAGGCGCAACAATTCCAGCCGAAGGAGAACATCGTGAAGATGGACATGGGTTCAGCCGAGCGATCCGCCTGCGGTCGTCGTTGCCCCTCCCCGAGGACCTTGTGCAGAAGGAACTGTCGCTCGCGCGTGCCTCAGTTGCTTCAGCTTCGGCTCCATGGGAACTTTCGTGCGGGCCGCTCGATGGGGGCGCAGGTGCATCGTTGTGCGGGGGCGACGTTGGCCATGACGGAGTCGACGTGACTGCCGCAGCCGCTCCAGGTGGTTTTTCCGCAGCGCTGGCAACGGGCGGGACTACACATGTGGTGTTCCTCTGGTTGGTTGTGAGTTACTGGTTTGCTGTGAGACGACAATATACCCCAGTGGGTATTACCGATGGACGTGGACGCAGGTATCTGCGGCCAGCGCGCGCTCTGGACTGAGTCGCTCGCGGCTTCTGCCGGCTCCGGGGTTCGGGGCGATCTGCTGGCTGTTGAGGTAGCGGAGCCCCGGGCGGGCAGACAGCCCCGAAGAGCCACCGACAGGCTCGCTTTCTTGCTCATCAGCCGTGCGGCCTGCTGGTAGCAGCTGGTCTGAGTCGGCGGGAAGCTGGCATCCATTCGTGTCCTCCTGGCTGGTCATCACGGTCGGCGCGACTGTTGGCGGAGCAGGTGATCAAAATACCCGCAGGGGTATCAACAGGGTTGGTATGCGTGGTTGTTCCGGTCAGCGTCGTCGGGTCGCGGGGGACAGGTGTGGTGGCCAGCGGGTAGCTGGGGGCAGTCAGCCCATGGGCCGGCGGGCCAGGACGAGCGCGTCCAGGGCCCGGGCCGGCTGGCCCTGTGGGTCGGTCAGTGACCGGGTGACTGTATCGGCGCGGACCACGACCAGCGCTGCGGGCTCGATGTCGCCCACGATGTCATCGGGGCGGTACAGGACCTCAGGGTCCTGGGGGCCGCCATGCCCGGAGGTCAGGTTCTCCAGGTCGTGTCCCACGACCAGGAGCGTTCCCCCTGGTGCCACGGCGTGGGCTGCCGCTGCCATGATGGGGCTGCGCTGGTTGCTGGGTAGGTGTAGGTACACCACCAGGACCAGATCGTAGGAACGCGCCTGGGGAACCCAGGTCTGGACGTCGGCCTCCAGGGTCACCAGTGCTCCGCCATGCTCGCCGAGCTGTTCTCCGGCCAGCGTGCGCGCCCGGTGCAGCGCCACCGCAGAGAAGTCCACCGCGGTGACGTGCCATCCGCGGGCTGCCAGCCACAGAGCGTTGCGGCCCTCTCCGGCCGCGATATCCAGTGCCTTGCCGGGCGCCAGGTCCTGGGTCAGCTGCTCGACCCAGATGTTCGGCTCGGCCGACCAGACCAGCTCGCTGCCGCTATAGCGCTGGTTCCACGCCGTGCTGTCCATGCTGTCTGTGTTGTCCATGATGTATCCCTTCGGTGGGCCGCAGATGACGACGGTAGCGCCCGGGCAACTGCTCCGGGGCTAGTAGCTCCTAGCGGGCTGGGGTGCGTCGTCAGGGCGCGACGGGTTGCTTGCCAGTGTTGGGGGACCCGGCGCCGGTATGGACCTGTGGTGGGGTGGGTTCCAGGTCGCGTAGGTAGTGCTCGGCGTCCAGGG
>DAITND010000088.1:0-10254 GCA_036834825.1 Dermatophilaceae bacterium
ACCCAATGCTTTCCTACTGTTTCCCTTGATTCACAGGGGTCTTCGGGCGGAGTCTGGGGCGATGACAGCCTCAGTGGGTCACGTGGTGGTCTTCGTCCAGGAGAACCACACCACAGACAACTACTTCCGCTCGATGAGCGCGTGGGGCGCCAACGTCGCCGCCGACTGGCCGGTGCAGCCCAACCCGCCCGCCAAGGACCAGCCGCACAACCGTGCCGCGTACGCGAAGTGGCTGCACGCGCAGCAGGCCGGCACGACCTCGCCGGCCACGCACACACAGTTCGACACGGTGGCGGTGTTGCCCTACTACGCCTACCTGGCGGCGACCGGTGCGTTTCTGGAGAACCACTGCTCCGGTTTCGGAACGAACTCCACCCCGAACCACCTGCTTATCGTGGGCGGCCAGAGCCCCACCCTGCGCAACCCGCCCCGCGCACAGGCCCCACCGGTGTGGGACATGCCGTCCGTCCTGGGCCACGCGGGCGACCACAAGCTGACGTGGAAGGCCTACACCGGCAGTTCCTCCTACCCGGTGGCCTTCTACCAGCAGCTGGCCGGCTCAGCGAACATCGCCCGCAGCGACCAGATCCTCATCGACGCGGGCCAGCTTCCGGCGTTGAGCATGGTGTGGCACGACAGCCCGTATGACGAACACCCGGTCGCCGATGTGAGCAAGGGGCAGAACAAGATCTGGCAGGTGGTCGACGCGGTCGTCAAAGCCGGCCACTGGGATGACACGGTGTTCCTGCTGACCTGGGATGACTGGGGCGGCTGGGATGACCACGTCGTCACCCCGAACGTCGAGCACACCCCCGACGGGGTGCAGCTGGCTTACGGACCTCGGGTGCCGCTGCTCATGTTCGGTGGCCGCGTGAAACCAGGTATCGACAGCCGCTGGAATTCCCACGTCAGCATCGGCAAAACCGTTCTCGACCTGCTCGGCCTACCCGCCCTCGGCGTGGCGCGCCTCGACGACGCCGTGACCCTGGCCGATCTCGTCGAGCCAGTCGCATCCGTCCCGCCACCGCCCGCGTTCGGTGCCACCCTCAGCCAACCCACCTCGCCCACACCGGCGCCCACGCCAACACCGATCCCACCGCCACCAGTCGCCTCGTCGGCCGCGGTCGGACCCATCACCTTGCGCGACGGTACGACGCTGCCCCCACCCAATGACCAACCGGTGAAGTAGACCACCGACGTCCCGATCCTTCACGGCAGCCCTTCCTCTTCACATGGCGGCGTCCTCGTCCCAGCTGACGATCCCGCTACGGATTCGGGAAGGGTCCTTGCCAGCCGACTGTGGAGAGCACAGTCTTGGGCCGTCGACGGAATACTCAAGTCGGTGGCGCTGACCGTGAAGTCCTCAATTGCGGCAGCTTCCAAGATGGCATCCAGTTCCCCCGGGTGGCATCGACACGCGGTCCCGTGGCCGGACCCAGCCAACCTTGGGGTATTTGACTTGTTCACCGTGCAGATCAATTCCCACATACTGTTTACCCGCATACGCTTCCATTTAGGGGCCTCCTCGCCCTCTCGCGCGCGACTTGCATACTCCCAATGATCACGCTGGGAGGCGCCGCTGGGAGCGGGAGAAGGCCCCGCTCCTTCATCGCATCAACAGGGGTTTCACGCGCTGCACGGCACGTAACTTCGGGCTAGCTGGTGCGCGGATGGATGGTGGGCGAACTCTCGACTCAGCGCACGCGCCATCCCTTGACCGGTGGGGGTGGCGGTGACTGTGCACTGTCCGTGGTGGTGAACACAGCGGATCCGGCGAACTGTCTGGCCAGCTGGTCCCCTTCGCGCAGCCCGGTCGGGAAGGGCATCTTGGCGACCTGCCGGCGCAGGGCGGCGAGGTCCAGTGGGCTGTGCGAAGCCACGGCCACGGTGTTGCCGAAGCGCTTGCCCTTGAGGATCTCGTGGGTGCCGATCAGGGCGACCTGCCCGAATACGGCGACCAGGCCCGCATACACCCGCCGCAGATAGGCCATGTTGGGCTCGTCGGTGATGTTGACCAGCATCGTCCCGTTGGCCCGGAGCACCCTGGATACGTCGGCCAGGAACTCCACTGTGGTGAGCTCGGCCGGGACCCCGCCATCGGCATACGCGTCAAGCACCACGACGTCGGCGCTCGCGTCGGCGAGCTGAGCGACCCCGGTGAGGCCGTCCACCGGGCGCACCCGGATCCGGTGCTGGCGTGGCAGCGGCAGCTCGCGGCGTACCAGCTCGGTCAGCTCGATGTTCGGCTCGAGAACGATCTGCGGAGACCCGGGCCGTTCGGCGTTGACGTATCGGGCCAGGGTCAGTCCGGCGCCGCCGATGTGGGTGACCCCGAGCGGACCAGCCGGCAGCGTGTCGATGACCGCGGCGAAGTGCGCGATGTACTCGAAGCCGAGGCTGCCAGGATCGGCGAGGTTGACGTGGGACTGAGGGCTGCCGTCCATCATCACCGTGACGCCGCCCCGGCCGTCGCCCTCGGGCACGAACTCGATCCCTGCGACATGCTCCTCCGGCATGCTCATCAGCCTAGGCGGAACCCTGCGATACTTCTGTCCGTGACTGACCCACTGACCGTGCACACACTCGGGCGTGCGCACGGCCCGACCCTGGTGCTGCTGCATGGTCTATCCGACTCAGGTCTGTGCTGGCCGGACGCGGTGCGCCGCTGGCGTCACGACTATCGCATCGTCGCGCCAGACGCTCGCGGACACGGCGAGTCTCCCCGCTTCGACCCTGCCACCAGCGGAAGTAACCGGTTCGAGGACATGGTCGCTGACGTGGTCTCCCTGCTGGAAGCGCTTGTCGACGAGGGGAGCGAACCCCCGCTCCTGGTTGGTCACTCCATGGGGGCGGGTGTGGCCGGGACGGTTCTGGCGGCCTGGCCCGATCTTGTCCGCGCAGGCGTGCTGGAGGATCCGCCGTGGTCCACCATGTCGCGAGGAGGTGAATGGCCACCAACGCCGGAAACCCTCCCGCAGTCGGTCCAGCGCTTCCGTGACGACTGTGAGGGGGCCACGGCCAGGGGCAGGGTCGAGCTCCCGTTATGGCCCGAGATCGAGTTCCGGCCATGGGCAACGTCCAAGGCGCAGCTCGACCCGTCGTTGACAGACCGGGACCAGATCGCCTGCCAGACACCATGGATCGACAACGGGGCCGCCATTGCCAGGGCGACCCTCGTGGTCACCGGTGGCCGGGAGGAGGCTGTCCTCGCCACGGCCCAGTCCCGCCAGCGACTGGCCAAGCTCGGCAACCACCACATCGAGGTCGAAGTTGTCCCGGGGGCAGGGCACGCGGTGCGCCGGGACTACCCGGACGCCTACCACCAGATCGTGGACCCCTGGATCAGAAAGCAGTTTGCCACCTCACTCGGTCAGAACGAGTCGGGACGAAGTCACCGACGAAAGGAGCAACACCATGGCTGACTATGTTGCCACTGCAGAAACTGAGGTCAACGCCTCCCCTGCTCAGGTGTGGATCGCCCTGATTGATCCGAAGCTCATCAAGAGGTACATGTTCGGGTCCGAGGTGGAGACCGACTGGCAGCAGGGCAGCCCGATCGTGTGGAGGGGCGAGTATGAGGGCAAGGCGTATGAGGACAAGGGCGAGATCGTGGAGATCGAGACGGAACGGCGTCTGAAAGTGACTCACTTCAGCCCCTTGAGCGGATTAGAGGACGTGCCTGGGAACTACCACACGCTGCTGTATGAGCTGAGGAAGAACGGGGACAAGACGCACATCTCACTGAGTCAGGACAAGAACGCCAGCCAGGAGCAGGCGCAGCGGGCCAAGGGCAACTGGGAGATGATGCTCCGCGGGCTGAAAGAGGTTGTTGAAGGCGGCTGACCCTGACCGGGATCTGCCGATGCGCTCTCTGAGGCCACTTGGTCGAGCGGCCCGACTTCGGACTCTCGATCATGGGAAGTGCTCGGGTTTGCGTTGACCCGCAGCTCGGCCCTCGTCCCGGTTGCGTCCTTCGTGAAGAACAGGCGCTGGGTGAGCATCGAGTCAATCCATAGCAGGCGATGGTCCTGCCCGTCCCGATCTAGACCACGCCTAAGCCGGACCGCGTCGGATGCCTCGACCCAGATGCGCAGAGCGAGACGATCCAAGGCGGCCGCGCTGGCGCAGGTGAGCCCCTCAAGTAGCAACACGGGAGACCAGGCAACGGTTTTCCAACCGTTCAGCCAGGTCCCGAACTCGCTGCGCCACCCCGGCTCAGTGGGGTCGCTCCGCTGAGCCAGGCGGCGTATCTGGCTCAGGGGCGCAGCATCGTCTTGATGGCGCGACGCTCATCCATCGCTGCGTACCCTTCGGCTACCTTCTCCAGCGGCAGGTCGAGGTCGAAGACCAGACCCGGGTTGATCGCCCCTGACAGCACGTCGTCGCGCAGGTCCGGGAGATACTGCCGCACCGGTGCAACCCCACCCGCGACGCCGACGTTGCGGGAGAACATCGTGCGCACCGGTAGCTCGACTCCGTGGGGGACTCCGACATAGCCGACGGTGGCGCCCGGGCGGGCGATCGTGATGGCGGTCGTCATCGACTGGCTGGTACCCACGCACTCCAGCATGGCGTCGGCGCCGACACCGCCGGTGAGCTCGAGGACGGCAGCCTCACCGGTCTCGCCGCGCTCGGCGATGACATCGGTGGCACCGAACGACTGCGCGATCTTCTGGCGTTCCTCGTGCCGGGACATGGCGACCACGCGTTCGGCACCCATCCGTGAGGCGGCAAGGATGCCCGACAGGCCCACCGCGCCGTCGCCCACCACGACGACCGTGTCTCCCTCCTGGACGCCTGCTGCCATCGCCGCGTGCCAGCCGGTGCCCATCACGTCGGAGAGGGCCAGCAGTGACGGAACCATTGCCGCGTCGGGGGTTTCGCGTGTTGAAACGAGGGTGCCGTCGGCCAACGGGACCCGCACGTACTCGCCCTGTCCGCCGTCGACCATCAGCCCGTCGCGGTCGGTTCCGCCCCAGAAGCCGCCCGCCGAGCACGACGACTGGATCCCGACCAGGCAGTGCGGGCAGGTGTTGTCGGAGTACATGAACGGTGCGATGACGAAGTCGCCCTTGCGCAGCGACCGGACTTCTGAGCCAACCTCCTGGACGACCCCGACGAACTCGTGGCCGATCCGGAACGGATCCTCGATCGGGTTGTCCCCGCGGTAATACCACAGGTCCGAGCCACACACACAGGCGGCGACGACCTTCACGATCGCGTCAGTCGGCTTCTGGATGGTCGGGTCCGGTTGGTCTTCGAGCCGGACGTCGCGGGCAGCGTAGATGGTTGTCGCCTTCATGGCATCAACCCTAGATCGCGCGGAGGTGGACCCTGATGCCACCATGGACGCCATGCCACCTCGTCGCCGCATTCCCCCTGACGAGGGTCTGCAAGCCCTGGCGGAATGGCGGGTGAACCCGTCCGAGGCGCCAAAGGCAACCGTCGCCACGGCAGTCCGATACTCATTGGAGGAGCTGGCCGATCGGGCGCCAGGGCGGACGCTGGAAGTCCGCGTCCCGCCGTACGGCGCGGTGCAGTGTGTGGAGGGCCCGCGGCACACCCGTGGAACCCCCCCGAACATCGTCGAGATGGATGCCCGGACCTGGCTGGATCTGGTTACCGGAGCGTCGGATTGGGCCGCAGCGCTGGCGGGCGGCACGGTGCACGCGAGTGGTCAGCGAGCCACGCTGGCCGGGATGTTGCCGCTCGTGGCGGACTAGCCTGCAGACATGCGATTTGGACTGACGATCCTGCCCGAGCACCGTTGGTCCGACGCGGCCCCGATGTGGCGTCGTGCCGAGGAACTGGGCTTCGACCATGCATGGACCTACGACCACCTGGTTTGGGGTGGGCTGCCGGACTCGCCGTGGTTCGGCACTATTCCCACGTTGACGGCGGCCGCGATGGTCACCTCGACGATCCGGTTGGGCACTTTTGTCACCTCGCCGAACTACCGGCACCCGGTGACGTTGATGCGCGACCTACTGGCCATGGACGACATCTCCGGCGGCCGAGTGACCTGCGGAATCGGCGCCGGAGGCGACATCGACAGTGCCATCCTCGGCGGTGCGCCGCTGACGCCCGGGGAACGCTTCGACCGACTCTGCGAGTTCACCGGGCTGCTCGATCAGCTGCTCACCGCGGACCACGTCTCTCACGATGGCACGTATTTCTCAACGGTGGACGCACGTACCCTGCCCGGCCCGGTTCAGCAGCCGAGGATCCCGTTCGTCTTGGCTGCCAACGGTCCGCGCTCGCTGCGCCTCGCGGTCGAGTACGGCACCGGCTGGGTCACCACCGGCCCCAAGGTCGAGACACTGGACCTGTGGTGGGCCGCTCTGGCGGAGCTCGGCGGACGCCTGGACGAGGCTCTTGCAGCTGCGGGCCGTGACTCCGCCACCTTGGCGCGGCACCTCAACCTGGACTCCTCACCGCAGTTCGCCCTCTCGGGCGTGGGGGCGTTCGAGGAGATGGTGGGTCGCGCCAGTGAGTTGGGCTTCACCGATGTGATCACCCACTGGCCCAGATCCGATGGTCCGTATGCCGGTGAACTGAGCGTGTTGGAGACTGTCGCCTCCCAGGTCATCCCCCGCTTCCGCTGAACACGTGGACCCCGGACTTGCGGGTCAGCGTCGGTGGATTACGTTAGGTCCGTGAGTCAGCAGCCCCATGGCCAACAGCCGCGCCCGGCCCGCAGAACACCCAAGTTCACGGCGTTCCTGCTCACCGGCGCCCTGGCAGGGCTTCTCATCGGGTTCTTCCTGAGCGTGATCGGCCCGGTCGATGCCGGCTACGACTCAGCGGTCGTACTGGGCTTCCTCGGGTTGATCTTTGCCGGACTTGGCGCGCTGGTCGGAGCCATCATTGCGGTCCTGCTGGAGAAGCGGCCGTGAGTCTCGTCCGACTGGCCAGCCGTGGAACGGCCCGTCGGGCTACTGGGCTGTGGGAGACTGTGACACGTGGCACGCGGTGATGGGCGACTGACCCACGATCTTCTTCCCGGCGAGAAAGCTCCCCAGGACGCCTGTGGGGTCTTCGGAGTCTGGGCCCCCGGCGAGGACGTCGCCAAGCTGACTTACTTCGGGCTCTATGCGCTACAGCACCGCGGTCAGGAGTCCGCCGGCATCGCGGCCAGTGATGGTCATCGGCTGCTGGTCTACAAGGACATGGGTCTGGTCTCGCAGGTCTTCGACGAGGCGAGCCTGGGCTCGTTGAAAGGCCATCTGGCCATCGGTCACTGCCGATACTCCACGACAGGTGGCAGCACATGGGAGAACGCCCAGCCGACCCTCGGCGGCACCGACGACTCCACCGTCGCGTTGGCTCACAACGGCAACCTCATCAACTCAGCCGAACTGCGTGACCTGCTGTTCGAACGCCACGGCGACGCCTTCGCCGGACAGCTCGGCGGTGAGTTACATCGGGGCAACACCACAGACACAGCACTGGTGACCGCACTGCTGTCCAGCGATCCCGACCTCAGCCTTGAGGCCACCGCCCTGGATGTGCTGCCCAAGCTCCAGGGTGCCTTCAGCTTCGTCTTCATGGACGAACAGACGCTGTATGCCGCCCGCGACCGGCACGGCATCCGACCGCTGGTCCTGGGCCGCCTGGAACGCGGTTGGGTGGTGGCTAGTGAGTCCGCAGCGCTCGCGACCGTTGGCGCCAGCGTGATCCGCGAGGTTCAGCCGGGCGAGTTCATCGCCATCGACGAGGACGGTCTGCGTTCCCACCAGTTCGTCGAACCCGACCCCAAGGGCTGTGTCTTCGAGTACGTCTACCTCGCGCGCCCCGACGCCACCATTGCTGGCCGGTCGGTGCATGAGGCCCGGGTCGAGATGGGGCGGCGTCTGGCCACGGAGTACCCGGTCGAAGCCGACCTGGTCATCCCGGTGCCGGAGTCCGGCACGCCAGCGGCGATCGGCTACGCCGAGGCCAGCGGCATCCCCTACGGGCAGGGTTTCGTCAAGAACTCCTACGTCGGGCGGACTTTCATCCAGCCCAGCCAGACGCTGCGTCAGCTCGGCATCCGCCTGAAGCTCAACGCACTGGAGACCGTCATCCGCGGTAAGCGACTGGTGGTGGTCGACGACTCGATCGTGCGCGGCAACACGCAGCGTGCTCAGATCCGGATGCTGCGAGAGGCCGGCGCGGCCGAGATCCACGTACGCATCTCTAGCCCGCCGGTGAAGTGGCCGTGCTTCTACGGCATCGACTTCGCCACCCGCGCCGAGCTGGTCGCCACCGGCCTCAAGGTCGAGGAGATCAGGGCCAGCATCGGCGCCGACAGCCTGGGCTACCTCTCCGAGGACGCGATGATCGAGGCCTCAGGGCAACCGCGCGAGCAGCTGTGCACGGCTTGTTTCACCGGCGACTACCCGATCGAGCTGCCCGACTCGACTCTGTTGGGCAAGCAGTTCCTCGAGGTCCTGCCGGGTCTGGAGACTCCGACGTCCGGGGGTCTGGACGTCGAGGGTGTCAGCACCGGGGTCGCCGGCGGTGCCGCTGACGCCCTCTCGCGGCCCTGAGTTCCCGGGCAACCCGTCATGCCGGAACGACAACGGAGACTGAGCCATGACCTCTGAACCCGCCCCCACTACTTACGCCGATGCAGGTGTTGACGTCGACGCCGGAGACAAGGCCGTCGCGCTGATGAAGGCCTCGGTCAGGCAGACGCAGCGCCCCGAGGTGCTGGGCGGGTTGGGTGGCTTCGCGGGCATGTTCGACGCCAGTGCGCTGGCCGGGATGACCCGTCCGGTCCTGGCCACCAGCACAGATGGCGTGGGCACCAAGGTCGCCATCGCCTGGGCGATGGACAAGCACGACACGATCGGGATCGACCTGGTGGGGATGGTGGTCGACGACATCGTGGTCTGTGGCGCCGAACCGCTGTTCATGACCGACTACATCGCGACAGGCAAAGTCGTGCCCGAGCGGATCGCAGCCATCGTCTCCGGTATTGCGGCCGGTTGCGTGGCCGCCGGCGTTGCCCTGCTCGGCGGGGAGACCGCCGAGCATCCCGGCCTGCTGGGGCCCGACGAGTATGACTGCGCGGGCGCCGCGACGGGAGTCGTGGACTATGCGGGCATCCTGGGGGCGCATCGGGTGGTGGCGGGTGACGTCGTGGTTGCTCTCGCCTCGTCAGGACTCCACTCCAACGGCTATTCGCTGGTACGCAAGATCTTTGCCTCCGCCGGGTGGGCGTTTGACCGACAGGTGGCGGAGTTCGGCCGGACACTGGGCGAGGAGCTGCTCGAGCCCACCCGCGTCTATGCACGAGACCTGCTCACGCTCACCCGTACCGAGGGCATCGACGTTCATGCCTTCAGCCACGTCACCGGCGGCGGGCTCGCCGCGAACCTGGCCCGGGTCTTGCCGCAGGGCGTCTTCGCCCAGATCGACCGGTCGACCTGGACCCCGCCCGTGGTTTTCGAGGTCGTGAGAGAGGTTGGTCGGGTGCCGCTGGCGGATCTCGAGCGCACGCTCAATATGGGCATCGGCTTCGTGGCGGTTCTGCCGGCAGCCCACAGCGACTCTGCCATCGAGGTTTTGAAGAACCAAGGGATCGACGCCTGGCTGCTCGGTCAGGTCAGCGACATGGTCACGGCACCGATACAGGACGGTGTCGAGGTGGTCCGGGGGACCAAGGGCGTTGACGGAGGCTCCGTGCAAGTGGTGGGAACTTCGCCGCGCTGATTCACGCCCCAGGGACGCAAGAGCATACTGCGAAAAGGCTCAGGACGAGCGGGACTCCGGCCCACAAGAGCTCAGGACGACGGCGGTCAGATCACATCCGTGGATCAGCCCTCGCCTGAAGCCGACCGGCCGTAGGCCTCGTAGCCGTCGTCGTCATCATCTGGCTGAACGGTGTCAGGGACACGTTTCGGCGGACTGTCGAATGCTGACGGTGCATGCAGTTCTCGCTCAAGCGCACTCAGGTCAGTGTCCGGGCTGTAGTACTTCAGCTCACGAGCAACCTTGGTCTGCTTGGCTTTGGCTCGGCCGCGCCCCATGACGTCGACCCCCTTGCGCGTCTGCCGGGGCGGCATCGCTCGACCGAACCACAGATCGCAGTTCGAGTCATCACGGAGCGGCCCCGGGAATCTCGTATTTCGTAGTCCTAACGGTACACGCTCTGAGCCCGTTCCGGATGCCGGGGGCCTCGACTCTTCGGAACCAGGGCCCCTCGACGCTCCCGGATCAGCGCGTCGGGAGCCAGATCCGGTTGCTGCCGACCTGGGCCATCCGCTC
>DAITND010000089.1:0-10250 GCA_036834825.1 Dermatophilaceae bacterium
CTTCTCCTTGACGATGATGTCATCCGGGTGCGGCCCCGTCGCATCGAAAGTACTGTCCAGGAAGGCTCCAATTCGTGACTATTCGCGTTGGTATCAATGGCTTTGGCCGCATCGGCCGCAACTTCTATCGTGCCGTGCAGGCCTCCGGTGCGGACATCGAGATCGTCGCCGTGAACGACCTGACGGATACGAAGACTCTCGCCCACCTGCTCAAGTACGACAGCATCCTGGGTCGACTCGGCAAGGATGTCGTGGCCGGCGACAACGAGATCACCGTCGTTGGCACCGGAAGCTTCCCCGTCTTCGCCGAGCGCGATCCCGCCAAGCTGCCCTGGGCCAGCGTCCAGGCCGACGTCGTCATCGAGTCGACCGGCTTCTTCACTGACGCGGCCAGCGCCGGCAAGCACATCACCGCAGGTGCCAAGAAGGTCGTCATCTCCGCTCCGGCCAAGGGTGAGGACATCACCATCGTCATGGGCGTCAACCACGAGAACTACGACCCGGCGAGCCACAACATCATCTCCAACGCCTCGTGCACGACGAACTGTCTTGCGCCGATGGCCAAGGTCATCGATGACACATTCGGCATCGAGCGGGGTCTGATGACGACCATCCACGCTTACACCAACGACCAGAACGTGCTGGACTACCCGCACAAAGACTTGCGACGCGCCCGCGCTGCCGCCCTGAACATGATCCCGACCACCACCGGTGCGGCCAAGGCAATCGCCCTGGTGATGCCGCAGCTCAAGGGCAAGCTTGACGGCTATGCCATGAGGGTGCCTCTGCCCACCGGTTCGGCCACGGACCTGACCGTCCAGCTGAAGACCCCGGCCACCAAGGAAGAGATCAACGCCGCGATCAAGGCGGCATCCGAAGGCCCGTTGAAGGGGATCCTGTCCTACACCGAGGACCCGATCGTCTCGACCGACATCGTCACCGACCCGTCGTCGTGCATCTTCGACTCCGGTCTCACCTACGTCAACGGCAACATGGCGAAGGTCGTCGGCTGGTATGACAACGAGTGGGGCTACTCCTGCCGTCTGGTCGACCTGATCACCTACGTCGGCAAGACGCTCTGACCCGACGATGAAGACTGCACACGACCTGATTCTGGCCGGTGACGTGCGGGGGAAGCGTGTCTTGGTCCGTAGTGACCTGAACGTCCCCCTCGATGCCAACGGCACCATTACCGACGATGGTCGGGTGCGGGCTTCGGTGCCCACCATCAAGGCTCTGACCGAGGCGGGTGCACGCGTTGTCGTGTGCGCCCATCTCGGCCGGCCCAAGGGTGCGCCCGAGGCCAGGTACTCCCTGGCTCCCGTGGCCCATCGGCTCCAGGAGCTGCTCGGGGCGCCCGTCGCCTTCGCCACCGACACGGTGGGGGAGTCGGCCCGGTCCGCTGCAGCAGCGCTGGGGGACGGACAGGTGGCGCTGCTGGAGAACCTGCGGTTCAACCCGGGCGAGACATCCAAAGACGATGCCGAACGCGGTGCCTTCGCCGACGAGCTGGCTTCTCTTGCTGACATCTTCGTCAGCGATGGGTTTGGCGTTGTCCATCGCAAACAGGCCAGCGTGTATGACGTGGCGCAGCGGCTGCCGCACGCTGTCGGCGGGCTCGTCCAGACCGAGGTCGACGTGCTCAAACGCCTGACCGAGTCGGTCGAGCGCCCCTACGCCGTCGTGCTGGGTGGCGCCAAGGTCAGTGACAAGCTGGGAGTCATCGCCAACCTGCTGCAGACCGCTGACCGCCTGCTGATCGGTGGCGGCATGGTTTTCACCTTCCTGGCCGCGCAGGGCCATGAGGTCGGCAAGAGCCTGCTGGAGGCGGATCAGATCGAGGCGGTCAAGGGCTATCTTGCCCAGGCCCAGGAGCGTGGCGTCGAGATCATCCTGCCGACGGATATCGTTGCGGCCGTGGCGTTCTCGGCTGAGGCAGAGTACGGCGTCGTGGATGCCCATAGCATTCCGGCGGACCGGATCGGCCTGGACATCGGTCCCGAGTCGGCCAAGGCGTTCGCCGCAAAGCTGGTCGATGCCCGAACCGTCTTCTGGAACGGCCCGATGGGTGCGTTCGAGATGGCTCCCTACGCGACTGGCACCGAGGTCGTTGCGCAGGCGCTGGTCGAAGCAACCTCAAAGGGTGCCCTGACGGTGATCGGAGGTGGCGACTCGGCTGCGGCCGTGCGTCAGCTGGGCTTCAAGGACAGCCAGTTCGGACACATCTCAACCGGTGGAGGTGCCAGCCTGGAGTACCTTGAGGGCAAGGCGCTGCCCGGTCTTACAGTCCTGGAGGGCTGAACCCCATGGCAAGTACGAACGCCTCACGTGCGCGATCATCCAACCGCATCCCGCTGATGGCGGGCAACTGGAAGATGAACCTTGATCATCTTCAGGCCACCCACCTGGTCCAGAAACTCGACTGGACTCTTCGCGATGCCAAACACGACTATGGTTCGGTCGAGGTGGCCGTCCTCGTGCCGTTCACGGATCTGCGTAGTGTCCAGACGCTGATCGAAGGTGACAAGCTGCTACTCAAACACGGGGCACAGGACCTGTCGGTGCACGACGCCGGCGCCTACACCGGCGAGATCTCGGGCGAGTTCCTGTCCAAGCTGGGCTGTACGTATGTCGCAGTCGGCCACAGTGAGCGTCGGCAGTATCACGGCGAGGACGACACCGTCGTGGCCGACAAGGTCAAGGCGGCATACAGACACGGCCTGACCCCGATCCTGTGCTGTGGCGAGGGTCTCGAGGTGCGTCAGCAGGGCAAACAGGTTGAACACGTCCTGGCGCAGGTCGACGCGGCACTGGATGGTGTCAGTCCCGAGCAGGTGCGTTCCATCGTCATTGCCTATGAACCGATCTGGGCGATCGGGACTGGCGAGGTGGCGACCCCGGCGGACGCACAGGAGGTCTGTTCGGCGATCCGCACGAGGCTGGCCGAGCTCTACTCCGGTGACATCGCGGACGGCATTCGCATCCTCTACGGTGGTTCGGTCAAGTCGGGCAACGTGGCCGCGATCATGGCCGAGACTGATGTGGACGGAACGCTGGTCGGCGGCGCTGCGATCGTGGCGGACGAGTTCGTGTCGATCTGCCGCTACCGTGACCACCTCACAGTGGCCTAAGGTCCTAGCCCCCACGCCCCAGCGGCAGCCGCCTGGAACAGTGCTCCGAGGTAGTCGGATGAGCGAGCGCCCTGCCGGCGGATCTCTCATGGCGATAGCCGTCACGAACCTGTCGAGGGTGCGAGGTGCTTGCGGATGTGGTCCCTGGACCTGGTTTGGGATGGGTCGCAGTCGGGGACTGCACGAGATTGACAGCGAGGCGCAGCGGCTACACGGGGGCTGTCAGGTACCCTGTGCTTTGGGTCGTGTTGATGCGACCGCACTGACACCGAACGAGATTGGGTATGACTTACGTGAATGCCGTGAAGATCGGGTTGCAGGTGCTGCTTGTCCTGTCTGGTCTGCTCCTGACACTGTTGGTCCTGCTGCACAAGGGCAAGGGCGGTGGTCTTTCCGACATGTTCGGCGGAGGCATGTCCAGCACCATGAGCGGCTCCTCGGTCGCCGAACGCAACCTCGACAGGTTCACCGTTGCCTTGGGGCTGGTGTGGGGTGCGACCGTCATCGGTCTCAACCTCATCGAGCGGTTCTCTAGATAGTCTCGCGCCCGGCCTGCATCTTGGGGCCGACTTGAACCTCAAGGAGCAACTTCGTGGCTAGTGGCAACGCGATCCGCGGGAGCCGAGTTGGTGCAGGCCCCACGGGAGAGGCCGAGCGCGGCGACGCTGCTCCGTGTGTCCACATCTCGTACTGGTGCAGCAACGGTCACGAGACGCGACCCTCGTTTGCTGATGAAGTCAGCCTGACCGTCCCCGAGAACTGGGACTGTCCCCGTTGTGGACTGCCCGCCGGCCAAGACCAGGCCAACCCGCCCCCGGCCACCCGCATTGAGCCCTTCAAGACGCACTTGGCCTATGTGAAGGAACGCCGGAGCCAGACCGAGGGAGAGGCAATCCTGGACGAGGCATTGAAATCCCTGCGCGACCGGGGACTCATCAGCTAGAAGTGAGTCAGAGGCGAGCTGGAAGAGCCCGCCGGAAACGCCAGCTGGAAGAGCCCGCCGGAAACGCCTCGGATGGCTCAGTGGCTGGCGAGCCGGATCAGCTGGGTGGGCACGTGGGTGGCTGCATCTCGGTCCAGAAGCCACGTGGTGGACCGTGTGCCGACCACGCCGGCTGCTGGTGCTTGAAGCCGACCGGCCCCCGAGAGGGCCAGGCCCACCGCACCGGCCTTGTCCGGACCCGCGACCAGGAACCATACGTCGCGGGCGGCGCACAGAGCCGGGAACGTCATGGAGACCCGCACGGGCGGCGGTTTGGGTGCCCCACGAACGCCGATGGTCGACGTTTCGCGCTCATGCAAGGCTGGGTGTTCGGGGAATAGTGACGCCACATGGGCATCCGGTCCAAGGCCGAGCATCAGGACGTCGAACTCCGGGACGTCGTGCCCGCGGGGCGCCGCTGCGGCAAGCTGGGCGGCGTATCGGGCAGCCGCCGCGTCAACGTCGGATCCGTCCGGCCCATCGGAGGCTGGCATCGGATGAACACGCGAAGGGTCCAGCGGGACGGTGTCGAGCAGCGCCTCGCGGGCTTGCGTCTCATTGCGTTCAGGATCACCGGCGGGCAGGAACCGCTCGTCACCCCACCAGAGGTTCAGATGCCGCCAGTCGATGGCGTCCCTGGCCGGACTGCGGCCCAGCGAGACTAGGATCGCCGAGCCCATCGAGCCGCCGGTCAGCACCACGTCAGCCTGCCCGCGGGAGGACTGGGCGTCCAGGATGGCCATGACCAGACGAGCGGCGGCGTCGTCGGCCAGGAGCTGCTTGTCATGATGGACGACAACCGTGGGACCTTGGCTCACGATGGGCTCTCTTCCTGCCGTGCCCCGGGGGCCACGGCCTCCCTTGCTCCGGACAGCTTGCGGGTTGGCGCCTCGATCATGGCCAGACCCTTGGTCAGCGTCTCTTCGTAGATCTCGTCCGGGTCGAGCCGGTGCAGCTCGTCGGCGAGGCACTCAGCCAGCGCCCGGCGGGCAAGGCTGATCCGGCGGGCCGGCTGACCCGGCGGCGATAGCGTTGCGACGGCACCATCAGGGCGCAAGAGATCGGTATTGCCGCTGGGACGTGTTAGCCGGACACTGGTCACGCCGGAACCCGGTGGGGTGCGCGTCCGGGTGACCGGACATTGGAGGGCCTGCGCAAGCCACGCGGCCATCAGGTCGGCGGAGGGTGAGTCGCTCGCGCCGGCAACATCTGCGTTGAGAACAGGTTCGTATGGCGGTTGTTCCAGTGCGGCAGCCAGCAGACCACGCCACAAGGTGATGCGGGTCCAGGCCAGGTCAGTGTCGCCGGGTTGGTAGTTGTCCGCACGACGCTTCAGCTCCACCCGAGGGCTCGGGGCCTCTGCGGCATCGGTGATTCGTCGTTGCGCCATCTGCCCGATCGCGGACTCCGAGACGTTCAAAGGCGCCTCCCTGGGCCACCACGCCACTACCGGGGAGTCGGGCAGAAGTAGAGGCACCAGGACGCTGTCGCCGTGACCGGCGAGAGGGCCATGCAGTCGCAGGACGACCACCTCACCGGCTCCGGCGTCACCGCCGACCCGGATCTGGGCATCAAGGCGGTTGGCGCCGGTCTTCTTCCCGCTGATCACCGCGATGATGCGGCAGGGATGTTGGCGGCTGGCGTCGTTGGCGGCCTCAATAGCTGATTCTGCCCGGCTCTCGTCAACGACGATGACCAGGGTGAGGACCCGTCCGAGGGTCATGGCGCCGATGTCGTGCCGCAGCTTGACCAGATACTTGTTGACTGCCGCTGTGGTGGTGCCGGGCAGGTCGACGATCATGGCATCCTCCAGCTACGTCCGTCGCGGGCCATCATGTCGTCGGCGCACTCGGGGCCCCATCCGCCGGCAGGGTAGGGGGGCGGCTGCCCCTGGGTGGCCCAGAATGCCTCGACCGGATCAAGAATCTGCCAGGCCAGCTCCACCTCTTCGTGGCGGGGGAACAACGGCGGGTCACCGAGCATGACATCGAGGATGAGCCGCTCATAGGCTTCCGGGCTGGACTCGGTGAAGGAGCTGCCGTAGCCGAAGTCCATGGTGACGTCGCGGACCTCCATGGCGCTTCCGGGAACCTTGGACCCGAATCGCATGGTGACTCCCTCGTCAGGCTGAACGCGGATCACGATAGCGTTCTGGCCGAGCTCCTCGGTGGCTGTCCGGTCGAACGGAAGATGCGGCGCACGTTTGAAGACCACCGCAATCTCGGTGACCCGCTTGCCCAGGCGTTTGCCGGTGCGCAGGTAGAAGGGGACCCCGGCCCAGCGGCGGGTGTCGATCTCGACCTTCAGCGCTGCGTACGTCTCGGTGGTGGAGGTCTTCTGGATGCCATCTTCGTCGAGGTAGCCGCTGACCCGTTCGCCGCCTTGCCACCCTTGGGCGTACTGCCCCCGGACGGTGGACGCAGCCAGGTCCATGGGTAGGCGCACTGCCGACAGGACCTTCTCCTTCTCTGCGCGCAGAGCTGGGGCCTGGAAGGAGACTGGTTCCTCCATGGCGGTGAGGGCCAACAGCTGGAGAAGATGGTTCTGGATGACGTCGCGGGCGGCGCCGATGCCGTCGTAGTAACCTGCACGGCTGCCGATGCCGATGTCCTCGGCCATCGTGATCTGCACGTGGTCGACATAGTTGGCGTTCCAGATCGGTTCGAACATCTGGTTGGCGAAACGCAGAGCCAGGAGGTTCTGGACCGTCTCCTTGCCCAGGTAGTGGTCGATTCTGAAGATCGAGTCCGAGCGGAAGACTGACCCGACGATCGAGTTCAGCTCACGGGCGCTGGCCAGATCGTGACCGAATGGCTTCTCTATGACGACGCGCCGCCAGGCGCTCTCGTCGCTGTTGCTCAGGCCGCTGCGATCGAGCTGCTGGGTCACGGTCGCGAAGAAGGCCGGCGGGATGGAGAGGTA
The DNA here is from genome assembly GCA_036834825.1 of Dermatophilaceae bacterium. Taxonomy (GTDB): domain Bacteria; phylum Actinomycetota; class Actinomycetes; order Actinomycetales; family Dermatophilaceae; genus UBA4719. The sequence continues at coordinate 7,036 of DAITND010000089.1, forward strand.
GAAGACGTGATTGCCGGACGTCCCGCGTTCCTCGTCAAGGGTTTGCAGCGTCTCGCGCAGCACGTCGAACGCCTTCGGGTCGTCGAACGTGCCTGATACGAAACGGAACCCCTCGGCCAGGTTTCGCCACACCTCATTGTGGAAGGGTGTGCGGGCATGGGCGCGGACGGATTCGCGAACGATGTTGGTGAAGTCCTTGTGGGTCCAGTCACGGCGTGCAAACCCGACCAGGCTGAAGCTGGGGGGCAACAGCCCCCGATTGGCCAGGTCATAGATGGCTGGCATGACCTTGTTGCGTGCGAGGTCCCCGGTGACGCCGAAGAGGACCAGACTGCAAGGACCGGCGATCCGTGGGAGGCGCTTGTCCTGGGGGTCGCGCAGTGGGTTCTGTCCCGGTGTCACTGGGGTCGGCGTCATCAGGCTTCCGCAACAGAGCCGGTCCGGCGCGCCGCCTCGGGGTCGAGGCCAAGTGCCAGGGTCAGCTGGGCAAGTCCGGCGTCGTGGTCGGTCAGGTGCAACCGCAGGACAGGGCGACCGCGGTCGGCCAGGACCTGGGCGTCACCGCCGGCCTGAGCCGTGATGAAATCGCCGAACGTGAAGTCTCGACCCGGGATGGCCAGGTCCTCGTGCGGCGTCGTGGTGATCTGCAGGTAGACGCCCGTGGCCGGACCGCCCTTGTGGTACTGCCCCGTCGAGTGAAGGAAGCGTGGTCCCCAGCCGAATGTGGTGGGTGTCTGGGTGCGAGCGGCGATGCTTCGGCGAGCCCGGGCCAGAGCGGCGTCGCCGAGCCGGTCGAGATAGGCCATGATCGAGACGTAGCCGCGGCGGGGTTCCAGCTGCGAAAGCAGTGAGTCCACAGCGCTGACAACGGTCGTGGCGTCCCCGAGCCAGTTGCCTCCGAGAGCGCGCACTTCGATGGCACCATCGGTGAAAGCGGCCGGGTCCGGCTTGGCGTCGGTGGCGTCAAGCAGCCCGCGGGTGGCCTTCTTGGCACTTTCCACATCGGGCTGATCGAAAGGGTTGATGCCCAGGATCCGGCCGGCGACCGCCGTGGCAACCTCCCACAGCAGCATCTGGGCACCCAGGGAACCGCTGACCTGGACCTCGGAACGCGACTGGTCGCTGGTCGCCATGGTGTCATCATCCCCATCCATGCCGGCGACGTCGGCGACGATCCGGGCGGCCGTGATCTCGGGGGTGGGGGAACGGACCTCGGGGTCCTGGTCGTCCTCAACGACGACAGGCAGCAGCCCGGTGCCTTTCTTGCCCGTGCTCTCGGCTATCAGCTGCTCCGCCCAGTCGGCGAATCCCGGGATCCCAGAACCCTTGTCGACCAGGATGAGTTTGTCGCGCAGCGGTTCAGTACCCGCCATGGCGGCGCCCAGCCGAAGGGCCGGGTTCGCCTCGTGGTCGTCGGCCAGCAGGTCTGCGACGGACTCGGCCTCGTCTAGCAGCTGCTCTAGATCGACACCCGCCAGGCCGCTGGGCACCAGGCCGAACGCGGTTAGTGCTGAGTACCGCCCGCCGACGTTCGGGTCGGCGTTGATGACCCGATATCCGGCCGCGCGGGCGTCCTTGTCAAGAGGGCTGCCGGGGTCGGTGACGATGACGATGCGTTGGGTCGGGTCCAGCCCGGCCCGGGTGAACGCGTCCGTGAAGGCACGACGCTGGGAGTCGGTCTCGACAGTGGAGCCGGACTTGCTCGAGACCACGACGACCGTGCGGTCGAGCCGGTCGGTCAGGGCGGTGCGCACGGAGTCCGGATTTGACGAGTCCAGCACGGTGAGTTCGACACCCGCCGTCGCGCAGATGACCTCAGGCGCCAGCGATGAGCCGCCCATGCCGCAGAGGGCGACGTGGTCGAGGCCCTGTTCGGCCAGGTGGTCGCGCAGGGCAGCCACCTCTCCGATGAGGGGTCGTGACGTCCGCCCGAGGGTGACCCAGGAGAGGCGGATAGCCGACTCTGATGTGGCATCGGGCCCCCACAGCGTGGGGTCCTTGGCAAACAGCCTGCTGGCGAAACGGTCTGCGACCAGTCGCGGCACGAGCCGGGTCACGGCGTCGGCGGCCGGCCCCGAGGCGAGGACGCTCAGAGCCACCTTGGTCACAGCGCCGCCTTGGTGAGCTCGGTCTGCACGCAGGACAACAGCTGGGCCCAGGACTTCGCGAACTTGTCGACGCCCTCACGTTCGAGCAGAGCGGTGACATCGGCATAGGAGATACCCAGACGTTCCAGGGAGTCCAGCACGTTCGTAGCGTCCTCATACTTGCCGGTCACCTGGTCCCCGGCGATCTGTCCATGATCGGCGACAGCCTGCATGGTCTTGACCGGCATCGTGTTGACGGTCTCGGGTGCCGCAAGGTCCACGACATACATCGTGTCCTTGTACGCGGGGTCCTTGACACCAGTAGATGCCCACAAGGGGCGCTGTCTGTGCGCTCCTTCTGCCGCCAGGTTTGCCCAACGCGGGGTCGAGAAGACCTCTTTGTAGGCCTGGTAGGCGAGTCGGGCATTCGCCACGCCGGCCTTGCCCCGCAGTGCGGCGGCCTCGTCGATATCGAGGCCGTCGAGCCGCTTGTCGACCTCGGTGTCGACCCGGCTGACGAAGAATGAGGCAACCGAGTGGATCTGTGAAAGGTCCAGACCGCCCAGACGGGCCTGCTCGAGTCCGGTCAGGAAGGCGTTCATGACCCCGCGGTAGCGGTCAAGGGAGAAAATCAGGGTGACGTTGACGCTGATGCCCTCGGCCAGGACCTGTGCGATAGCCGGCAGGCCTTCGACAGTGGCCGGGATCTTGATGTAGACGTTGGGACGGTCGACGGCGGCGTGCAGCTCCTTGACCTGCTCGACGGTCTTGGCGGTGTCGTGGGCAAGACCGGGATCCACCTCGATGGAGACCCTGCCGTCCTCGCCCTGGCTGGCCCGGTAGATCGGCGCCATGATGTCGCAGGCGTTTTGGACGTCGCGGGTGATCAGGGCGAACGCCGCTTCCTCGATGCTCTTGCCCTCGGCTGCTAGGCCTTTGATCTGGTCGCTGTAGGCGTCGCCCTGGGACAGTGCACCCGCGAAGATCGTGGGGTTGGTGGTCACGCCGACGACACAGCTGGAATCGATCAGTGCCTGCAGACCGCCGCCGGTGATCAATGGGCGGGACAGGTCGTCGAGCCAGATGGAAACGCCTTGTGCTGAAAGTTCCTTGAGGTGGTCGGTCATC
>DAITND010000090.1:0-10239 GCA_036834825.1 Dermatophilaceae bacterium
AGGTAATGACCGATCACGAGACCACCCCATCCGTCGGGATCCCGTCCCCGCCGGACGCGCCGGCCCAGGTGACAGCGCAGAGGCCGTACACCAGGGCTACGCAACCTCGGTTCAAGAAGAAACGCTTCGCCTTCGCGCCGGCCATCTTTGTCCTCTTCTTGATCATCATGGTCAGCACGGGCGGTAACGACCCGGGGATTTTCGACCGCACCACGAGCGCTTTGGAGTCACAGGCCGAGAGCTCTGTCGGGGTCAGCCCACAGATGGCCACCACGGGCGAGAGCGTCCGTGACGGAAAATTCTCCTTCACCGTGACTTCCGTCGGGCGGCCGAGCAGAACCATCACGGACCGGTTGGGCATCAGCGAGACCGCTCAGGGCGTGTTTGTCATCGTTCGCGTCAGTGTCACCAACATCGGTTACGACCCCCGAACACTGACCGCCACAGACCAGTACCTGGCCGGCAACAAGGGCCAGCGGTTCGCGACCAGTTCCGCGATCTCGTCACTGGCGGGCGCCGAGACGATCTTTGCGGAGAAGATCAACCCCGGCCACACCGTGCACGACGCCCCGGTACTGTTCGACGTGCCCCCCGGAACCACGATCGCCAGCATCGAGCTTCACGACTCCGTGTCCTCCAAGGGGGTCAAGGTCGCACTGTCCTGAGCTGAGCAGTCAGCCGGCGTCGAAGGTGTCCATTGCCTCAATCCGGTCGCGGACTCTGCGGCGCAGGATCTTGCCGATCTGGGAGCGTGGGAGGTCCTCCATGATCACGACCCGGCGCGGGACCTTGTAGCCCGTCAGCCGCTCGCGCGCAAAGGAGCGCACTCGATCGGGGTCGACCGTCGCGCCGGCCACTGGCACCACGGCCGCGACAACCTCCTCGCCGACGTCGCCGGCTGCCGCGATGCCGACCACGGCCAGGTCGTCAACTTCGGGCAGGGCCCGAAGAACGTCCTCGACCTCGGTGGGATAGACGTTGAAGCCGCCGGTGATGATCAGCTCCTTGATCCGGTCGACGATCCTGACGAAGCCGTCCGCGTCCGCGACCGCGATGTCGCCGGTGCGTAGCCAGCCTCCGGGCAGGAGCACCGCGGCGGTCTCGTTCGGGCAGTTCCAGTATCCGGCGAACACCTGCGGGCCGCCGATCAGCAGCTCACCCGGTTCGCCGATGGGTTGGTCCTGCGAAGGGTCGCCCGGGTCGACGATCCGGATCCGGGTTGAGGGGAACGGGACACCAACCGTCCCTGGCCGTCGGGTTGCCGCGGCAGGGTTGCCCAGCGAGATGGGCGAGGTCTCGGTCATCCCGTAGCCCTCGACGAGCAGCCCTCCGCTGACGGACTCCCACGTCTCGACCACGGCGGGCGGCAACGCCATGGCACCCGAGATGGCATAACGGATCGACGTGAGGTCGACGCGGCCCTCCTGTGCCGCGGCAGCAAGCCGCTCGTAGATCGGCGGGACCGCAGGCAGGAACGTCGGCGGGCGCCGTCGGATCGCCTCCAGCATCTGGTCGAGGTCGAAGCGGGGCAGCAGCACCAGGGTCGCGCCCACGCTCATCGAGTAGGTCAGGCACAGCGTCAGTCCATAAGCGTGGAACAGGGGCAGCACCGCGTATACGGTCTCCTCGCCGTCCTTCAGACCTGGCATCCATTCCCGTCCCTGGGCCGCATTGACCCTGAGGTTCCGATGGGTCAGGACCGCGCCCTTGGGCGTGCCCATGGTCCCGCCCGTGTATTGCAGCAGGGCGATGTCCTGCGGGCGTGGCTGCGGGTATGCGCCGCTCAGTGGGCTGGTCGAGGATGAGACCCGCTCCCAGCTCAGCACCCCGTCGGGCACCGCGCCGGTCATCGCCGCACGCGCCGAGCGGGCCTTGGCCACCGGCAGCCGCAACGCCAGACGCTTGCGCCAGGGCAGGGCGGTCGTGAGGTCGACCGCCAGGATGGTCCGCACCGTGGTTTGCGCGCGGAGTCCGTCGATCACCGGTGCCGTCTTGTCCCAGCACACGGCCACCGTTGCCCCACAGTCAGACAGCTGATGCCGAAGCTCGGTCGCCGTATAGAGCGGATTGTGCTCCACGACGACGGCGCCCAGCCGCAGCGTGGCATAGAAGGCCACCACATGCTGTGGGCAGTTAGGCAGCACCAGCGCCACCCGGTCACCTGCTCGCACGCCTGCTACGCGCAACGCCTCGGCGGCCCGATCCACGCGGCCGGCCAGCTCAAGGTATGTCGTCTCCGAGCCGAAGAAGTCGAGCGCGACCCGGTCGCCGAAACGCCGGGCGCTGGACGCGAGCATCTCGGGCAGAGACTCATCCGGAACCTGGACCTCCGCCTCGACCCCTGGCGCGTAGCTGCTCAACCACGGACGCCTGCTGAGAGGGCCGCCGTCCTGCCCCTGTTCCGACGTGCCCGCCCGGTCCATATCCACCTGATTCCCCAAAGAGCCCACCACGACCGTCCACCCAGTGTTCAGCGCTGGGCCACCTGAGGCAGAATACTCAGCCGTCGGGCGGCGCTGTCCGCGGCTGGCAGAACGAGCGGACCACCCTGCGAAGGGTCGGGGTCCCTGGTTGCTGAGGCGCTCAGGACTCCCACCCGCGATGCTGGGTCCATGGCTATAGGGGCCCCTTGATGCCGGAGTCGTTGGATGTGCTGGCGAAGGCCGGGCAACCGCCCCGCGGCGAAACCACCGATGCAGCGGCGGCCCAGCGCTCAGAGTGCGTCATGCTCAACAGGGACCTCATCTTCTCGAAGCGATCCGAGCCCTTGACGACATCCTGGAACTGATGGGCGAGGTGCAGCCCAAGAGCCGGACGCTGATGCGCCGCTCCATCGTGGGACGGCCAGTAGTACTTCTGCCGTTAGGGCCTTTGACCATGAGCCGCGGGGCGGGGAAGTCTCCTGGCTCGAACAGCAGGTTGCACAACCGGCACCAAGTGGGCTCGATGCAGTGACCAGGAAGGACAACCGTGACTGAGACCAAGCCCCACCTCAGGCAACCCCACCTCGAACGCCTGACCCCCTTGGACGTGAGCAACCTGCGCACTGAGTACCACGGGATGCCGATGCATGTGGCCGCACTAGCCCTCATTGATGGTGCTTCTGTATGCGACGAGTCTGGGCGACTTCGCGAGGCGGTCAGCCCCTGCCACAGACCCTGCCAGAACCCCGCGATGTGCCCAGCGTTGACTTGCGCCACGTGGTCCGGGGCCTGCGGCCCACGAGGCCAACAGCAGCACGCACGGGGCCACCAGCACAACGAGCGCCATTGATGACCTCGGCATCCGAGCCCTATCCAGCGTGAGCCAACACGGGTTCGTAGGGTGAAATCCAGACTTCGCACATCCCGGTTGGACCGCGCCGGGGGTTCTTGGACACTGGTCATGTCCAGGGCTGCGTGGTGCTTTCATGGCGCTGCCTCCAACAGATCGAGGAGGCGCCATGACAGGGCAACACGCCAGCGGCAAGTCGAGGCGGGCCCCAAAGGTGGGCTATCTCGTTGCAGTCATTGTCAACAGCGCCATGTTGTTCCTCGTGAACATCCGCCCTGGGTGGCGCGAGCTGCCCTTCCTCACCGAGGACTTCGTCAGCCTTGTCTGGTTGATCAACCTGTCAATGCTCTCCAGTGCCGTGGTCAACATGGTCTACCTCCGGTACGACCCTGCCTGGTTCAAGTCGCTTTGCCAGGTTGGCATATCCGCGATCGCACTGACGGTCGCAATCCGGGTGTTGCAGGTCTTCCCGTTCGACTTCTCGCAGTACTCGTTCAACTGGGCGGCGCTGGCCCGGCTGCTGCTGGCGCTTGCCGTCTTCGGCTCAGTCGTGGGGATAGTGGCCGAACTGGCCCGGCTCACCAAGAGCGTGATCGGTGCTGGCGATCGGTCGCGGTCCGTGCCCCGCCTGTGACCACAGCCTGCGGCTCGCGGGTCAGTGCGAATGGGTCCCCCATCACGGCATAGCCGTCCTGTCGCGGCGCGGCAGAGGCGTCGAGCCGGACTCCTGGCGGTGCCCCGGTCTGGCCGTCGCCATGAGTAGGTGCGCGGGTCGGCGCTGCGGAACGTCGATCATGTCCACGAGCCATACGACCATCGTTTCCGGACCCCCTTGAACAGCTCGTCCGGACCCCCGAGTGCAGGGTCAAGGGCCCGTTTCCGAGCTGTGACCCGTGAGATCCTCGGGTCTGAGAGCAGCCAGGGTGTCTCGGATCGCCGCCGGAGGCTCGAACTGGCGACGCCCGAAAGCGCGCAACAGCTCGTGGAGTCCGTCGCCAAGACCGCGGGGTGGCAAGGTAATTTCATACTCGACGGTGCCGCCCTCGCGTTCGATGACATGAACACCGACACGTCTGTCCTCCAGCAGTCCGACCACGGCCGCATTGTCAGCCGCCACCAGTGCGGTGAACCGTCGGATGCCTTCCTGCCGGGCACGATCGGCAAGGCGGCTCAGTAGCTCGATGGCAAGTCCTCGACGCTGCCAGTCGTCGACCACGACGACGGCGACTTCGGCTCCTTCGACGTCGTCTGGGTTCCGGATGTAGCGAGCGATGCCGAGTCCGCGACCGTCGGCCGGGTTCAAGGCGCCAAGCGCCTCGTGGTTGTGGTGGTCGATTTCGGTGAGGTAACGCAGCTCCGCCGCGCTCAGGTTCGGTTTGCTGCTCAGAAATCGCAGCTGGCGAGATTCGTAGTTCAGGCGGGCGAAGCCATCTGCCAACAGCGGTGCGTCCCCGGAGTGCACCTCCCGGATGAGTACGACCGAACCGTCGCGTAGCCGTGCCGAATTACCCCTCATTGCTGTCAGTCTTTCACCCGCCAACTGGAGGGTTGCGGCCGGCTGAAGCTGACGTTCAGCGTTGACGCCTGGACGTCCTGGCGGGCAGGCGCCGACGCAGCCGCACCATGCCCCAGATCGCCAGGCAAACGACCAGCAGAATCATGGCGGGCAGCAGGGCCGGCTTACCGGTGACCTCCAGAAACACGGTGATGACAAAGAGGACCAGGGCCCAGAACCCGAGAAAGCCGATGAGGATGTCGAAGTCCTCCCCGGAACGAACCTTCTTCGTGCCCGGGCTCGGGGACTCCGGGTCCACTACTTGACCGCTCCAGCCGTCAGCCCCGCAACGATCTGGCGCTGGAAGACCAGCACCATGATCACCAGCGGAATGGTGACGATGGTGGCGGCGGCCATCACCGCGGTGTACGGCTCCTGGTGCGGCTGCGACCCGGTGAACGAAGCGATGGCGACCGTGACGGTCTGGGTCTGGGCATTCGACAGCTGGCTGGCGATGAGGAACTCATTCCACGAGCTGATGAACGCAAGGATCGCCGTCGTGAAGATGCCCGGCGCCGCCAGCGGCATGATGATCTTGCGGAACGCCTGCCCCTTCGTGCACCCGTCGATGCGAGCGGACTCCTCGAGCTCCCAGGGCATCTCGCGGAAGAACGAGACCAGGATGTAGATGGTCAATGGGAGGGCGAAGGAGATGTACGGGATGATCAGCGCCTGATAGGTGCCGATCCAGTTGAGGTTGGTGAAGAGCTGGAACAGCGGAGTCACCAACGCCACGCCGGGGAACATCGAGGCCGCCAGGATGAACCCGAGGACCAGGTACTTGGCCCGGAAGTTCAGGCGGGCCAGTGCATACGACGTGAAGATGCCGAAGAGCAGCGAGATGATCGTGGTGATCACCCCGACGATGAGGCTGTTGATCAATGCCCGGGTGAGGTGGTTGCCCGTGTCCGTGGAGAACGCCGCACGGAAGTTGTCCAGGGTGACGTGGCTGAAGAAGGGGGTCGCGTCATAGGTGAAGCCGACGTCGCGGAAGGCGGTGACCACCATCCAGTAGGCGGGCAGCAGGCACCAGATGACGATGACCGCGGCGAAGATGTATGTCCGCGCCGACCCCCACCTCTTGCTGTTCCTGGCTCTGCGTTTCGCGTGTGGCGCGGTCTTGGTGTCCTGGGTTGCCGTTGCGGTGGTCATTTGGCCTTCCCCTTCCCGCTCACGGTGGTCGTTTCAACGGCGTTGATTCCGAGGAACTTCACGAAGATGAGAGCAACCAGGAAGATGACGATGAACGTGATGGTCGACAGGGCAGAAGCGCTGTTGAACTTCCCTTGCCTGATCTCCTGGACAACGAGAATCGACAGGGTGGTGGTGTTGTTCGCACCCCCGGTCATGATCTGGGGCAGGTCGTACATACGAAGAGCATCAAGGGTGCGGAACAGGATCGCGACCAGCAGCGCCGGCTTCACCAGCGGCAGGGTGATGTGTACGAATCGTTGCCAGGCCGTCACTCCGTCCACCTTGGCGGCTTCATAGACGTCTCCGGGGATTATCTGCAGGCCGGCAAGAATCAGCAGTGCCATGAACGGCGTCGTCTTCCACACGTCGGCGATGATGATCCCCGCCCGGGCAGGGTTCGCACTCCCGCTCCACAGGATCGAGGTGCCGAAGATTTTGTTGGCGATGCCTTCGAAGGCGAAGATGAAGAACCACAGCTTGGCGGTGACCGCCGTCGGGATGGCCCATGGCACCAGGACCGAGGCCCGAAGCAGACCCCGGCCGCGGAAGGTGCGGGCCATGATGACCGCCATCCCGAACCCGAGCGCTGTCTCGAGAATCACGGTCGCGACAGCGAAGAAGAACGTGGTACCGATGGAGCTCCAGAACTGCGCACCCAGATTCCCCGGTGGGCACGGGACTGTGACCCCGCTGGCGGTGCACTGCTGCAGGATCCAGTGCGTGTAGTTCGAGAACCCGGCAAACCCGCCGGCCACGAACAAGCCGGTCTTGGGGTCCAGCCCGGCGTCCTTCTGGAAGGACTGGATCACAGCAAGGACGACCGGATAGAGAATGACAATGCTCAACACAATGATGGTCGGGGCGATCAGCATCGATGCGGCTCGGCCCTGGGTTGCCTCCTTGCGGTGAGCAACCTTCTTCTCGTCGTGGCCCGAACCGGGTTGGTCGGTCTTGGCCGCCAACCCGGGCTGCGGTTCAGTAGACATGCCCACTCCTTGCCGCCGGGGCTTGGTCGCCCTCTGTGTCTGAATTCGTGGATCTGCCGCGGTGGGTGGGCCGGAGCCCACCCACCGCAGTCACAGCAGTGCCGAGACCACTCAGTGAGATCACTGAGCTGAGATCACTCGGCTGAGCTCACTGGCCGCCAGCAGCCTGGATGGCCTTCTGCATGTTGGCCAGTGCAGTGTCCACCGGCACTTCACCCTTGATGGCTGCATAGGCATTGTCCTGAACAGCCTTCGATACGGCCGGGTAGAACGGGGTGACCGGACGAGGAACAGCATTCTGCAGCGAGGCCTTCAATGTCGTCAGGTAAGGGAACTTCGCCACGAGCGCGGGGTCGTCATACAGCGCTGTCAGCACCGGGGCCAGGGATCCCTGCGTCACGAACGCCTTCTGCTGTTCTGTGGTGGTCAGGAACTTCAGGAAGTCAGCCGCCGTGGCCTTGTTCTTGGAGTACACGCTGATAGCCGCGTTGTGACCACCGAGAGAGGATGCGCCCGGACCGGAGGCACCAGGAAGTGCCGCCATGCCAAAGGTGGTCTTCACCTTGGACGAACCGTCGGTCTTGGCCAGGTTGTACACGTAAGGCCAGTTGCGCAGGAACAGAAGGTTGCCGTTCTCAAACGCCAGGCGTCCCTCCTCCTCCTTGAACGTGATGCCTTCCTTCGGGATGCTCCCGTCGGCATAGGCAGTCACCAGGTTCTGCAGGCCCTTCTTGGCCTCGGGCGAGGTGACCGTCGGCTTGCCGTCGGCGCCGACGATCGTGCCGCCGGCCGAGTTGATGGCCTCGGCCACGTTCACCGTCAGACCCTCGTACTTGAAGTACTGACCCGCATAGCAGCCGATCTTCTTGGCCTTGGCGATCGAGCACATGCTCATCATCTCGGCCCACGTCTTGGGCGGCGTCGGAACAAGGTCCTTGCGGTAGTACAAGATGCCGCCATCGGTGGAGACGGGAGCGGCGTACATCACGCCTTTGTAGGTCGCCGTCTTGACAGTGGCAGGCAGCATCAAGGAAGTGTCGATCAGCTGCTTGCCCGTCAACGGCTGCAGCCATCCCTTGGCGGCGAACTCTGCAGTCCAGATGACGTCGACGCTCATCACGTCGTAGTTGGGGTTCTTGGTCTGGAAGTTCTGAACCAGGTCATCGTGCTGCTGGTCGGCCTGGTCGGTCTGCTCCTTGAAAGTCACCTTCTCCGTCGGGTGCGCCGCGTTCCACCTCTCGACCAGCGGCTTGACAACGTTGCTGTTGTCCTTGCCCTGGACGTAGGTGATCGGACCACGGCCGGCCAGGCCACTGGCAGCCGGGCCACTGGCGGTGGTGGTAGTGGTAGTGGTTGAGCTGCTACACGCAGTGAGCGCCAGGGCGATAGCCCCCAGCACTGCCACTGGCGCGAGCTTCTTCGAGCGTTTCATCTCGTGCTCTCCTCTTCGGGACGTTGCGCACAACCTGTGGCCGCACGGTGGAACGGATGATACTCGCAGGGCCACCCCAGGTCGTAGGTCATCTGGCGGTTTCGCCTGTCGTTTATGCGGAATCGTTACCTCGGGCGGCCCAACACTGAGGAGGGCTTAAACCCTCGCTGGGGCCGGCCACAGGGACCGACCCCACCGAGCTGTCCGTCCAGGTTGCTACCGCCCACGAGCCATGGAGAGCAGGAAGGACAAGCCGTTCGGGCTGCCGACGCCAGTCACGTCGTCGTAGCCGGTCCGGGTGAAGATGGTGCCCGTCTGGTTGAGCGTGCGCAATGACGTCCTCAGTCCGCCAGTGGCGTCGTAGCCATTGACGAAGTCGACCCGCACCACGCCGTCGGTGACCCCCTGGCCGTGTTTGACGTCCCGGAAGGCGCTCGACCCGGCAAGCTTGTAGATCTTCGGGTTGAGGAATCCGAGTGAGTCACCGTTCACCTGGTCGGCAACCGCGACGACGCCGGCGAACAGCGGGCTCGAGAGGCTGGTGCCGCCGATCCGATACTCGCTGTAGTGGATCGAGCCGTCGGGGAAGTTCTGGCTCTGTCCGACCAGGAAACCGGTGTTCGGATCACCCACCATGCCCACATCGGGCACGGCGCGGTGTGCACCCTGACCGAAGTAGTTCGAGATTGAGTTGGGGACGACCTTCTTCTGGTAATTGGGCTGCTTGAACAGCTGGCTCGTGCCGCCGCCGCCGCCATACAGGTAGGAGGGTGTGGCCGGATCCCACAGACCCTTGACCAGGTTGGACCTGCCGGTGCCCCAACCCTGCTCGAAGAGGTAGTCGGTGTTCCTACCGACGGCAAGTGAGGTGCCGCCGACCGCCGTGACGAACGGGTCCGAGGCGGACCAGTCGACCTGGCGGCTTCCGGTGTTGGCGATCTCGTCGCCGCTGTCGCCAGAGGAGAAGAGGACGCTGATGCCCTGGGCTGCGGCCTGGATGAAGGTCTGGTGCGCTTCGGCCACGTCAGAGGCTGGTATCTGCTCACCAACATCTCCGTAGGAGTTGGTGATGACCTGCGTGAGGCTGTTGTCGACGACGGTGTTGACGGCCGCGTTGAGGTCGGTGTCGTAGCAGCTCGAGGCGCCGACGTACAGGATGTTGGCCGCCGGTGCCATGGCGTGCACGGCCTCGACATCCAGCGTCTCCTCGCCGTACCAGCCACTGGCGCCACACGAATGAGTATCCGTATAGGTGGCGGGCAACGACTGGCCGAACTGGTAGCTGCGCAGAGGGTGCTGCGAGTCGTTGCGCCTGGCGTACGTCTGCGCGTCGGCCAGGATCGTCGCCGAGGCGTAGGCATCGACGACAGCAACGGTGGCCCCGCGGCCGTCGTAGCCGGCTTTGAGGGAGTTGTCGATCCCGTAGGCGCCGCGCAGCTGCGGCGGCTTGTAACCGCAAGGTGCATAGGTCAGCGGGTCCGCCAGCACCTACGGGAACGTGTTCGCCGCCTTCTGGCCGTAGAACGCCGAGCACGGCGTTCCGTTCCTGAACACGAGGTCCGGTGGTGGCAGGACGTCGCTCGGCCTGGCCACGGACGTCGTGGCGGTGGCCACGCGCTTCGCAGACTCCGGGCCGCCGACATGCGAGGGCTTCTTCCGGTTGGAGGTGTCCAGGCCGCCGATGCCGACAACCGTGCCCGCAAGGACGGTCGGGATCGAGACGCTGGAGGCAGGGGCCGAAACCACCAGGACTCCAGACACGGCGTCATAATTCGTGAGTGTTCAGGGCGAGTTTTGAC
>DAITND010000091.1:0-10154 GCA_036834825.1 Dermatophilaceae bacterium
TCACGGCCGCCCGAATCGATCACTCCAGCCCCGTAGACACCCGTTCGGCACCAGCCACCCACCTAGGTAGGTCCCCCCTACGTGAGCGTTGACCCAGAGGCGTTGTCCCAGGGTTCCGCACAGGGGTGTCTGTGCCCGAGATGACCGCCACGCCGACGCCAGGGGTGCGTCGGTACGGGCTGTGTTTCAGGTTGGACGTGACCGACGTCCAACGCGGCTGGTTCGCACACCCGGCCGGGTGCAGGCGGTCAGGGGGCTAGAGTTGGCCGCCGTCGACATGCTCGCACGAACCAGCAGACAACCCACGTGGTTATGCACAGCATGGCCCTGTGCAGACCGCCGGGATTTGGCCACAGTCTGACTACTTATCCCCAGTCTCACTGCGTGTGCCCGGTCTGGCTTGAGGCAGGACCGGCTCAGTCGCGATGCTCGACTCTGGCTGTTTCGCCCACCAAGCCTTCAGGGCCTCGACCGCCGCCTCGCGACCGATGGGACCCTGGTCCATGCGAACGGCAAGCAGGTGCTTGTACGCGCGGCCCAACACCGGTCCGGGAGTGATCCCGAGGACCTTTGCGATCTCGTTGCCGTCCAGCTCGGGACGGACGGCGTCGAGCTGCTCCTGCTCCAGCAGTCGGGCAATACGGGTCTCGAGGTCGTCGTAGATACGCGACAGGTTGCGCGCCTTGCGCACATTGCGCGTCGTGCAGTCTGAACGGGTCAGGCGGTGCAGCCGCGGCAACAGGGGTCCGGCATCGGTGACATAACGGCGCACGGCTGAGTCGGTCCACTCACCATCGCCGTAACCATGGAAGCGCAGGTGCAACTCGACGAGACGGGACACCGCCTTGATGGTGTCCTTGTCGAAACGCATCGCCTTCATCCGGCGCACGGTCATCTTGGCACCGACGACCTCGTGATGATGGAAGCTCACGCCACCCGTTCCGTCGCCGTCCTCGAAACGGCGCGTGGCGGGCTTGCCGATGTCATGCATGAGCGCGGCAAGGCGCAGAACCAGGTCAGGTCCAGGCACGGACGAGGCCGGCCCTTCAGCAGGTCCCTCCAGGGCGATCGCCTGCTCGAGCACAATCAGCGTGTGCTCGTAGACGTCCTTGTGTCGGTGGTGCTCGTCCACCTCGAGCTTAAGTGCCGGCAGCTCGGGCAGGATGTAGTCGGCCAGGCCTGTCTCGACGAAGAGCCCGAGTCCCTGACGTGGCGCAGGGCCCATGATGAGTTTGACGAACTCGTCGCGGACCCTCTCTGCCGACACGATCTCCAGCGACGATGCCATCTCCGTCATCGCCGCAACGACCCCGGGCTCCGCTGTGAATCCCAGCTGGGACACGAAGCGTGCCGCCCGCATCATCCGCAGGGGGTCGTCCGCGAAGGACACCTCGGGTGCGGCGGGCGTGCGCAAGATCTGGTGCTCCAGATCGGCAAGTCCGTCAAAGGGGTCCACGAACTCCAGCGAAGGAAGTCGCATGGCCATGGCGTTAATCGCGAAGTCACGGCGGGCCAGATCGTCCGGCAAGTTGTCGCCGAAGGCGACCACCGGCTTTCGACTGATGTGGTCATATGCATCCGCACGATACGTCGTCACCTCGATGACGTGGTTGTCCTTGCGGGCACCGATTGTGCCGAAGGCCCGACCCACGTCCCAGTTGGCTTCCGCCCAGCCGGCCAGGATCGCCTCGGTCTGATCCGGTCCGGCAGACGTGGTCAGGTCCAAGTCTGGCGACACCCGACCCAGGAAGGCGTCGCGCACAGGCCCGCCCACCAAGGCAATCTCATGACCGGCGTCGACAAACCGGGAGCCCAGGTCGGTCAGCAGCGGCAGGACCGGAGCCAACCGACGCACGGCCTCACGAAGGAGGGCACTGGTCGGATCGGAGGCAGCCACGAGAGCCAAGCGTAGGTGACATTGACGCGCCCTACGCCGTTGCCGTCCATCGACGAGCCCGACTGGGGTTGCCGCCGGGGCTGGCTACAGTTATGTAATGACTTCGTCCCCCCCGCGGCCGACCCAGCTGCCACACCGGCTGCCGGAGGTGGAGGAGATCTCTGCGGGAGGGGTGATCATCGGTGTGGACAACGGGGTCGCACAGATCGCGGTCATCGCACGTCGCAACCGTGCCGGCCGGGTCGAATGGTGCCTGCCCAAGGGGCATGTCGAGAGCAACGAGACCCTTGAGCAGACCGCCGTGCGCGAGGTGGCCGAAGAGACCGGGATCGTCGGCCGGGTCCTGGCCTCGCTCGGCACCATCGACTACTGGTTCTCCGCCTCAGGCATGCGGGTCCACAAGATCGTCCACCACTACCTTCTCGAAGCCACCGGAGGTGCGCTGA
This sequence comes from Dermatophilaceae bacterium, assembly GCA_036834825.1. Taxonomy (GTDB): domain Bacteria; phylum Actinomycetota; class Actinomycetes; order Actinomycetales; family Dermatophilaceae; genus UBA4719. The sequence continues at coordinate 2,344 of DAITND010000091.1, forward strand.
GTATCGAGGGCGATCCCGACGCTGAGGCCATCGATGTGGCATGGTTCCCCCTCGGTGATGTTCAGCAACACCTCACCTTCCCCAATGAGCAGCGGATAGCCCAAGTCGCCTGGGAACGCCTGGCGGGCGCGACGTGACCGGACGCAAGATCCTCGGGCAGGGGCGTCGACGGACCAGCTCAGCCACCCTGCTGGCGATCCCACTTCTTGCGATCTCGGTGCTGCCGCTCTCACCGATGCGCGCAGCCAGCGCTTCCACCGCGGTGGCCGTTGTTCCGGTCAGGACCCCCATGGTCGCCCCCACCCAGCCCCTGACGGTCACTCTGGCGACCGTCACGCCGACGGTTGCGGTCCCCAGAACTCGGATCAGGATCACCGGAAGCGTCCGTAACTCCGGCGGTGTCGCGATCGCCTCGCCGGTGGCACTTGCACTCATCGGTCAGAGCTCTCTGACCAGTCGCCAAGCGGTATCCAACTGGGCTACCACCACCGCTGAGCAGACCCTCGAGAACGTCGCACAGACCTCACTGGGCAAAACCCTCGGGCCGGGCGCCGTCGCCGTGTTCACCCTCACCATCCCGGCGGACGCGATCAGCCATTCTCAGTCCTTCGCCATCCTGCCGCTGCGTGTCGAGGTCACCGGGACAACGTCCACAGGGACACAACAATCTGGTGACGTGCACACGTTCCTGCCCACACTGGCCTCGATCAAGGCGTTCGAACCGTTGTCCATCGCCTGGCTCGTGCCCCTCACGCTCGATCCCGACCCTGCCCTTCACGGGCCGGTCAGCCCCGCCCGTACCGCTGCATGGACCAGGGCCATCGGGCCTGGGTCACGTCTGGTCCGGTTGATCCAGGGCACCGAGGACGCGAATGTCACCTGGGCGATCGATCCGGCAATTCTGGGTCCGCAGGAGACGCCCCCCGGCGTGGACGCATCTGCGGAGCCGACCCCGAGCGCCTCGCAGTCGGCGGCGCCGGGGCACACTGCGATTCCGGATCCAGTAACCGAGGCAACCACTGCGCTGGCGGCGCGGCTCAAGGCAGCCGCGCCCAGGCACACTCTCTGGTCCCTCCCGTATGCCGATCCCGACCTCGCCGCGCTGCTCCCACTCCCATCCGGTAACCAGGTCCTCAACTCCGTCATCAGCCACCCCTCCACCCTGGACGTAGCCGTGGGCCCGGCCCGCGCCGACATCGCGTGGCCCCTCGGGGAGACGCTGACCCTGCAGAGCCAGACCCTGTTGCGGCGCGCTTTCGCCTCTCCCGGACTGGCGGCCGCGGTGACCTCCGCCTCGACCCTGAACACCCGCAACGCCACCGCCAACGCGAGCCGCAAAGCCAGCAGCGGGCTGCCGCTGCTGGCCTACGACGAACCCCTGAGCAGGACGGTCGCCGAGACCTCCTCCAGGGCCACCGGCGCCATCACCATTCAGCGATTCCTCGCCGACTCGATGGCCCTGCTCGGTGAGCGGCCAGGTACTCGAAACCGATCAGTGCTGGTCGCCGAACCCAGGACGTTCGCGGGTGACCCCACCGTGCTCCGATCCCTCTTCGCCGCCGTCGCCAACGCCCCGTGGCTGACCTCGGCGACGACCGGCCAGCTCCTGTCAGTCAGTGAGAAGCTGTCCCCGGAAGTCCCCGGCCAGGGCGCGAGGGGGACGCCAACCTCGTCCCCTGTGCCAACCGCCAATCCGACGGCTCCGGATCCGCTGAACCCAGGCACGTCCCCCTTGACCTCGGGCCAGCTCGCTACCATCCCGGGCACGCTGTCTGACATCGCCGGCATCGCCAGCATCCTGGGCGACGGACGTCTGTTTGCGGACACGTGGACCGACGCCCAGGTGCAGGAGCTGTCCGCCCGTTGGCGTGACCACCCAGAGGGCTTCACCACCATCGACACCAACACGACGGCAGCGATCAACGCTGTCAGCCGTAACGTGAGGGTGGCGCCGAGCTCGGTGAATTTTTTCGCCGACCAAGGTGTCATGCAGGTCACCGTGGTCAACGACCTCGCCGTTCCGATCCACGACGTGCACCTGACCCTGACCCCGGCCCAGCCCCGGCTCCGGATAGAGCGACAGCCCGGACCGATGAAGATCGGCGCGAAGAGCCGCGCCAATGTCCCACTGCAGGTCACCTCGATCGCGGCCGGGCTGGTCAACGTGAACGCCGTCCTGACCACCCCAAACGGCACCCCCCTGGGGCAGGACGCCAGCGTCGACGTACATGTGCAACCCCCTGCCGCCTGGATCTACTGGGTCCTTGGCGCACTGGCCGGCCTCGTTCTCGTGTTCGGCACCCAACGATCGCTTCGTCGCGGATCCACCCGCGCCTCTCACCCCGACGCGCAGGAGCCTGCACTCAATGACTGAGTCCATCGACAACGACTCGCCTGTTCCACCGGGCTTGCCCTTCCTGCCCGGTTCATCCATTCCAGCGGGTTCATCCTTGCCACTGTCGCCACGTTCGTCTGTTCCGCAGGGTGCTCCTGAGGCCAGCCTGGCTCGCTCCACAGCCGGCATGGCATCCGGCATCATCGCCTCGCGAGTCCTGGGGGTGGTGCGAGCCTCGATGCAGCTGGCGGTCGTCGGGACCATGCTGGCGGGTGACGCCTGGGACGTGGCCAACACCCTGCCGAACATCATCTATCTCCTGCTTGCAGGTGGCGTCATCAACGCGGTCCTGGTCCCGCAGATCACTCGCGCGGCCAACCATGCCGACGGTGGACGCGAGTACGTCGACCGCCTGCTCACCATCTCGATCACCGGCATCGCGGTCATAGCAGTCGTCTTCACACTGGGCGCAGGACTGCTTGTCAGGCTCTACAGCTCGGCGTGGACCCCGGACGTGCGGTCGCTGAGTACGGCCTTCGCCCTGATCTGCATGCCACAGATCTTCTTCTACGGGCTCTACACACTCCTGGGCAACGTGCTCAACGCCCGCAACCACTTCGCGGCATACATGTGGGCCCCCGTCGTGGCGAACATCGTGGCGATCGGCGGGATGGCTTTCTTCCTGGCGCAGTACCCACATCAGACTGCCGTCACGAACTGGACCTCCCCGATGGTCTGGGTGCTCGGCGGAAGCGCCACGGCGGGAATCGCCGCCCAGGCTCTGGTGCTCGTTGTACCACTGTGGCGATCGGGGTTCCGGTTCACGCCACGGTGGGGCGTTCGCGGAGTCGGTCTGCGCACGGCGTCCACAGTCGCCCTGTGGACGTTCGGCGCCCTGGGTGTCACATCGGCGGGTTTCGTCATCACTTCCAAGGTCCTGACCTACGCTGGCCAGGCGGGGAGCTCGGCGGGCCTGGACGTGCCGGGCAAGATCTCGTACACCAACGCCTTCCTGATCTTCATGCTCCCGCATTCACTGGTGACGGTCTCGCTGGTCACCGCTCTGTTCACCAGGATGTCCAGGGCCGCTGGAGCAGGCAACCTCGGCGAGGTCCGTGCCGACGTTGACAGAGGCATGCGACTGACCGCAGTCGCCACCGTCCCGGCCACCGTGGGTGCCTTCGCCCTGGGCTTCGCCGCGACAGCCACCCTTTTTGCAGGCAACAGCGCGGCGAGTACCCGGGGCATTGCCACGGTCATGATGGCGATGATGGTCGGTCTCGTGCCGTTCGGCGTCCTGTTCCTGCTTCAGAGGACGTTCTATGCATTCGAAGACGCCAAGACACCGTTCAGGCTGCAAGTCGTGGTCACAGTCATCGCGACGCTGGCCAACCTCGCCAGTTTGTTACTTCCCCTGCGCTGGATCGCCGTTGGAGTGGGCGCCGGTCAGGCCCTCAGCAATTTCGCCGGCATGGCCATCGGACTGGTCCTTGTCCGACGGCGACTCGACAGGCTGCCGATGAGCGAGGTGACCCGAACCTACGTTCGACTCGGTGCCGCGTCTGTGGTTGCCGGCGCCGGCGCCATCCTCGTGCAGCTTGCTCTCGGGCATGTCGTCGAAGGGAAGTTGTACAGCCCTGTTAGTTTGGTGGCCGGCGGTTTCGTATTCGCCGGAATCTATGTACTTGTGGCCCGCAGGCTTCACGTTCACGAGATCGACGACCTGTTCGGGCCGGTTGTGGAACGCCTGCGAAGAGCCCTGCCCAAGCGCTGAGCGGCACCCTAGGATGAAGACTCACGTGATGACGATGAACCGCGATGGTGATGGACACAGACAGGAGCAGGGGTGCAAGGCGTAGGCCCAGGCACGGTCCTCGGGGGTCGCTATGCCCTTCGCCGCCGCCTGTCGCACGGTCCCGACCTCGAGCGCTGGTCCGCCGTCGACGCCACGCTCAAGCGGGAAGTCGCGCTCACCGTCGTCGGCGCCACACACCCCAACTGCGCCGGTGTCCTTGACGCAGCCCGGCGAGCAGCCGGGGTTGACGACGCCAGACTGGTCCGCATCCTCGACGTTGGCACCGAGAACGACAGCTCTTTCATCGTCGAGGACGCAAGAAGCGGATCAGAGTCTCTGGCCACGATCCTGCTCCAGGGACCCCTGCCCGCCGAGGAAGCCCGCCGAGTCGCGGGTGAGACCGCCAAAAGCCTGGAAGCGGCCGGCCAGCGCGGTCTTCACCACCTTCGACTGACTCCCCACAACGTCCTGGTCGACCCCGACGGCGCGATCAGGGTCAGCGGTGTGGCTGTCGCCGCGGCGATGGATTGGCCCGATGAGCAGGAGCCGAACGCGGGCACTGCATTGCGTCGAGACGCCCTGAGCCTCGTCGCAATCCTGTATGCCGCCCTGACGAGTCGCTGGCCGCTAGACGAAGAGGTCTCTGGCGTCGAGGCAGCCCCGCGGCTAATCGATGGTGTTGTTGCACCCTCCGAGATCGTTGCGGGCGTCCCGGGTGATCTTGATGCCTTGTGTGGCATGACGCTCACCGAGGGCAACGGTCCATTGACGCCCAGGGACTTCGCCAACCGGATCGCCCCGTGGCCGCGTGCACGGGTCCACCGCGCCGGAGTCGACCCTACCGTCGTCCTGCACCTGCCCAAATCGGATGACGCCTCCGACGTTGTCCCAGTCGCCGTTCCGGTCATCGCGAAGGGGACAGAGCCGACAATCGCCATCTCGACCAAGGACCTTCCATCCCAGGGCCCGTCGCATGGGCCGCAAGAGCCGGCGAGGCAAACCGAGTCTGCTCAGCAGGCGGGGCCGACAGAGCCTTCACCCCAGCCTGACGGCGTGGGATCGGCGGTCATACCCGCTGTCGGCGCCAAGGCGGCCGCAGCAGGTGCGGCCACCACCAAAGCGTTCGGGACTGCCGTTGCCAGTGCGGGTACGGCGGCTGGCGTGGTCGGTGGCAAACTGAGTTCCTTCGCCAGGGCAGCAGGAGACAAGAGAGCCCGAACCACCTCCGGCCGCAGCAATGACCAGATGAAGTTGCCTGTGGGACTCACGAGCAAAGACGATATCGGGCCCCCCCTGCCGCTGCTCCCTGCATCCACGGCACTGCCTCCCAGCCGTGGCCAGTCCAAGATGGTCATGCTGATCATGGCCGCGTTCGTGGTTGGGGCACTGTTCGTTGGATACCGCGGCCTGCTTGGCCCGGGCAGCGCCCCGAGCCCGAACAAACCCACGGCTAGGCGCACGGTGACCGTGAGTGCTCCAGCGGTCACCGTGCCCGCCTCGCCGGCACCACAGGCCGCGACGACGGCGGGTGGACCGATCGCGATCCTGTCGGCCACTGGTTTCGACCCTCAAGGCGACCAGAGGGAGAACAACTCCCAGGCAGCCAAGGTCTACGACGGCAACCCTGCGACGACGTGGACCTCCGAGCTCTACGCCACGCCCCAGTTCGGCAACCTGAAGAAGGGCGTGGGGCTGATCCTGGACCTCGGCCAGCCGACGTCGGTCCATAAGGTCACCATCGACCTTGCCAACGGACCACTGGACGTCACGGTCTATGCCGCAACAGGTCCAAACCTTCAAGGTGCCACCGTGATCGGGACCGCCGGTGCGGCCACCGGACGGGTCGAGCTCAAGGCCAGCAAAGTCATGCCAGAATCGCAGTTCATCATCGTCTGGTTCACCGCGCTGGCCCCGGACGGCGGTCAGTTCGGCGCCTCGATCTCGGAGATCGCACTCAACTGAGTGCACAACAGATGTCGCGCCTGGACAACCTGCGCGAGCTGCCCGACCGCGAGCTGCTCTCGGCACACTGCTCGGGCGACCCCGACGCTTTCGGTGAGATCTTTCGACGCCACCGTGATCAGATGTGGGCTTTGGCCCTGCGGACCACCCATGACCCGGAGTTGGCCGCCGATGCCGTACAAGAAGCGTTCATCGCGGCCTTGCGGGGTGCCGACTCCTTCCGGGGCGAAGCCGCAGTCACGACATGGCTTCACCGGATCGTGGTCAACTCCTGCCTGGACCGACTGCGCCGAATCAAGCCTGTCGTGCATCTGCCCGACGCCGACCTGAGCATCCTGGCTGATACCCACGACCACCAGCACAGCGTCGACGTCAGGCTCGACATCCAGGCGGCGTTGGAGCAGCTGCCCGAGAGCCAGCGGATGGCGCTGATCCTGGTCGACATGCATGGGCTCAAGATCGCCGAGGCGGCCAGCATCCTGGATGTCGCCGAGGGCACCATCAAGTCACGATGTGCGCGCGGGAGAGCCGCGATGGTGCCGCTGCTCGGACTGTCCGTGCCATCAGACACGTCCATCACTCCCACTCCTAAGGAACCAATGGCCACTCCCTGACGTCATACCCACGTCGGCGTATTCATTGTTTAACAGATCCCCGACATGCCCGTCAGGCAGCACAGAGGCTAACCCCACCGACCGTTTCGCGAACCAGCATCGAGGTGAACACCCTGATCAGGCCCCACATCCCTAGTAGCTCAGAGCCAACCCGCGATGACGATCCGACAGGTGTTCGTGCCCTGCTCTCCTCACTGCCCGACCCCGACCCCATGCCGAAGCACCTCGTCGACAGGATCAACGCCAGTCTGGCCGCCGAGCAGGCTCAGCGCGCCACCTCGTTCTCGGGCGCCTCGGTGACCCCACTGCTGGCCACCGCACGACGTCGTCGCGCGCGGCTCCTGTTCGCGATAGCCGGCGCGGCAGCCGCCGTTGCCGTCATCGCAGTTGTCGGAAGCAACATGTTCACGTCACATCAGAACAACACGATCACCAGCAGCGCAACGGTCGCCAGCACTGCCGGCGCGGGAGAGACCAGCGCCGGCGTTCCGCCGACCGCGGCTGACAAGGCCCCGCCCCTGGCCGGCCGCGCCACGACCCCATCGCTCGTTGAGATCGGTCAGTCCGGGACCCGATACACCCAAGCGGACTTCGTGACGCAGGCCGAGACGCTGCGCCACTCAACACTCGGCCCGATCCAGCCGCAGACTGCGCAGTCATCCAGCGTCGGTCCTGCTGGCACGACTGTTGGACTGAGGGAGTGCCTGAGCGCTATCGGCGCCGCCGGAGCTCAGGTGGTCCGGGCGGACGTCGCTTTCTACGAGGGACAGCCCGCCATGATCATCGTGGCCACCTCCAATGGCGTACCAATGGCGTATGCCGTGGGGCGTCAGTGCTCAGGCACAGACGCGGCGGTATTGCGCCCGGCCACCCCGCTGCCCTGAATGACCCGCAGGGTTGTCGGTCGCAACCCCTCGGGCCGTGGTCCACGTGGAACAATCCCACCGTAGGATCGGTTGAGAGCAGAGCACCACCGACATCCGACCCGACACTCAAGGGACAAGTCAAGCGTGAGCCACGAAGGAAGAATGAGGTGAGCCATGAGTGCTGAGGTTCGTGAGGTCATCATCATTGGTTCTGGTCCGGCTGGGTACACCGCTGCCAT
>DAITND010000092.1:0-10091 GCA_036834825.1 Dermatophilaceae bacterium
GTTGCATTCTGTGGGTTGCCTGTCGAACCGACCAACGTCGGCAAGCAGACCCACCTGTTGCGAGAGGGCATCTACCGATCTACCCTTATAAGTGCACATGGAAGGAGGTGGTTGGCCTAGTGAACAACCAAAGGACGTGTGAGGTGACTGCGCACTAGCCCAGCCGTCGCCGACCGCCTTCTCGGGCAATCGGCAACCGGGCGAAGTCTGGTGACAGCACTTCATGCAGGCACCGCAGCCCGCGAGGATGTGCGACCCGTCTGACGCACCCTGGTTCTCCCAGACCTCGCGGGCTGTTTAACGCCCTTCCGGGCGTTCTGTCGGACTGGACCTCAGCGTCCGGGAGCTACTGGCCAACCTGGCCGGCATCCAAGAAACCGTCCTGCTCTACCCCACCGGGAACAAAGGCCGGCCCCGCGCCCAACGCATCAGAGAGTGAATTGAGGAGTGGCAACGATATATTTGCCATGTGATCCCCCTTCCCCTGCGCGAGGTCGTGGCCGCGCTCGAGCGCATATATCCGCCACATACCGCATCGTCATGGGACCGCGTCGGACTGGTGAGCGGTGACCTGGATCAGTCGGTCTCGACAGTCCACTTCGCCGTCGATCCCACGCTCGCAGTGATCGAGGAAGCACGGGTCGCTGGCGCAGACCTGTTGATCACTCACCATCCGCTCCTGTTGCGCGGGGTGCACAGTGTGGCCACCACCAGCGCCAAAGGCGCGTCGGTCACCGCCTTGATCGTGAACGACATTGCCCTGTATATCGCGCACACCAATGCCGATGTGGCCTCACCCGGGGTGTGTGATGCCCTCGCCAGCGCGTGCGCTCTGGTCGACGTGCAACCTCTGCAGGTCGTTGACGGTATGGGCCATGGCCGGGTCGGCTCGCTGGCCCTGAAGGTCACGTTGCGCGAGTTCGTGCAGCAGCTGAGCATGGTGCTCCCGAAGGCCGTGGGCGGGATCCGGGTGGCGGGTCCGGCCGAGGCACTGGTGTCTCGAGTGGCGGTGGTCGGGGGATCGGGCGACGACTGCTTCGATGCCGTGCGGGCCAGCGGAGCCGACGTCTACGTCACCGCGGATCTGCGTCATCACCCGGTGCTGGAGGCCCGTGAAGAGGCTCGTGGGGGCACGCCATACCTCGTTGATGCCGGCCACTGGGCGAGCGAGTGGCTGTGGCTGCCGAGTGTGCGTTCGGAGTTGCTGCGCGCTCTGGCCGGACGAGGTACTAGTTTGAACACTCACATCTGCACACTGCGCACTGACCCGTGGGACTTCGTGATCGGAGCCGCCACGAGCGACAACACCGGAGGTACGTCCTGAAAGCCGATACGAGCCGCCAGTGGCGTTTGCTGGACCTGCAGGGGCTGGACACGCGACTGGACCAGATCGCGCATCGCAAGGCAACCCTGCCCGAGCTTGCCCAGCTGCGCGTTCTTGACGCTGAGCTGTCCGTCCTGAACGATGATCTGGTCCGGGCCCGAACGGCCCTGCAGGATGTCCAGCGCGAGATCACCAAGGCCGACACCGACGTACAGCTTGTGCGCGAACGCACCACACGCAACCAGGCTCGGATGGACGCAGGTCAGGGAACCGCGAAGGACATGCAGGCCCTGCAGCACGAGGTCGACTCGCTCGCTCGGCGCCAGTCCGCCCTCGAGGACGTCGAGCTCGAGGTGATGGAGCGCGCCGAAGGTCTGGCCGCTGAGGTCAGCAGGCTCGAGGCCGCCAGCATCGGGATGACCGCCCGAGCTGACGGGTTGAAGGCAGTGCGCGACAAGGCAGTTTCCGAGCTGGACGCCGAAGTCGAACAGATCGTTCGTTCCCGGGCCGACGTCGTCGCCGGCGTGGGCGATGAGCTCGTGGCCCTCTACGAGAAGATCCGCGCGTCCAGTGGCGGCATCGGGGCGGCGGCGCTGCGTCATCGCCGTTGTGAGGGATGCAACCTGGAGCTCAACCAGGTGGACATCAACAGGTTCACGGCTGCCGCGCCGGACGAGGTGCTTCGCTGCGAGGAGTGCCGCCGCATCCTGATCCGTACCGCCGAGTCTGGTATCTGAGGAGGCGTCGTGGGCGGACGTCGACTCGTGGTCGAAGCAGATGGCGGATCACGCGGCAACCCTGGCGAGGCTGGCTACGGCGCGCTGGTGCGCGATGCGGCCTCCGGTGAGGTGATCGCTGAGCGGGCCGAGTCTGTGGGAGTCGCCAGCAACAACGTCGCCGAGTACTCGGGCTTGGTCGCCGGGTTGACGGCGGCCTTCGACATCGACCCCGGCGCCGAAGTTTCGGTCCGGCTGGACTCCAAACTTCTGGTCGAACAGATGACCGGGCGCTGGAAGATCAAGGCCCCTGACCTGCGACGCCTGGCGCTGGTGGCCCGCGAGGTGGCGGCTGCCCTCACCGCCGCCGGGGGGTCGGTGACCTACAGCTGGATCCCGCGCGCTGAGAACTCTGCCGCCGATGCGCTGGCCAACGCGGCCATGGACGGCGCGTCCGTGAAGTGGACCAGCAGCACCGCCGGCCCTGACGTTGTCCTGGACCCGGACACGGGCAAGCCCACGAGGATCGTGCTGGTGCGCCATGGTGTCACCGACTTCACCGTTACGGGCAAGCTTGACGGGCGGGGAGGTTCTAACCCTTTTCTGAATGCCGGGGGCAGGGGTCAGGCCCGTGCCGCTGCCGAGGGAGTCCGTGCGTTCATCGGCGACACAGCGGCGAGAGTGATCACCTCGAGCCTGCACCGCGCAGTCGAGACGGGTGCCGCGATAGCCGGCGAACTTGGCGTGCGGGCGCAGATCGACGCCGACTGGGATGAGCAGAACTTCGGAGACTGGGACGACGAGAGCGTGGGCGACCTGGCAAACCGCCATCCGCAGGAGCTACTTCGGTTTCGCAACGACCCGCGCTACTGCCGACCCGGCGGTGAGGCGCATGCCGATCTTGAGGTTCGCGTGCTGGCCGCGTTCGAGCGGGCGACGGGAGCCGGGGGCACGGTTGTCGTGGCAACTCACCGCAAGCCGATCATAACGGTGCTCGCACACGTGCTGGGAATTCCGCACGAGCGCATCTGGCGGCTGGCCACCGCGCCGGCGTCCCTGACGTCGGTCGAGGTCTGGGCAGATGGCGGCGCGTCGGTCGCCTTCGTCAACGACACCAGCCATCTGCGCTGACCGACGTTCGACTGTGGAATCCTTGCCTCATGAATGAGCAACAGGGCCAACGATCAGTCATGAGCTATGCCGGGGACGTAGATCCCTCGGATGCGTATGTGGAGCTACAAGCTGACGCCGACGCTGTCCTGGTCGACGTGCGGACCAACGCGGAGTGGAGCTACGTCGGACTGCCAGATCTCACGCAGATCGGCAAGTCAGTCATCTTCCTTGAATGGCAACATTTTCCGGACGGCACTGTGAACGGGCGCTTCATCGAGCAACTGCGTGAAGCGGGCGTGCGCGAGGGCAACCCCATCTACTTCCTGTGCCGCTCGGGTGCGCGATCGGCCGCAGCGGCCAAGGCCGCGACGGCTGCGGGGCTCGGACCGGCGTACAACGTCTCTGATGGCTTCGAGGGCCACCTGGGCCAGGACGGTCACCGCACCGTCTCGGGGTGGAAAGCCGCGGGACTGCCATGGAGGCAGGGATGAGCGAGCTGCGTCCGGACACACTGGCGGTTCGCGGCGGTCTGGCCCGCAGTGCCTTTGACGAGACCTCTGAGGGTCTTTTCCTGACCTCGGGCTACGTCTACGCCTCGGCGCAGGAGGCGGAGGCAGCGTTCAAGGACGAGATCGACCGCTTCGTGTACTCGCGCTATGGCAACCCAACGGTGGCGATGTTCCAGGAGCGGATGCGTTTGCTCGAGGGCGCTCAGGCGTGCTTCGCTACGGCGACCGGCATGTCCGCGGTCTTTGTCGCCCTGTCCGCACTCTTGGGCAAGGGCGACCGGGTTGTCAGCTCACGAGGCCTCTTCGGCTCCTGTTTCGTGATTCTTGACGAGATCCTGCCGCGCTGGGGCGTGGAGACCGTCTTCGTGGATGGGACCAACCTCGACCAGTGGCGCGAGGCGCTGTCGGAGCCGGCTGCGGCGGTGTTCTTCGAGTCGCCCAGCAACCCCATGCAGGAGCTCGTCGACATCGCTGCTGTTTGTGATCTCGCTCATGGCGCGGGCGCAAAGGTGGTCGTGGACAACGTCTTCGGCACCCCGGTCTTCTCCAAGCCGCTCGAGCAGGGCGCTGACGTCATCGTCTATTCGGCGACCAAACACATTGACGGCCAGGGCCGGACACTGGGTGGGGCGATCCTGGGGACCTCTGAATTCATCGATGGCCCGGTAAAGAACCTGATGCGCCATATCGGTCCGTCGATGTCGCCCTTCAACGCCTGGGTGCTGCTCAAGGGTCTGGAGACCCTGTCGCTGCGGGTTGACCGGATGTCCACCTCGGCGCTGGAGCTCGCGCGGGCGCTGGAGGCCCACCCGAAGGTCTCGCGCGTGATCTATCCGTGGCTGGAGTCGCACCCGCAGCACGACCTCGCCAGGGCGCAGATGTATGGCGGTGGGACGGTTGTGACCTTTGAGGTGTCGGGTGGCAAGGACGAGGCGTTCGCGGTGATGAACGCCCTTGAGATTGTAGATATCTCGAACAACCTGGGCGACGCGAAGTCGATGATCACGCACCCGGCCACGACCACGCACCGGCGTCTGGGGCAGCAGGCACGCGCCGCCGTCGGCATCACGGACGGCGTCCTGCGGGTCTCGGTAGGCCTCGAGGACGTTCGCGACCTCGTCGAGGACTTCGAGCGCGCTCTCGGGTGAGGGGCGAGCTCAGTTGACGTCACCGGCGCGGTGAGGTGGCAAAGGCCGACTTACCGCTGGCTCAGGGTCGATCATTGCGACTTCAGCCGAGCGCGAGCGCCACGGTTGCGGCGAGGGTCGCGGCGAGCGCGCACACCGCGCCCTGACAGGCGAATCGCTACAGCGAGATCGCGATCTCGGCCCGACGACATCGCTCCCTCCACAGGATCGTGGCCAGCGATGCCCAGATGGTGACCAACGGTCCCGCGTTGACCCCGATCAAGAGGGCCATCAGCCGGTGCGGGTCGTTGTCGGTCACGGACTCCAGGGCTAGATAGGCCGGTAAGTTGTTCGTCACGTTGGCGGCGCCCGCACCCAATGCATTGACGCGCAACAGGTCGGAGACTCCGTTGCCGGTGCCGACCCAGCTGGCGAGCAGGTCGCGCAGGCCATGTCCCAGCGCGAGGTCCACCGTGACGAACAACACGCTGACCCCCACGACGATGAGCCAGGGGACCTTGACTGTGCGCAGGAGAGGAGGGTTGCGCACCAGGAGGGTGCCGACCAGGACGAGAGCCGCAGCCGATGCCGGGATGGCAGGGGTGATGCCGCTGACGAAGGCGGGCCCGAGCCCAATGCACACCGATGCGGCCACGATGAGCAATGTCCGGTCGTGGGGTGATGCGGGAGCCTCGGGGCGGTAGCGCCCCTGGAGGTCGCGCAGGTGGATGACCGCCAGCACGACCACGGTGGCCCCGATGGCTGCCATCGCGGGCCACAGGGCTAGCGAGATGTACCCCGGGTAGCCCAGTCCCAGAGCCGAGAACCTGTGCAGCGCCAACAGGTTGGTTAGGTTGGACACGGGCAGGAGTAGGGAGGCGGTGTTGGCGAGCCAGACGGTGGTCATGGCGAAGGGCAGCGGGTTCAGCCGCAGCTGACGGGCGACCGCGATCACCACCGGGGTCAGCAGCACCGCGGTGGTGTCGAGGCTGAGAACGATGGTCGACAGGCACGAGAGTACGACGATAAGCAGCCACAACACCCAGGTGCGGCCGTGGCCCGCGCGGGCGGCCCAATGTCCGGCAATGTCGAACACCCCGGCGGCGTCGGCGATTTCGGCTACCACAGTGATGGCGATCAGGAAGATCAGGACCGGGCCGACCCGGATCGCCAGGTCGGTCAGGACCGCCCCCGGAGCGGTGGTCACTGGACCCGGGTGTCGAGGATCCACGGCCGGCCCGGGCGGGCCGGCTCGGTCAGCGTCGTCTCGAATCTGCGGGCCACGACCCGGTGGAGAGCCTGCACCGTCTTGGCGTCAACGCCTGCCTCGCACACGTACCGGGCCACCAGGCCGCGGGTGTGCTTGGCCATGTGCGTGGCGCCCGGGACACGTACCTGAACCCATCGATCGGCGAGATCGCCGTCGGGGACCCAGGCCGTGGCATACGTGCTCGAGCGGCAGTCGATGATGACGCCCCGACGTGCTGCGAGCGGGAGCACGGCGCTGAGAGGAGCGCGCCATGCGGACGCCAGGGGACCGATCCCGCCGAGGTTTACGCCCATGGACAGGCGGTACGGGGGGATCTTGTCGGTCGGACGCAGGGCCCCATACAAGGCTGAGATGACGACCAACCAGCGGTTGGCGCGGCGTCGGGTCGCTGAGTCCATCGAGGGGAGGCCGAGGGCCTCATAGAGAACGCCGGTGTAAAGGTCGGCAACCGCCACGGCCGGCGCAGAGTCCAGGGCGATGTTGTGGGCGATGTCTGTGCGAAGGCTGTCGCTGACTCCCAGCAAGGCCGGGGCGTCGGCTTGCGCGCTGACCCGGGCCAGGGCGTGCGCCACTGCCGTGCGGGTTGGGGCGAGTTCGGGGAAGGAGACGAGCTCCGGGTTGGCGGGCTTGCCCCGGGCACGCCCGGTCTTGGACTCTGAGGGGGGAAGCAGGATGAGCACTCATGCAGGGTAGGCGAGCCGAGCACGGGCCTTGCGCCGAAGTGCTGGCTAGGGTGAGATTCATGTCGATGCGACCGGTCAACCTCGTGACGGACGAGCGCCAACAAAGTGGTTGGGGTGCGCAGCACCCCGAGCTGGGCGAGGTGTTCGATGCGGTGCGCGCCGAGCTCAAGGTTCCCGGGGACTTCCCGCCGGAGGCCATCGCCGAGGCACGTGCGCGGGCCGCCGGAGCATCACTGCCTTCGCGTGACGAGACCTCGGTGCCGTTCCTGACGGTTGGGCCAAGGGCGTCCAGAGACCTTGATCAGGCGATGTATATCGAGCGCGCCGGTGAGGGGTACCGCGTTCGTTATGCGATTGCCGACGTCACCCCCTTCGTCAGACCCGGTGGCGAGATCGACATCGAGTCGTTCAAGCGAAGGCAGGCCGTCTACGCCCCCGACCGCTGCACCCCGCTTTACCCGGAGCAGCTCAGCCGGGACGCCGCCAGTCTGCTCCCGAACCAGGTTCGCGCCGCCTTCGTCTGGGACATCCAGCTCGACTCCGATGGCGAGGGCACCTCGGTCGAGGTCTATCGGGCCATGGTGAGCAGTAAGGACCGGTTCGACTACTCGCAGGTCCAGGACGCGGTGGATCGCGGGACCGCAGACGAGCGCCTCAGCATGCTCAAGGAAGTCGGCGAACGACGGATCGCCATGGAGTGGGCCCGTGGCGGGGCGAGCCTGCCCATCCCCGAACAGGACGTCAGCCTCGACGCGGACGGCCACTACGTCATGGCTTTGCGTCCACCCCTGCCCGCGCAGGACTGGACCGTCCAGATCTCGCTGATGATCGGGATCGCTGCCGCAGAGATGATGCTGCACGCTGAGGTTGGCATCCTGCGCACGATGCCCGAGCCGGACCCCCACGTGGTCCAGCGCTTCCGTCGCCAGGCCCGGGCGTTGGGGGTCACCTGGCCCGCGGAGACGTTGTATGGCGAGCTGTTGCGTTCGCTGGACCGCACGAACCCCAGACATTTGGGGCTGATGCACGAGGCGACGTGGCTGTTCAGCGGAGTGGGCGCGGGCTACTCCTTCTTCGATGGTGGGGTGCCCGAGCAGACGATGCACGCGGTCGTGGCTGCTCCGTATGCACACGTGACGGCTCCGCTTCGCCGCCTCGTCGACCGCTTCGCCCTGGTGGTCTGCGAGTCCATCTGTCATGACGTCCCGGTGCCGGACTGGGTGCGCCAGGGGTTGCCCGTCATGCCCGAGATCATGACTGCCTCGGATCGGTTGGTGGACGCCGTAGAGCGTACGTGTGCCGATGCCGTCAAGGCGGCAACCTTGCGCCACCGCGTGGGTGAGACCTTCCGTGGCTCCATCGTTGACGTCGCCTCGGACGGTGCTCTGGTGCAGATCAGCGACCCCACGATCCTGGCCCCGGTGGCGGGAAGGTGCTCTGCAGGAGCCGAGGTCACGGTTAGGCTCATCGAGGCTGATGTGGCCAGGTGCAGCGTGCGCTTCCAGAAGGAGAGTGGGTGAGGTCGTAGTGACGCGAGCGAGTCTCGTCCGGCTGGTAGCCACAGACCTTGACGGCACCTTGTTGCGCAGTGATGGTCTGTGTTCTGGGCGGACGCGGGCTGCACTGGCCGCCGTGGAGCGTGCGGGCATCCAGGTAGTGCTTGTGACTGCGCGACCACCACGGTGGCTGCACGATCTCGCTGATCTCGTGGGCGAGCACGGGCTCGCCCTGTGTGGCAACGGGGCGTTCGTCTACGACGTTCGCAGCCGACAGGTCCGCGACGAGCATTGTCTAGCGGCCGCAGACGTCTTGAAGATTGCCGTTGACCTGAGAAACGCATTGCCAGGGGTGGTCTTTGCCGTTGAGAGCCGCCTTGGCTATCGGCGGGAACGGGACTTCCTGGACGAGTACACGACACTCCAGGACGTTTCGGCTGCGACGCTCGAAGAGCTGCTCGACCCGTTGCCGGGCAAGGTTCTGGCCAGGTGCGACGGCGTGCCCGCCCTGCAGTTTCACCGGATAGTTGACGAGCTCGTCGGCGATCGGGGGGTCGTCTCCTACTCGGGCGCCCCAGGGCTCGCGGAGATCACCGCAGCCGGTGTGACCAAAGCCGCCGCGCTGGGGGACTGGTGCACAGCCCAGGGCATCGACTCCGCGGACGTCTATGCATTTGGTGATATGCCCAACGATCTGCCCATGCTCAGGTGGGTGGGCCGGTCGTTCGGTGTCGCGAACGCACACCCGGATGTTCTCGACATGGTCGATGAGGTGTGTCCCTGTAATGACGACGATGGGGTCGCCCAAGTGCTGGAGGCGCTGTTGGCGGGCATTGACCAGAGAACCACGGGCATTGCAGTGGCCGGCGCTTAGACCAGCCGTGCGGCATACCTGCGAGGTCCGAGGACCTATGCTGGATCACGGATGAGTCGGTCAGACGGTCGCGTCGATGCTGTGACCCCGGGTTCCGGGCAACGCACATCGCCGAGGAACGTCCGGGCTTCGCAGGGCAAGGTGATGGCTAACGGCCACCCGGGGTGACCCGCGGGACAGTGCCACAGAAAATAGACCGCCACGGTGAACCATCCGGCTTCGGCCGGTCAGGCGCCGGGGTAAGGGTGAAACGGTGGTGTAAGAGACCACCAGCACTCCAGGTGACTGGAGTGGCTAGGTAAACCCCACCTGAAGCAAGGTCAGACAGCAAGCGTTCGAGGGCGGCCCGCCCGAGCTTGCGGGTAGACCGCTAGAGGTGCTCGGCAACGAGTACACGAGATGGATGACCGTCCGTCGCGTGCTGGCAACGGCGCGCGATGACAGAACCCGGCGTACCGACCGACTCATCCACCTACAGGCCACTGACCTGCAGGTCTGTCCCTAGTCACCCGCCTCAGTGTGCGTCACCCCATGACCCGCTTGCCCGGTCAAGTGCGGCGAGCCACCAAGGGCGGACCGATGATCGCGGCGGCCACGAGCCATCGAGCCACCCCTGGAACCGCGGCATCCGGCTCCACACTGCCGCGACCGCGATTGTCATCACTACCCTGACCGCCCACAACCGATGACCTGCGACGATGCGTTCAAGGCTGTTGATCAGGTGGCTAGGCCCATTCGGGCGAGCCAGCGATATAGGACCTTGGTCTGGTATTGCATCGAATCCGTGCCCAGTGCTGCAACTGCCCCTTTGGCCAAGCCTCCGATGAATCGCACCTTCAGACTCACGTCGGCGAGTGCCGTGAAGCTGCTCGCACAGCCGTCAGGAATCAGACTCAGCAAGCCGCTGATGGTGACGGTACGCCCTTTTGCAGTCGCTTCGACGAGCAGGGGGCTGCGGTAGCCACCTGCACTGTCGGGT